>JACPTZ010000051.1 GCA_016192525.1 Planctomycetota bacterium
ACAATGCGGTAACCTCGTACTCCCAAGATTGAAGGCCCACTCGCCCGCGATCCTCATGACCGATCCGAAGACCTCCTCCGACCTCCCCGTCCCCCCCGTCTCGAAGCCGGAGGCTCCGCAGACCACCGAGGCGCGCATCGGCCGACCCGGCGCCTTTCCGTTCGCCCGGGGGCTCCACCCCACCGGCTACCGCGGCCGGCTCTGGACGATGCGGCAGTACGCCGGCTTCGCCACGGCGCAGGAGACCAACGCCCGCTCTCGCGCCCTGCTGGCGGCGGGCCAGACCGGCCTCAGCGTCGCCTTCGACCTCCCCACCCAGATGGGTCTCGACGCCGACCACCCGCTCGCCGAGGGGGAGGTCGGCAAGGCCGGCGTCGCCATCTCCACCCTCGACGATCTCGACACCCTGTTCGACGGCATCCCGATCGATCGCGTCAGCATTTCAATGACGATCAACGCCACGGCGCCGATCCTCCTCGCGATGCTCGCCGCCCTCGCGGAGCGGCGGGGACTCGATCCCGCCCTCCTCAGCGGAACGACGCAGAACGACATTCTGAAGGAATACATCGCCCGCGGCACCTATATCTACCCGCCCGCGCCGTCGCTCCGGCTGGCGATCGACCTGTGCGCCCATGCTGTCGAGCGCTTCCCGAAGTGGAACCCGATCTCGATCAGCGGCTACCACATTCGTGAGGCCGGCTCCACCGCCGCCCAGGAGCTCGGCTTCACCCTCGCCAATGGTTGCGCCTACGTGGAGGCCGCCCGGGCGCGCGGGCTCGACCTCGCCCGGTTCGGACAGCGTCTCTCCTTCTTCTTCAACGCGCACAACGACTTCTTCGAGGAGATCGCCAAGTTCCGCGCGGCGCGACGGCTCTGGGCGGCCACGATACGCGACCGCTTCGGGGTGAGCGATCCCCGCGCGCAGCAGTGCCGCTTCCACACCCAGACCGCCGGCTCGACGCTCACCGCCCAGCAACCGCAGAACAACGTGGTGCGCGTGGCTCTGCAGGCCATGGCGGCCGTGCTCGGCGGAACCCAGAGCCTGCACACCAATTCGCGCGATGAGGCGCTCGCCCTTCCCACCGATCGTTCGATCGCGCTCGCCCTGCGAACCCAGCAGATCCTCGCGATGGAGACCGGCGTCACCGCCACGGTCGATCCGCTCGGGGGCTCATGGTACGTCGAGTCGCTCACCGATGCCGTGGAGGCCCGGGCGCGGGAGTACATGGGGGCCGTCGACGCGCTCGGAGGCTCCGTCAAGGCGATTGAAGCGCAGCACTTCCAGCGGGAGATCGAGCGGTCGGCCTACGAGGCCCAGCAGGCCGTGGAGCGGGAGGAGAAGATTGTCGTCGGGGTGAACCGGTATCGCGAGGACGACCCGGAGTCGGACCGCATGGAGTTGATGAAGGTGGATCCGGGCGTCCGGACGGCCCAGGTCGCCCGGCTGGAGAGGTTCCGATCGACGCGCGATCTCGCCGCCGCGGCGGCGTCGCGCGGCGCCCTCGCCGAGGCGGCCAGAAACACCGACGCCCCCCTCTTCCCGCGAATCCTCGACGCGGTCCGATCCGGAGCCACCCTCGGGGAGATCAGCGACACCCTGCGGGAGGTGTTCGGGGTTTATCGCGCGAAGTAGTCACCGCCGCGGCGCTCGCGCGCCGCGCTCCATCGTACAGGTCTTCACTCCGCTGGGGCGCGCCGCGCCAGCGGCGCAGAGGGCGCCCTTCCCGCTATTCCCCGACGAACTGGACGACCAACTCACGCCTCCTCGGCCGATTGTCGAAGTCGATGAAGACGATCTGCTGCCACGTCCCGAGGGTGAGGCGTCCGTCGACGAACGGCACGGTGAGCGACGGTCCCAGGAGCGAGGCCCGGACATGCGAGTGCCCGTTCCCGTCGTGCCAGCGTTTCTCGTGCTCGTACGGAAGCGCCCGGGGCGCCAGACGCTCGAAGGCGGCCTGGAGATCGGCGACGAGCCCGGGCTCGTACTCGACCGTCGTCACCCCGCCCGTGGAGCCGGTGACGAAGACGGTGCAGGTCCCGGCCTTCATCCGCGCCCGTTCGAGCGCGGCCGTCACGAGCGGAGTGATGTCCTGAATCTCGGTCTCCCCGTGAGTGGAGAGGTGAATCCGGTCTGTATGGACGGGCATGATCTCCTCCGGTGGAAACCCGACACCGCATTTCGTTCCCCTGACCGACCGGCCCCGTTACAATCGCGACCCGCATGAACGAGTATATCCCCCCGGTCCCCGGCATGCGAGGCTTCGCGCGGCGCCCTGACGAGGATGAACTCCGCCGCCAGATGGTCCGCTACGGCCGTCTGCAGTATGAACGCGGACTCGTGGTGGCCGCGGAAGGCAACATGAGCGCCCGGATCGACGACCGACTCCTGCTGGTCACCCCCACGTCGATCTGCAAGGGCGAGATGTCTGCCGAAGACATGGTGGTAGTGGACGTCTCGGGACGCCACGTTTCGGGACGACGGACCGCCACTTCCGAGATCCAGGTCCATCTGGCCATCTACGAGGAACGCCCCGACGTGGAGGCCGTGATCCACGCCCATCCGCCGACCGCCACCGCCTTCACCGTGGCGGGCGTTTCGCTGGCCCAGTGCGTGATGCCGGAAGTGATCGTCTCCCTCGGACAGATCATCACCGTGCCCTATGCCCTTCCGACCACGGCCGAGGCGGCCCGGGCGATCCGTCCGCACGCCCGCGAGCACGACGCGATGCTGATGGAGATGCACGGCTCCGTCACCGTGGGACGCTCGCTCGAGGATGCCTGGTTCAAGCTGGAGCGGCTGGAGTGGGCGGCGCAGGTCACCCTGATGGCGCGGCAACTGGGAGGGGTGAAGCCGCTGCCCAGAGAGCGGGTGGAGGAGCTGGTGGCCTTTCGGCGCAAGATGGGCGCGTCGAATGTGCCGGTCTCGGCCTGCAATCTCTGCGGAAGCTGCTGCGGATAACAGGCCCCGGGCGGGTCCCGCCCCTACGGTTCCTCTCCGAACACCTCCGCCGTGAAACCGCGCCACACCAGATCCGGATCGCGCCACGACGATTCCGGCAGCCCCGCCTTGTGACAGGTCTGGGCGCAGAATTCGGCCGCATTCCATCCCCATTCCACCGCCACCTGCGGAAGCAGCAGCCCGCTCCGGCCGCGCCCCCGCACCTGGAGGCCATGGGTCCCAACGACCACGTCCTCCGGCCGAATGGGAACGAACTCCGAGAGAGCGGATACTTCAATCCGGAGGGAAGGGAGATCGGAGGCCTGGACGGGATCGAACCGGCCGTCCCGCGTCGCCGCCGCCATGGCCATGTCGCGGACGACGCTCCAGAGCGGCTGGGCGGCCTCGAGCAGACCAATGCAACCCCTGAGGTCGTGTCCCTGCGTGCGGAGGGTGACGAAGGCGCCTCGCGGGATGGCGAGCGGACCGGCGGGTACGTCAAACTCCGGAGTCGCCCCGGTCCCGAGATGGACGACGAGCGTCTCGCGGGCGATGGCCAGGAGACGGCGACGCTCCTCCGGCGTCAGCGGCTCAGTCATGGCCCTACTTCTTGTAGACCCAGACCTCCACGCGGCGGTTCTTCTTCTGCTGGTCCTTGGCGCTGTTGTCGGCCTTCGGGTCGATCGGCCGCTGCTCGCCGTAAGAGGTGAGCCACATCCGGTCGCCGCCGAGTCCGGCCTTCTGGAGGTACAGGAGGACGTTCAGCGCCCGATGGGCCCCCAGTTCGAAGTTGGAGCCGGTCTTCCACACGTCTCGCGTCACCTTGATCGGCTGATTGTCGGTGTGCCCGTCGATCTGGATGAGCCAGGACGACTCCTTCTGAAGCAGCTGGCACAGTTTGTCGAGGGCCTGGTTGGCGCCCGACTTCACGTTCGCCGAGCCGACATCGAAAAGGACGTCCTCATCGAACCGGATCCGGTTCTGATCGACGTCGACGCCGGGCATGGACATGGCGCTCTTGATCTGGTCCAGCTGCTGCGCCATGAGCTGGTGCTCCATGCGCCACTTCTCGAGCTCGTGGCGCAGGGCTTCGGCATCCTTGTCCTTGATCTGAAGCATCAGCTCCAGGTCGTTGTTCCGCTTCTCGATCGCCTCGCGGGTCCGGGCCATGGCGGTGGTGTCGGTCCGGTACTGCTCCTCCAGCATCTTGTACTTCGAGGCGGAGACGCAACCGCCCCCGATCACGGCCAGGGCCACCGCCACGATGGTCGTCCGAACCCCCCTTCTCCGTTCCATGCCCCTGCTCCTTTCCGTTGAGAAGAAAACAGTCCGACCCGGGAGAATGCGGAGGAGACACATGGGAAGGGATGATGCGCGGACCGCCGGCACTCCGGGCGGCTCCGTGCAGATACCGTCAGATCTGCCCCGATCCCTCTCCTTCCATGGGAGCTGCGGCGTGCGCCGCGCTCCCCCCGCGATCCGGGCTCTCCAACCCGCCCGCGGGTCCTGGCTGCACTGGATCCGTTCCGAAATCAGTTCCCGCCGCCCTCGGTCGAACCTCCGCCGTCGGGAGAACTTCCGCCGCTCTCGGGAGGAGGAGTTCCGCCGTCGGTGCCCCCTCCGCCGCCGCCATCACCCGAGGCCCCCCCACCGCTGTCGGTCCCCCCTCCGCCCTCACCGGAAGGCGCTCCGCTGCCATCTCCGCTCCCCCCTCCCGTCTCGGTCGATCCCCCGCCCTCCCCCGAAGGGGTCGAACCTCCGCCGTCCGTTCCTCCCCCCCCGCCTCCCCCCGACCCGCCGCCCTGCTTGTGCCATTCGCTGACGTGGATGTCGGTGATGCCGAGCATCTGGACGATCAGGTCGGCCACGCTCTCGGTGATCCCGAGCGGGGCCAGCGGCGTGGACTCGGGAATCCCCGGCTCTCCTCGCTGGGTGCAGCGCGAGATGTCGTACAGGAAGACGCCGACGAACCCGAGAACAAGCATCGCCACGGCCAGCACGCCGGTCATGATCGGACTGCCCGGAGGCTTCGGGGCCACCGCGCTGCGGCGCGCGCCGGATCGGGCGCGGGACTTGGAGGGCGCGGCCTCCTCTTCCTCCGTCCCGAGTTCCTCGGTGACCGCCTCGCCTTCGGCGACGGTGGATTCGGCCTCTTCCCCCGCCTCGCCGGCTTCCTCGCTCACCTCGAGCGGCTGGGTCGTCATTCCCGTATCTTCTTCGCTGCTTTCGACCATCGTCTCCTGCGAATCGGCCGTCCCGGCATCCGAGGACACCGTGAGATCGGTGTCGTCGAAGATCATCTCTTCCGTGATGCCGGTGGTCTCGCCCGCCACGGTTTCCGCGGCGCCGCCTTCTCCAGCGCTGGTCTCATCGGCGGCCGGCACGGCGGTATCGGTCGCTCCCCCTCCCGCCGGCGCCGCGATTTCCTGCATGGAATCGAGGTCGAGCAGAGTCTCGGCCGTGTCTCCCCCGCCGCCGGTGGCCTCTCCGGCCGGAAGGATGATGGTGGGCTCGGTGACCTTTCCCTTCCGGAGGTTCTCGACGTCGTCCTTCCGGAATTTCATCTTGTTCTCGTCCCGGAAGGCGCGCAGTTCGCCCTCCGAAACCATGCGCTTGAGTTCGTCCTCGTCGAGCTTCAGCTCGCCCAGGACATCTTCGAACGAGAAGTATTCCACCATGGCGCACTCCTTGACCTTCGGACGGGACGCCGTTTCCGGAGCCCCCCCGGCGGCGGCCCCGCTTCCTACTTGTTGGCCTTCTCTACGGCCTTCTTGATCTCGTCGACCGGCGGTCCCTTCGAACCGCTGTTGGCCCAGTCATATCCCTGCAGGTCCCACGTGATCTGTCGGACCGACTTGAAGACGATCTCCTTCCCCTGGTTCAGATTGTAAAGGGCCAGGCGTTTCTGTTGCGTGTCGATGACCACCAGCGCGTCCTGCTGGCTGCCGATGGCGACCGAGGCGACGACCATCCCCTTGTCGCTGTCCACCGTCTCGGCCGCATAGGCCGGAGTCCCGGCCGAGCGGGTCGTGACCAGAAGGGCGAGCACCAGCACCGCCCCCGACAGAATCCCCAATCCGAACGCATGCCCTTTCGACATAGCGCGCTCCCTGCGTTTAAGGGTTATCCCCCCTTACATCGTCCAATTCGCATTATATGTTTCGTGGAATCTCACGCAAACACTTTTTGCGGAGGCGGGGGCACGGGCAGGCGAGCTGCCCGTGCCCCCTGGTCTTGCCTACTTCGGCTGTGGACCCTCCGGCGCCGGCGGTGGAGGCACATTCTTCTTTCCCTTCCCTGCCTCCTCCACCCCCTTCCTGATGTCCTCCACCGACGGCTGCGACTTTCCCGGCCAGTCGTAGCACTGGAGGTCCCAGCTCACCTGCCGCACGGCCTTGAGGCAGAGTTCCTTCCCCTGGTTGATCTGGTACAGGGCGATCCGTTCCCGCTCGGTGTCGATGACGCAGAGCGCGTCGTTTCCGGCCCCCACCCCCACCGAGGCCACGATCCACTTCCGCCCGCCGTCCACCGTCTGCGTCCCCTCGGCCCATGAGGAGCGCGACCTCGAATCGGTCGCCGTCATCAGAGCCAGAGCCCAGAGCGCCAACAGCGCCCCCCCAAACCCGACGTTCCGTGACATGGGAGCCTCCCATAGATGGAGATTCCCCCCTTGTCGAGTTCACACGTGAAGACTCCGCAAATGAGATGCCGTGCGGGGGGCCTGTTGCGCTCGCCGGGACGCACGATATGTCAACGGCGCATACACTCCTGAACTCCTTGCGCGGGGCCGTCCGGGATGCTTGAATGCCGCCCTCCTCTGGAGGCTGAACTCGCTGTGGCCACCCTCATCACCGGCGGAACCCTCATCACGATGAACCCGACGCGGGAGATCCTCCGCGGGGATGTTCTCGTCGACGAAGGGCGCATCGTCGCCGTCGGAAGGATCGAGCCGGACCTCTTCCGTCGTCGGGGTCACTTTGAGGCGATCGACGCGGCCGGCGGAATCGTCCTGCCGGGCTTCGTTCAGACCCACCTCCACCTCTGCCAGACGCTCTTCCGGGGATCGGCCGAGGATCTGGTCCTTCTCGACTGGCTGAAGACGCGGATCTGGCCGTTTGAAGCGGCCCACACGGAGTCCTCCATTCGCGCCTCGACCCGGCTCGGCATATCGGAACTGCTGCTCGGGGGGACGACGGCCGCCCTGGACATGGGGACGGTCCGCCACACGGACGCCATCTTTCGCGAGGCCTCCGCCCTCGGCTTCCGGCTGGTCGGGGGAAAGGCGATCATGGACGCCGAAGATCCCTCCGTTCCGCCCGGGCTGAGAGAATCGACCGATGACGCCCTCGCCGAGAGCCTCGGCCTCTGCGATCGCTGGCACGGGGCCGAGGACGGACGCCTCCGATACGCTTTCGCCCCCCGGTTCGCCCTCTCCTGCACCGAGCGGGTCCTTCGCGATGTGGCGGAGTGCGCCCGAAAGAGGGGCGTCCTCGTCCACACGCACGCCTCCGAAAACCGGGATGAGATCGCCGAGGTCCGGCGACGCACCGGACTCGACAATATCGCCTATATGAACGCGGTGGGTCTCACGGGTCCCCACTGCTGCCTGGCCCACTGCGTCTGGGCCACGGATGACGAGATGGACCTGATGGCGCGCACGGGTACGCGCGTCCTGCACTGCCCCTCCAGCAATCTCAAACTGGGCTCGGGAGTGGCGAGAGTCCCTGAGATGCTCTCGCGGGGAATCGAAGTCAGTCTCGGCGCTGACGGAGCGCCCTGCAACAACAACCTCGACATGTTCACCGAGATGCGCCTCGCCGCGCTCCTCCAGAAGCCCCGGGCGGGGGTGGCCTCCCTCCCGGCCGCGACGGTCCTCGAAATGGCGACGCTGGGCGGGGCCCGGACCCTCGGGCTCGAAGCGGAGATCGGTTCGATCGAGCCCGGGAAGCGCGCCGATCTGGTGGTGGTCGACATTGACGCCCCGCACGCGTCCCCGGGAGAGGACCTCGCCGAGCGGATCGTCTACGCCACCCGGGCGTCGGACGTCCGGACGGTTCTGGTGGGCGGCGTGACGGTCGTCCAGAATCGGCGTCTTCTGGTGGCCGACCCGGATGAGGTGGTCGCGCAGGCCACCAGCGAGCTGGAGGCCCTGAGACGGAGAGTCTGACCGGAGAATTTGGCCTTGACGGCCAACGTCGGGATGGTACAATTCGTAGATTGAAGGAGGAGTCGCGGTCACCCTTTTCACTCACGGACGGAAGGAGGAGCCCATGTCGATCCCGATTCGCGCCGTTGCTCTGGCCCTCACGCTGGGCGCCGTCACCCTCATCGTCGGACCGCTCTCGGCGGACGACAAGGATGCCCGCGAAGCCAAGCTGAAGGAGTGCACCTACAAGAACGACTACTACGGAGTCACGGCGATCAAGCCCGACAAGAAAGAATGGAGGTTTCTGACCGAACGTGACATGGACGAGTTCTTCGTGGGGGGCGGGGACAACGTGGGGTTCGCGCTCGTGAAGCTCCCATCGAGCGATGCGGAACTCCGGGACGCCGAGCTGTTTCTGGCCTGCGGTGAGCTCGACAAGAATTACTTCGACTACTACGGAAAGAAAGGCCTGGCCAAGGCCATCCAGGAGAACATGCTGGACAAGGACTACAAGGACATCAAGAACCTGAAGGAGGCCACGAATACGAAAGAGTACAGGTTCTCGGCCGGAAAGAACGTGAGCCACTTCACCTTCGATGGAGTCAGCAAGAAGTACGGAAACCCGCGGCATGTGCTCATCATCTGCCACAAGTTCGGCAAGTTCGGGTTCTGGTTGAGACTGGACACGGTCCCGGGCGACCAGAAGAAGTATGCTAAGGAGATCAAGTACGTCTGGGACAACATCCGGTTCGAGGAGAAGAAGGACTAGGTCGGCGTGTTTCCCCGCCCCCCGCCCGGTCCCGGGCGGGGGGTTTTTTTTCGCCCGCGTCGGGCTCCCGGCGAAAAACCTTGACGGTCGCGGGCTCCCGGCCTAGGATTCCGGGTTTCAGTGGACGGCCCGGGAGTCGCCTCGGGTGAAGACCCGGGCGGGAGCCCGTGCCCCATGCTCATTGACATCTGCACGCTGTTCCCCGGGATGTTTCCCGGGGTGTTCGGAGAGAGTATCCTCCGAATCGCGCAGGAGAAGCGGCTGATCGATATCGTCCTCCACGACATGCGCGACTACACCCTGAACAAGCACGGCAAGGTGGACGACAAGCCGTACGGCGGGGGGCCGGGGATGGTCCTCGCGGCGGAACCGGTCTTCCGGGCCGTGGAGGCGCTCCGGACCCTGCCCAAACGCGGAGCGTCGGAGCTCGTCCTCCTGACCCCGCAGGGTGAACGCCTCTCGCAAACTCTGGCGCGGGACCTCTCGAAGCGCCCGGGACTCATCCTCGTATGCGGCCACTACGAGGGGTTCGACGAGCGGATCCGGACGGGACTCCGGCCGCGCGAGATCTCGATCGGGGACTACGTGCTGACGGGCGGCGAATTCGCCGCCATGGTGGTGGTGGATGCCGTGGCGCGGCTCGTGCCCGGCGTGCTCGGAGCGGAAGAGTCGACGAGGGACGAGTCTTTCTCGGGTGGCCTCCTCGAGTATCCCCACTACACCCGCCCCGCCGAGTTCCGCGGGATGCGGGTGCCGGAGGTCCTTCTTTCGGGCCACCACGCCGAGATCGCGAAGTGGCGCTCGGAACAGTCGCGGGCCCGCACCGCGATTCGCAGACCAGACTTGCTGAAGCCGGAGGCGCCGGAGCCGGAGCCGAAGCGGCCCGCCCCGGGGCGCCGCCCGTCGGGACGAACCCGGAAGTCCGATCGACACCCAAGGAGTCCGTCATGAATCTGCTCGAACAGGTCCAGAAGGAACAGTTCCGGAAGAAATCCCCCGATTTCGGGGTGGGCGATACCGTCGATGTCCATGTGAAGATCCGCGAGGGAGAGAAGGACCGCATCCAGATCTTCCAGGGCGTGGTGATCAAGCGCAAGGGGGGATCGCTCGACGAGACCTTCACCGTGCGGCGAATCGTCCAGGGCGAAGGCGTGGAACGCGTCTTCCTCCTCCACTCGCCGAGGGTCGTCGATCTCAAGATCGTCAAGAAGGGAATGGCGCGCCGCGCCAAGCTCTACTACCTGCGTCAGAAGGTCGGAAAGGGGACGCGCATCCGCGAGGCCTACGGGGAACGCGAACCGGCGGCGGAGACCGCCGGCGCCGCCGCCTCCGCGGGAGCCGCCGGAGCGGCCGCCGCGCCGGCCCCCGAGTCGAAGAACGAACCCCCGGCGGCGACGCCCAAGGCCTGATTCCTTCCCGCGGTCGCGGATCCCAGCCGTGTCCCGTCTCCTCTCCCGCGCCGGCGACGCCGAGGACTGGAAACTCGACGTCGCCCTTCGACCCGGCAGCTTCGGCGAGTTCGTCGGCCAGGCGCGGGTCGTCCAGAACCTCTCGGTGTACATCGCCGCGGCCCGCCAGCGCGGCGAGGCGATGGACCACCTGCTCCTCTCGGGCCTTCCCGGCCTCGGCAAAACCACCCTGGCCCAGCTCGTCGCCCGCGAACTCGGCGTCGGCTTCAAGGCCACGAGCGGGCCGGTCATCGAGCGCCCCGCCGACCTCGCCGGGCTCCTGACCAATCTGCAGCCGCGCGACGTGCTCTTCATCGACGAGATCCATCGCGTCCCCGTCACCGTCGAGGAGTATCTCTACTCCGCGATGGAGGACTACATCCTGAACATTCTGATCGACCAGGGACCCCAGGCGCGATCGATCAAGGTCGATCTCCCCCCCTTCACGCTGGTGGGCGCCACTACGCGCGAGGGGCTCCTGACCTCCCCGTTCCGCAGCCGCTTCGGGGTCGTCGAGCGGCTGGAACCCTATCCGTGGGAGGATCTCTCCGCCATCGTCCGCCGCTCGGCGAAGATCCTCGAGACGAAGATTGAGGAGCCGGCCGCCGAATGCATCGCCCGCCGGAGCCGCGGGACCCCCCGGCTGGCCAACCGGTTTCTCCGGCGCATTCGGGACGTGGCCCAGGTCCGGCGCGCCGCCTCCATCACGAGCGAGATCGCGGACGAGGGGCTCGGAATGCTCGGCGTCGACGGGCACGGCCTCGACGCGATGGACCGGAAGATCCTCGAGACGCTGGTGCGTCAGGGCGGAAAGCCGGTGGGCCTGAAGACCGTGGCGGTGACGGTGGGCGAGGAGGAGGAGACGATCGAGGAGGTGTACGAGCCCTACCTGATCCAGAACGGATGGCTCCTCAAGACGCCGAAGGGCCGGCGCCCCACGGAGGCGGCGTTCACGCTGCTGGGACAGCGGCCGCCGCTGATGGGGCCGCCTTCGGGGGATCTGTTCGAACCGGGAGGATAAACGACATGACGGCCCGCCGGAAGGTGTTCCTGTGGCTCATCCTGGCGGGCGCCGTGCCTGCGGAACTGTGGCTTCTCCACGCGCTCGCGTGGGCGGCGTGGATGACGGCCCATCCGCTCTACGACAACGGGACGTGGCGGTTGGAAGCCAACCTCCTCGGGGGAGTGTGTCTGGCGATCCCGGTCGTCTGCGCCCTGATCCTGATTCGCCTCTCAAGTCCGTCCTCATCTGCGGCTAGACCTTCAGGTCCACCCCCGGAGCCGGCGGGGTCCGGTCTCCCGGAGCCGCCGGCCCCCAGCCCGGCATCGACTCCCCCGCCGCCTGAACCGCCACGTCCATATTGAGCGCGAGGCCGATCCGCCCCACCGCTTCGGTGAGTTCCTTCCGGTTCCGCCACAGCAGCCGTCGCACCCGGGCGTCTCTCACGCGGAACCGGGCCGTCGCAGTCTTTTTTTCGCCCTCCACCTGGACGGTCACCCATCCGATCTGCGACAGTTCCAGCGCCAGAAAGACGTTCGCCGCGACCGGCGCCGCCTCCCTCCGTCCCCCCCCCCGCCCCTCCCGTTCGCGGACCTCGAGGAGCGCCGTGGCCGGACGGCCGTCCACGAGAAGTGGAACCTCCACTCGAACCGTCGGTTCCCCCCGGACCGTGTCGAGTCCGCTGGTGAGGCGCAGCGTCGCCATCCGCTCGGCGACGGCCGCCCCGTCCCGGAAGATGGACTGCAGGGCCTGGAGCGCCGGATGCTCCCGGATCGCCGCCGCCTCGAGCAACTCGACCGCCTGGCGAAAACCGGCGCGGACCTGCGCCGTGGCGGCCCGCAGGGCCGGAACGAGTTCCGACTCGATGGAGGCCGCGACAACCGTAGGCGGCCCCTTTGCTATCCGCTCCAGGAGGCCGACGAGTCGGGCCACCTCCCCGGACTCCGCGCGATCGACGAGCGCGGCGGCCGTCGCGGCTCCGCTCTCCCCGGTGAGATTCAGCCGAAGCATCGCCTCGAGCACGAGGTCGATCGCCCGCAGTTGCGGCGACGACTCCAGCAGGCCGCGAACCAGCGGCTCGGCCTCCGCGACCTTCGGGAGGGAAAGAGGGGCGGTGGCCGCCTCCACCACGCGGATCAGATTCGCGGCCTCGGCCGTCTCCCCCACGGAGAGGGCGGCGGGCAGGGCGGGCGCAAGCGCCGGGCGGGTCCGGGCCGCCTCGAAAGGCCCCGTTCCTGTCGGGCCGGACGGGGAACTCGATACGGGCGCTTCGGACGGGACCGGGCCGGCCCCACTTCCTTCAGGACCGCCGGGCGTCCGGACGAGTCTCGCGGCGAGAGACTGAATCCTCTCGACGAGCGGACCGAGCGCCGCGGGATTCTCGGTGAGCGAGGCCACTGCGGCGACCAGGGCCGGCTGCGGGACGACATGCCGGCTCAGCAGATACGCCGTGGCGGCCGCGCGCGCCGCCGGATCGCCGCCCGGGGGCGACGCACGCAGGGCGGCGCTGACCGGACCGAAATTCTCGGGCGTCGATGCGAGTCCGAAACGCCGGAGGATGGCCTCGGTACGGGCCGCGAGATCGACGCTTTCCGATGGCACCCCAGGAGAGGACGTGGGCAGGGCTTCCAGCAGAGAGGGCGCGAGAATCGCGGCCGGGAGCGGCGGGCCGGCCGAATTCCCTGCGGCCGATCCGGAAGACGTCAGAAGTTCGAGCACCGTCCCGCCGACCGTCCCGGATACCACCCGCAGGACGAACTGCTGGAGCGGGGCAAGCGTGGCCGGAACCTCCAGCGCCACGGTCTGACCGCCGATCGCCACGAGGTAGCGGTTTGGACCCAGGACTTCGCGAACCTGTCCTTCCAGCGTGGAACCCGTCGGGGTGCGGCGAAGAAGGGCGTTGAGCGCGGCGGCGGGGTCGGCGGCGGGAGGAGTCCCGGAAGGGCCGGAAGCGGGGGAGATGGGATCGGGCATGCAGCTTCCGCCGGACCGCGTCTACGTCGAGGGCATCCGGCGGAGGTTCAGGATCATCTCCACCTCGCCGGTCTGCAGTCCCGTCGCCAGCGTGATCTCGCGCAACGTCCGTCCCTCGTCGGCCATCGCGCAGACGCGCTCACGGCGCCGGTCCACGGGAGGCTCGAGGGGCGGCGGAGGCGTCTCGCGGCGCTCGACCGGCGCCGCAGCCGGAGGGGCGGCCGACGGAGGGATCCGGGACGGAGCGGCGTCGGTCTCCCGGCCCGGAGTCGACGGGACGGATTCGGGGGGAAGCCGGGCTAGAAGCTCGCGGAGCGACTTCTCCCTCCGCTCAGCCTCTCCCACCAGCTGATTGAGCAGCCGGACCTTGGTGTCGAGTTTGGCGAGCGTCTCGCGCGAGTAGTCCTGCAGACGGACGAAAATGTCGTCGAGCGACTGCTCGACCTCGTGCCGGGTGACGGGATCGAGCTCGCGGGTCGGGGGCGGAATCCGCTGTCTCGCCTTGAAGAGCGTCGAGACGAGCCACAGGGCCGCCCCCACGGCGGCCACCATCCAGAGCGCCTGTCCGAGGTCCCCCACGGCTTCCCTTCCTTGGCTCCTACCGTTCGATGATGACGGCGATTCCCTGTCCACCCCCGATGCAGGCCGACGCCACGCCGTACCTCTGTCCCCGGCGCTTCAGTTCCAGCGCCAGGGTCAGGATCAGCCGCGTCCCGGTGGCGCCGAGCGGGTGGCCGATGGCCACCGCTCCGCCGTTGACATTCACCTTGCGGCGGTCCAGTCCAAGTTCCTTCTCGACGGCGAGATACTGGGCCGAGAAGGCCTCGTTGATCTCGAAGAGGTCGATCTGATCCAGCCCGAGCCCCGCCTTCTGCAGAGCCTGCCGGATCGCCGGCGCCGGTCCCATCCCCATCATGTCGGGCGGAACTCCGACGGTCCCCCAGGCGACGACCTTCGCCAGCACGCTGGCGCCCATCGCCTTCGCGTGGTCGGCCGTAGTGACCACCACCGCCGCGCCGCCGTCCACGATCCCGCTCGCGTTTCCCGCGGTGACGGTGCCCTCCTTTCCGAAGGCCGGCGGCAGTTTCGCCAGCGCCTCGAGGGAGGTGTCCGGTTTGATGTGGTCATCGATTTCGAAGAGAACGGTCTCCCTCCCCCGCTTCACCGGAACCGGGACGATCTCCTCCTTGAAGACGCCGCTGCGGACGGCGCGGACTCCTTCGCGATGGCTGCGGAAGGCGAACTCATCCTGGGCCTCGCGTCCGATGCCGTACTTGCGGGCGCAGTTCTCGGCCGTCTGGGCCATGTAGAGTCCGCACTGCGTGTCCATCAGCGCGACCATCAGCAGGTCCTGGAGCGGGGCCGGCTGACCGAGGCGGAAGCCGGTGCGGGCCCCCCAGAGGACGTGCGGAGTCTGGGACATGTTTTCCATCCCCCCCGCCAGGATGCAGTCCGCCTCGCCGAGCTGGAGCATCTGCACGGCGGAGACGACCGACTGCAGCCCGCTGCCGCAGAGCCGGTTCACCGTCAGCGCCGGGACCTCGACGGGGAGGCCCGCCTTCAGGCCGACGTGGCGCGCCCCGTAGATCGCATCTCCGCTGGTCTGGAGCGCATTACCGAAGATGACGTGCTGGATCTGGTCGGGTTTGACCCTCGCCCGTTCGAGCGCGGCGCGACCCGCCAGGGCGCCGAGTTCGATGGCGGAGAGGTCCTTGAAGGCCCCTCCGCCGGGGGTTCCCACATACTCGGCCATCGGGGTCCGGGCCCCGCCGATGATGACGCAGTCTCTGGGCATGAGTGTTCCTCGATCGGAGTGCTGCCGCTGGCGGCGCTTCATGTCCATTGAAGCACTGCCCGGGGGAGCGACACAAGCAAAACCGGTGCGCCATCCCCCGCCCGTCTCATTTCCATAATGATGCAGGTGCATCATTATGGAAATCGGTTTCGGCCGGGGCGTCGGTGGGGGCGAATGCGTCCGGAAGGATCCGATCGTTGCGCCCGGCGGCGGGGTGTGCTAGAGTTCATTCTCCCTGTTTGCCGTGCGGCCCTTCAGGCCGCGCCGGCGGAGTCCCCCATGCGCCGCCCCTCCCGTTACGGCTTCGCCTCCCTGACCCTCCTCTCCGGAGCCCTCCTCATGACGAACTGCACCGTGCCACCGCGTCCGGCTTCCTCCTCCGCCTCCGCGGAACTGGCCCGACTGGCCGACGAGATGTGGCAGCTCTCGCTCGAATCGGAGCCGACCTACGCCACCTACCTCGGCGATCACCGCTGGAACGACCGCCTCACCGACCTCTCTGCCGAGGGGCGCGCCCGCACCCTGGCCCGATTCCAGAAGATCGCCCGCCGCGTCGCGGATCTCGATGTCGAGTCGCTGAACGAGACCGAGCGGGTCACGCGCGACATCCTCCTGCGCAAGATCGACGACTCCGAACAGGAGGACCGTATTCGCTTCTACGAGTGGGCGGTGGACCAGATGAACGGCCCCCAGGTGGAGTTCTTCCAGCAGCTCAACTTCCACCCGTTCCGGAACGCGAAGGACGTGAAGGACCTGGTCAGCCGGTTCCTGGCCTTCACCCGGTACATGGATCAGTACCTCGACAATCTGCGGGCCGGACTCCGAAACGGACGGGTGGCGCCGCGCATTGCGGTCGAGCGGGTCCTCGCCCAGACCGAAAGGATCGCGGCCGAAACGGTGGAGACCTGCCCGCTCCATGGGGCGGTCGGGAAACTTCCGGAAGACCTCCCGGAGTCGGAGCGGACCGAACTTCGGAAGTCGATTGAGGACGCGATCGGAACGGCGGTCCTCCCGGCCTTCCGGAAGTTCCGGGACTTCCTGAAAGACGAGTATCTCACCAGGTCGCGTGAGTCGGTGGGTGTCTGTGCGATGCCGGGTGGAACCGAGGCCTATGCCTTCCGCGTGCGATCCCACACGACCACCGATCTGACGCCGGAGGCACTGCATCAGATCGGGCTGGGCGAACTGAAGCAGATCGGCGACGAGATGGTGGCGATCGCGCGCCGCCGCGGATTCACGGGGGACGCGGCCGCGTTCAATGCATCCATCCGCGGGGACAGGTCCAACTTCGCCACCTCACGGGAACAGATTCTCGAGGGTTACCGGGAAGTCGTCGCCCGCGTGCAGACGCAACTCCCGAAGTACTTCCGGAAGCTCCCGAAGTGCCCGGTCATCGTGAAGCCGATCGAGGAGTACCGCGAGAAGGACTGCGTCGCCGCGTTCTACTATCCTCCGACCGACGACTTCTCGCGTCCCGGAATCTACTACGCCAACACGTACGATCCGCCGACCCGCTCCCTCTTCGGCATGGCCGCCCTCTCGGTGCACGAGGCGATTCCCGGGCATCACCTCCAGATCGCCCTGGCGATGGAACTGGACGACCTTCCCGAACTCCGCCAGCACAGCGGATTCACGGCCTTCGTCGAGGGGTGGGCCCTGTACTCCGAGCGCCTGGCCGATGAGATGGGGATCTACCGGGACGACCTTGAGCGGTTCGGCATGCTGACCTATCAGGCGTGGCGGGCCACCCGCCTCGTCGTGGACACCGGCATCCACCGGTTCGGCTGGACCCGCCAGCAGGCGATCGACTTCTTCAAGACCAAGGTCGCCCTCAGCGAGGCGGAGATCGTGAACGAGGTGGACCGGTACATCATCTGGCCCGGACAGGCGCTGGCCTACAAGGTGGGCCAGCGGGAGATCATGGCGCTCCGGGCCGAGGCCGGGAAGGCGCTCGGCGATCGGTTCGATCTGCGGGAGTTCCACGACGTGGTCCTGCGAAACGGGGCGATCCCGCTAACCACGCTGAGGGGAATCGTGGAGGGGTGGATCCGGGAGAAGGGCCGGTAGCGACGGTCATTCGCCCAGCCGGGCCGCCCGTTCCCGGGCATAGACGGCCGGCCCGGACTGCGGGTGGCGCTTCTCGAACTCGCGGAGGAGGGAAAGCGCCTCATCCCGGCGGCCCAGAGTGCCGCTCAACAGATCGGCGAGACGAAAGACGAGCAGGGAGGCGCCTTCGGGATCGGGGGTGTCCGCGATGAGCGCCCGATAGGCCCGGGCAGCCGCTTCCGCATCCCCCCGCAGAAGATGGAGCTCAGCCAGGCGCCGTTTGGCCTCGGCATCGTCCGGCCGCTCCGCGATCGCCTGCCGATAGAGGCGCTCCGCCGCGGCGAAATCATGCCGCTTTTCCGCCGCCTCCGCCTGATGGTAGGTGGGCGCCACCTGGAGCGTGGTGTCCCCCATCGCCGACTTCTTCCCCTCGATCACGAGATGCCCGATGGCGTGCGCCAGGAACCAGGTGTAGAAACAGGCCCCCGGCGCGAAGATCACCCCGGTCAGCGGGAAGTCCGATGTGGCGGTGCACCAGATGGCGATCGAGTAACCGACAATCGTTGCGCCGATCCCGCCGATCGCGAACTCGGTCCGGTCGCGAAAGTCGCTGCTCCCCCAGGTCATCCAGGCCAGGAGCGCTCCCAGGCTGTAGAACGAGACGAAGCAGAGGACAAAGCGCGCCATGGTCTGCCTGGGGTTCTCCCCGGAGGGGGCCGGCGGGGCGCCGGTGCCGGTGAGCGGGACGCGCCGGGACGCGCCTACTTCCGGTCCAGCAGGGACGGATTCCGCATCCGATCCGCGGCCACTTCGTAGCGGATGATCCCTTTGAGGTAGAGGTCCTTCAGAACGGAGTCCAGCGTGGCCATCCCCTCCCGCGCATGGGTCTCCATGATCGTGTAGATCTGATGGCTCTTCTGGTCGCGGATGAGATGTCCGACGGCCGGGTTGTTGACGAGAATCTCCATCGCCACCGCCCGCCCCTTCTGATCGACGCGGGGAAGAAGACGCTGCGCGAAGACGGCCTGGAGCCCGAGCGCGAGCTGCTGCCGCACCTGTCCCTGCTGGTGCGAGGGGAAGACGTCGAGAAGCCGGTCGATCGCCTGCACGCAGTCGTTCGTGTGGAGGGTGGCGATGACGAGGTGGCCGGTCTCGGCCGCCGTGAGGGCGGCGGCGATGGAGTCGAGATCGCGCATCTCGCCGACGAGAATCACGTCCGGGTTCTGGCGCAGGACGTGTCTCAGGGCGTTCGCAAAGGTGAGCGTGTCCTCTCCGACCTCGCGCTGGGTGATCACGCTCTTCTTGTTCGTGTGGAGATACTCGATCGGGTCCTCGATCGTGACGATGTGGGCCTTGCGGCGCATGTTGATGACATCGAGCATCGCGGCCTGGGTGGTGGACTTTCCGTGCCCGGTGGGGCCGGTCACCAGGATGAGCCCCTGCGGCTGAAGCGCAAAGTCCTCGACGACCGGCGGGAGACCGAGTTCGTTCAGCGACGGAATCCGGTTCGGGATGAGGCGGAACGAGGCGCCGATCGACTCGCGCTGCCAGAAGGCGTTGCCGCGGAAGCGGTGCTTGCCCTCCACGGTGATGGAGAAGTCGAGCTCGCGCTGCGCCTCGAACCTGGCGATCTGCTCGTCGCGGAGAATGCCGTAGACGAGGGCGCGCGTCTGCTCGCCGGTCAGGGAATCCCCGAGGGCGAAGACCAGTTCCCCGTGGATGCGAAAGGCCGGAGGGGAGCCCGTGGTGACGAGAATGTCACTCGCCCCGTTCGACGCCGCCGTCCGGAAGATGTCGAGCATTTCCATGGAGGGGGAGAAATCTTCTTGCTGAGCCGGCGCGGGGGAGAAAAAATGTAAAACGCAAAACGTAATCGGGGAGGTGGCCCGCCTCCCCTTTTCTTCCCTTTCTTACGTTTTACGTTTTACGTCCAACGTTTTCACGTCTTATTCCTGAACACCCCTTCCCTCCACTCCACCCACGCCGGACCGTGGTCCCAATCCGGCAGGATGTGGCAGACCCCCCTCCGTCCGCCGGCCGACAGCTCCAGTCGCTGGGGCTGGTGAACGTGGCCGCAGAGGAGGACATCATAGCCGTCACGGATGAAGCCGCGCAAGCGTTCGACGCTCTCCGGCGGCAGCGCGGTGAACGGCTTCGTCTTCCGCTCGCTCACTCCACGGATGCCGCCGGCGACCTTCTTCGCGGCCCACCCGGGGAGGGCGCCGAAGGCTCCGCGGACCAGACGGGAACGCGCAATCCGGCTGTAGGCCGAGTAGGAGGGGTCGCGATTGAAGACCTGATCGCCGTGGAAGCAGAGGATTCGCTTCCCGCCGAGGCGCAGTTCCTCCATGGACTTTCCGACCCGGGTCCCGGTGGCGCGGGCGAACGTGGCGTCGAGCAGGAAGTCGCGGTTGCCGGGCAGGAAGGTGATCCGGGCGCCGGCGTGGGAGGCCCGGCGAAGGGCGGCGAAGACGGGGAGGTAGTCCGACATCTCGAGGTGACGCGGACCGAGCCAGGCGTCGAAGAGGTCTCCGAGGAGCCAGCACTCGGCGACGCCGTCGTCCGCCAGCCGATCCAGAAAGCGGACGAAGGCCTGCTGACGGTCCGGATCCTTCGGGGAGAGATGGAGGTCGGAGCAGAAGCGGATCGGAGAGGTCATGGAAGCGGTCCCGGGAAGGGCGCGGATACGGACCTCGGCTACCGCGAGGGGACGAACCTACTTCAGCCGGTTCAGGCTCACTTCGCGGAACGCGACCCGCGTCGACACGACGCCCACCGAGAGATCGGCCGGGCCCTCGGAGGCCGGGACAACGAGGTCGGGGACCAGCTTCCACATCCGCTTTCCGTCCAGCCAGCCGATCGCGCGATCCTCGAGGACGGCGATCTCGACGGTGTGCCAGGTCCCCGCGGCCACGGTGCAGGCGATCTGGGAGGACTCAATCCCCCGCACCACCGACTGCCGGTTCCCCCCGTCCCCGATCGCCCACACGAGACGCTTCCCGAAGGCCGTGAAGCCGAGCAGGAACCCGTTCAATCCGCTCTGCTTCCGCGCCACGATTCTCAACCGGTACGCCCCCGGCAGTTCCTGGCGGGAGACGTAGGTCCCCGCCTCCTCCCCCCCCACGAATCCGGAGTCTGTCTCTTCCCACTTTCCGCTCCTGGATTCCCATCCTCCGAGTCGGTAGGTCCATCCCGGTTCCCACGCGGTCTCGCGGGTTGAAATGCGCCGGAGGTCCAGGCGGTCGAGCGCGGAGGCCACGGGAGATCCCTTCGCCTCCGCGGCCAGATACGCGGTTTCGGCGCCGTCATAGTCCTTCCGCAAAACAGCATACGCCGCCGCGCCCAGGTCCGAGGCGGCCGTGTCCCCCAACTCGATCTTCGCCAGGCGGACGTTCTCGGCCGGGCTCAGAGTGTCCAGCTTGATGCCCACGGTCCCGCTCCCCACCTTCAGCATGAACTGATCCTTGCGAACCGAAGTCACCGTGCCGCCGACCGCGACGAACTTCCCCTCCCGGCCCAGCCTCTCAAACTCGTGCGGAGTCCCCTCACGGGCGAGTCGTTGGAGCGCCGCAAAGCGAGCGTCGAGCAGGGCGCGGGTTCTCCGGATCGCGTCCAGGTCCGCCGCCGTGGTGGAGCCGATCACCCGAAAGTCCGGCAGCCCCGCGAGCTCGACTTGCATGGCCTCCGCCTTCTCGTACTCCCCCGCGTCGCAGAACTCCTGGACGTGCACAAACGATGCGGCATAGTTCGCGACGGCCTTCGCCTCCTCCTCCCTCCACCCCTGGACGAGCTCCGCGCGGCGGCGATCCGCCTTGAGGACAAGATCGGGGATTCCGATGCCGTCCAGACCGTCCAGGCCGGCCACGGCGCCCGGGTAGTCCCGATCCGAGGCCCGCCGGTCGACCTCGGTCATCCCCATGTCGAACCGCTTCCGGGCCTCATCCAGACAGCGCTGTTCCCGCTGCGCGATCTCCCGGGGGGCGGCCTCGCCGCCGTATCGCGCGCGGAGGCGGCGCATCCGCTCGTACACCGCCCCGAAGGCCCCGGAGGCTGCGGCCGCCTGCAGCTCACGGTCCACTTCGACCAGCTCGGCCTCGAGAGCGGCTCGCCGTCCGTCGTCGATGGCTTTCAGCCGGTCCCTGGCGAGCTTCCCCTGCTTCGTTCCCTCGTATACCGAGGCGATCCGTGCATACTCGACTCTCGCCTGGTCGGCTTCCTCCGGGTGCTCTCTCGAGAAGGCATCCGCCTGATCGAGGAATTTCTGAGCCTCATCGTTGTCGAACTTCACCGCGGTCCCGGTGACGGGGATCTCCGTCGAGGGAGAGGAGTTCGTGGCCCCCCCGTAGAAGGCCGTCCCTCCGGTGGATCCTCCGTCGGAGAAGGGCATGATGACCCCCGGATTCTCGGACGTCATGCCCCGGTACACCTTGACGCCGACGATGAGGACGACGACAGCCCCCACGAGGATGGCCGCCGCCGGCCACTTGGGGGCCTGCTTCTCCACCCGGACGAAGGGATTGGCGACGGGGAGCGTCTCGCCGCCTCCCGTCTTCGGGACCTTGCGGCCGGCCGGCCTGGCCGCGGGACTGGACTTCGGCGGGGGCGGGGAGGCGGCCGGGACGGCCGCGGAGGCCGACGGGGAGGGTGCGGCCCGGGGCGTCGGCGCCGTTCTCATCGCCACCTCGGACGGAGGCATCGGCGAGGCGGCCCGGGGGACGGCGGGGGTGGGGACCCGGGGGACGGCGGGGGTCGCCACCTTGGGCGAAGCGCGCCGGGCCGTCGTCCCTCCCGCGGCCCCGGCGGGCGCGGGGAGAAGCTCGGGCGGCGTCTTCCCCGTGGCCCGGAAGTATTCGATGTCCTTCAGCAGGACGGTGGCGGAGGCGTAGCGCAGGGCCGGGTCTTTCCTCATCATTTTCTCGACGATCCGCACGATGCCGTCTGGAAGCGCCGGCTCGAGTTCCCGCAGCGGCACGGGGTCGGTCTCCACCAGCTTCACGAGCACGTCCATCGAGGTCTTGCCGTCGAACGGGACCTGCCCGCTCAGCATGTGGTAGAGCGAGGACCCCAGGGCGTAGATGTCGGAGCGCGCGTCGGCGAATCTCGAATCCCGCCCCTGCTCGGGGGCCATGTAGTGAGGGGTTCCAAGCACCATGCCCGCCTCGGTCATGTGCATTCCGTCGGCGGCGACCCGCTTGACGATGCCGAGATCGGCGAGCTTCACCGCCCCTTCGCGGGTGATCATCAGGTTGTCCGGTTTGATGTCGCGGTGGATGATCCCGCGGGCGTGGGCATGCTCGAGGGCGCGCGCGGTCTCGATCGCGATCCGTACGACCTCCGGAACCGTGAGGCGTTTCCGCTGGTCGAGGATGTCGTCGAGGCTGCGACCATCGACGAACTCCATGATGTAGTAGAAAATCCCCTCCGCGTAACCGACGTCGTTCACGTGAATGAGGTTGGTGTGATTCAGTTCACCGGCCGCCCGGGCCTCGCGAATGAACCGCTGAATGTAGGCCTTGTCCCGGGCGAGGTCGTCGCTCAATACCTTGAGGGCGACGGGCCGCTTCATGTTGATCTGCTCGGCGCGGTAGATCGTCCCCATTCCACCGATGGCGATTTTCTCGAGAACACGGCACCCGGCCAGAGTGGCCCCGGTGAGATCCTCGGGATTGAGGGTGCGACAGGACGGGTCCGCGGTGACACGCACGAACTCCGTCGCGATGGCCTCGGGATCGGTGGAGGGTTCGAGAGGGCCGCCGCAGGTCGGGCAGGCGACGAGAGTATCCGCGGTGCGGCCGGTGACGTTGAACAGCTTGCTGCAGGCGCCGCACCTCATGATCGTCTTTCGCTGGAGGCGCAGCACCTCCTGGACCTGGTGGGTGAGAAGGTACCCGCGTTCGACCATCAACTCCCCGACGTGGCGCGGACGCCCGCGCTCCTCCTCGTCACGCTTCAGACGGAGGCACTCCTCGACCTGGGCGCGAGTGGCGTATCCCTGGTGGACCACCAGATCGCCGAAAAACCGGTCATCCGTGGCTTCTGGCTCAGGCACAATTCACCTGCGGGGCGGGGTCCGAGGCCCTGAAACGGCATCACCCACGGCGGCGGCCGTGGGTGACGCGCGAATGCAGAAAGGCGGCAGCGGAATCCGGCCGGGATCGAGAGAGTCCTACGAACCGCCCATCGGGAGCCAGATCACGCGCGTGATCAGTCGCTCCTGGCGCTCCTGGGAATCCTCGATCAGGCGCATTCGGATCCGGATGCTGGTCGGCAGGTAGCGGGTCGCCTGCGACTGGGCATCGCTCTCAAAGGACTGCGTCTCCACGGCGTGATATCCGCTTTGCGGCGCCGCCGGCGAGGCCCCGGCCGGAGGGGACCAGTCCAGACGGAACTGGGCCACGTAGTGACACATGTCGGACGGCAGCCCCGGGACGGGTACCGGGGGAGAGCCGGTGGTCATGAGGGCCGGAACCTCGATCGGAGAGGTGCGGGCGGTCAGCCCTCCTCCCGTCGTGGTCTTTCGAACCATCCTCCAGAGGACGTAGATCGGACGGGTCGTCCGGGCCGCGGTCCGCTTGGCCGGATCCGGATCCAGCGTCAGGAAGTAGGACACGCGCACCACCTGGACGACACCGTCGAAGGAGGTGACGGTGTTGAAGACCATCCAATCGGAACCCAGCGTCAGGGGAAGCGAATCTGTGGCCGGCGCGTAGTTGGGCATCCAGCTGGAATCCCGTCCGACCAGGGCATCCGAAGGGGGCGGACCGGATCCCATGCGGAAATGCTGGAGCTGGGCCGTGGTCAGCGCGTTGGGCGTGATCGGAAGCGTCCCCGCCAGGTCCTGGGCGATCTTGTCGCAGGCGGCCCGCGCATTCGTGTAGATGATCGTCCGGGCCTCCGCGACCTTGAAGACCTCCACGCAGCGGTAGAAGATCATCGCCACGGCGCCCACCAGGATGATCATGAGTCCGATCGCCACGATCAGCTCGATGAGCGTGAAGGCTTTCTGGCGACGGCGTTTTCCCGCGTTCTGCATGACATTCCCCTTTCTTCTTCTCTGCGCCCGGGAGTCGCCTCCCGCGCGGAAGTCTACGGCGTGGCGATATGCGCTCCGAACATCCGGACCTGTCTCGGGTGTTTCTGATTGACCCCCAAGGCGACCGGTTCATAGTTTCGATACACCCGAACCACCACCTGGAAGAGTCCCCCCGTCTGGACCCGTGTGAATTCGACGTCAAAAGAATACTGGGTGTACGATTCCGACGGATCCTTCACCTGCGGGGGGGGGACCGACTGGTCGGTGATGTCAAGGATCGAGCCGGTGATGGCGTCTCCCGCCCTCCCGAGCAGGAAGACCTGCCCGGAGGGATCGGTTCCCACCGAGCCCTGGGTCGGATACCAGAGCTTCCCTCCGAGGCCCGCGGGGAGTGTGGCCGTATAGGTCCCGCTGGGAAGACCGTCGTGCTTGAAGGTGACGGACGACCCGTTCGACTCGCGCATCCCCCGCACGACCGACTGAAACACCGATTCCGCCACAAGGGCGGCCATCGTATCCTCCGTCGACTCCTTGTTGCTTCGAATCCCGACCGGAAAGAGCGCCAGCAGGCCGCACAATCCCACGGTCAGGACGACGAGCGCCAGCAGGATCTCGATCAGGGTAAACCCGGCTCGATCGGTGCCGCCGCGCGCCCGTGACTTTTTCCCGGTCTTCATGCCGTCGATCTCAGGGGACGAGGCCCTAGTTCCCGGCCACCTGGCCGGAAAAGACGTGCTTCCCCACCGGGTAGTCGCGCGGAGTCGCGGTACCGGGGGCGCCCGGAGGGATGTTGTTCGGGAAATTCCGGAAAACCCGAATCTGGAACTCGAAGAGGGGAGCCGGATCGTTCAGCACGCGCTTCACGTCGAACTGAAACGAATACTGCCGATACGACTCCGACGGATCCTTGATCTGGGACACCGGCACCGCGGTGTTGGTGATGTCGTCGAGCGACGTCTTGATCTTGTCCGAGGCGCTCGGGTTCGAGCCCAGTTTATAGGCGCTGCCGGCCGCCGGATAGATGACGCCGTTGGGCTGGGCCCAGTTGGCCACGTCGTTCACGGTCACCTGGGCGACCCCATTCGGCAGTCCGTCGTGGTGCACGTTGAACGTGATGCTGGTCCCGTTCACCGCCGTGGGGCTGCGCATGCCGCGGACAATGGCCTGATAGACGGACTCGGCGATGAGCGCTGCCATCGTGTCTTCCGTGGACTCCTTGGTGCTCTTAATCCCGACCGGAAAGAGGGCCATAATGCCGACCAGTCCGACCATGAGCACGATGAGCGCCAGCAGAATCTCGATCAGGGTGAAACCCCGCTCTCCGCGCCGACGGTTGAGAATCCCGATCATGTCGATCTCCTCAGTGACTTCCGGACGGTCCCGGAGGGAACGGCTACTGCTTGAAGAAGCACATCCGGCGGATTTTTCCCGTCTCCAGCACGAAGTCCATCGCCATGAACTCCGGGCCCGCCGGACGGAAGAGCACGATGTCCGCATTCGACTTGGCCTGGGTGCCGTTCGTGGATGTCGCGGGATTGTTCATGCTCTTGTCCTGAACGGACGAATTCACCGGCAACTGGATCGTCCCATCCGGTCTGAATCCCAGATAGGGCCAATAGCTCTGGGGGCCTCCGGGCATCGGCGAGTTGAAGACCGATGAGGTCGGAGGACTGCCGTTGAGGAACTGGACCGACTTCGGAAGAAAGATCTCCCGCTCATCCCGACGGTCCCCGGCGCCGTTCCCGTTCGGCTTGTTGCAGACTCCCTTGTTGCTCAGGACAACGTCGGAGTCCGCGAAGAAAACCATCCGGTCGTACACATTGCCGTTCGAGGACGCGAACATGGGAAAGTGAATGAAGTGCACCTGTCGCTTGGCGGCCGCCATCTGCCGACACTCGGCGAACGCCGCCTGCACGATCCGCGCGCCCTCCTTCACCGACTGCCCCCGGGAGAAGAGCGAGAGAAAGGCAAGGCTCATCGTCGACACCACGATGATGATGGCCACCACCACGAGCATCTCGAGGAGGGTGAAGCCGGCCGACGAACTCCGACCTCCGTGCGCGCACCTCATACGACACCTCCTGCGGGTCGGCCATCCTGCGGCCGGGACTTCGTCTTCTACTGGTATTCGATCCGCCGGAACATCCCGGTGATCGAGGAGATATCCATGAAGAGTTTTCTCGCCCCCACCGGGGCCTGTTTCAGGGCGATCACGAGGTCGGCCTGAGTCGCCCCGGCCGTCCAGGTGAGATCAGGGGTCCCGGTCGGAAAGAGCACGGAGCCATCGGGCCGGACGGAGATCCTGGCCGCGGCCCCGCCGGCGCCGGCAAGAAGAGGAGAGGACGCAACGTCGAACTGGGCCGCCTTCGGCAGAGCGATCGGCGCATCGATCATATCGTTGGCGTCACCGGGATCCCAGACCCCCGGATTCGTCCCCGTATCCCGGCACAGCGCAATCCGGTCATAGACGTTCACACCATCCTCGACGCGGGGCATGAAGACGAGCCAGACGATGACCCGCTCGGATGAGGCGACTTGCCGGGCATACGTGAAGGCCGCCTGGACGAGCGTACCGGCCTGCCTCGGCGCGGTGTTTCGGGTATTCAGCATCGCCAGGCTCATCGTGACCACCAGGATGATGATGGCCACGACGACGAGCATCTCGATGAGCGTGAACCCGCGCTCGTTCCTGCGCCTCATGGGAACTCGCTCCACTATTGTCTTCCCGGCTTCCAGTTGCAGATATCGTTGGCGTTCCACGAGGCATTCAGGCCCGCGTCGGGCACCCCCATCGACTCAAGATCGCAGGTGCGCCGGCCATCGAGGAAGGAGGGGTCGTTGGTCCGTCCCCACGTACAGTCTGAGTTCACGGAACCGCCCGCGGAGACGCTCCTATGATCATGCCCGCCGGCCGGCTTCACCGGCAGAGAGGTTCGGCAGGGACAGTTGACCCCGGCGTTCATGCGGACATAGTTCACCGCGTTCCCCCAGGGATCGAGGATCGACCGGGGGGGCATCATCTGACCCTGGCCGACCGTCGGCAGCCCGCCCTGGATCTCGTCGCTCTTGAGCTCCAGGACCGGCGGATTCATGCTCACCATGGGCTGCTGACCCGCGACGAATCGAGTATACACATTCAGCGGGGAGCAGAGAAGAACGAAAAGGGTCTGCGAATTTCCGTTCACATTGGTGGGAGTGCCGCTGTAGGTGGGATAGGAGAGATACACCTGATTGTACTGCTGGCAGCCGACTTCAAGCCGCTGGATCAACCCGATCGCCTTGGCGATCCGGGCGCGATCGCGAACCTTCGCCACCCCCACGGCGAGGAACATCGCGAGCACTCCAATGATGGCGATCACCACCAGCAACTCGATCAGCGAGAAACCGGTTTCGCCCCGGCGTTCGCGGCAGCCACTCGTGCTCATGATCCCGCCTCCTAATCGGCCGTCCGTGGAGATCCCGACGCCTACCAGTTCTTGCACTTCGTGACGTTGGCGATCTGCTCCGCCCCAAGGGTCCCCTGAATGTCGCAGTCCTTGGTCCACATGTCGAAGGTGTACAGCTTCCGCATGGTGTGTCCCATCGGATTCGCGGCGTTCGCGTAGTAGTAGGGGCCATCGAGGGGACTGTAGAATTCACCGTTTGAGATGTTGGCCTTCTTGAACTCGTAGTACGGGAGCCCGTGCGGTCCGAGCGACTGGGGCAGGCCGATCAGAGGGCCGCCGCCGAGGGCGTAGACCAGGCCCCACATTCCGCCGGTGACGCTGCCGCTCTTCGTGGGGGGATAGACCCCGTAGTCCGCCTCGTACGCCTTGAGCGAGGTCTCGACATCCCGAATCATCGAGATTGACGTCCCCTCGGAGGCATGGCAGCGGGCCTTGGCGAGCACCGGCAGCAGCAATGCGGCCAGAATGCCGATGATCGCGATCACGACCAGCAACTCGATCAAGGTGAAACCGCCCCGCCCGTCCCTGCGATCGTGCGTCCTCATCGGTGTTCCTCCTGCCTTCGCGAAACGTGCCCTCGCCGGGGACCCCCGCGCCGGGCCTTCAAAACCCTGACGGACCCGGATTTAGCGCAAACCCTATACCGCCCGGGTAATTCGATGCTCGCCCTTCGAGACGGTGTCTGCTCGCGGCTCCATCAGGAGTCAAGACACAAAAACAGTAGAAGTAATGTCTTACAGTTGAATCGCCCATCTGCCCAATCCGTGCGGTCCTGCGCCCGCATCCAGGGAGAAGCAGCCGGTTCGGCGGCTGTCACGCCCGGGTTACGGTCGGGTAATACCGTTACGGCGTCGTAATTCGGGGATCGGACCGCCCGGAGTCGGTCTCGCGATCTATTCCATACTCCTTGAGCTTCTCCCACAGACTCTTGCGACTGATCCCCAGAATCTGCGCCGCCCGGGCCTTGTGCCACTGGGTGAAGTCGAGCACGGCCAGGATGTGGTTCTTCTCCCGTTCCGACAGAACCTCTCGCAGGGTCCGGGTGTCGGCGTGTGAGGGCGCCTCCGGCCGAGGCGTCAGATCCGCCGGAGCCAGAAGGTGATCGGAGCGCAGCACCTCGCTCTCTCCGGCCAGCGCGATCGCGCGCTCCACGGCGTTCTGGAGTTCTCTCACGTTTCCCGGCCACGCGTACGTGCTGAGCGCCTGCAGGGTCGGGGAGTCGACGCGATACCTCCGACCCTTTCCGTGCCTCTGCACGAAGTGTTCGATGAGCAGGGGGATGTCCTCGATTCTCTCGCGGAGGGAGGGTAGACGAACGGTAACCACATCGAGCCGGTGGTACAGATCCTCGCGAAACCGGCCGGCCCGAACGGCGCCGCGGAGATCGATTTTCGAAGCCGCTACAACCCTGATACTGACCTTGATCGTCTTCGTCCCCCCGATCCGCTCGAACTCGCGCTCCTGGAGGACGCGCAGCAACTTCACCTGGGTGGTGAGACTGATGTCGTCGATGTCGTCGAGAAAAACGGTCCCGCCGTTCGCCTGCTCGAACCGGCCGGCCTTGGCCTCCCGAGCGTCGGTATACGCCCCCTTCTCGTGCCCGAAGAGTTCGTCCTCAATCAGCGTCTCCGGAAGCGCGCCGCAGGACATCTTCACGAGCGGACGGTCTCGTCGCGGAGAGTTATGATGAATCGCGTTCGCCACGAGTTCCTTGCCGGTCCCGCTCTCCCCGAGTACCAGAATGTTGCTGTCGGTGGGAGCGACGGTGGCGAGAGTCCGGAAGACGTCCTGCATCGGACGCGAGGATCCGATCAGGCTCGAGAACTGGTAGCGGCCGGCCAATTCCGCCCTCAGGCTGGCGTTCTCCGACCGGATCCGCGCCTCCGCCTCGATGCGGTCGATCCGGAAGAGGACCTCGTCGTTCATGAACGGCTTGCGGATGTAGTCGGTGGCCCCCATCGCGGTGGCCTGGGCGGCCGACTCCCCGGTGGCGTAGCCGGTGATCATGATGACGGCGGTGGCGGGATGCAACTCGCGGGATCTCCTGAGGATCTGCATCCCGTCGGCCCGGGGCATGCGAACGTCGGTGATGATGCAGTCGAACTTGTCCCGGGCGACCGCCTCCAGGGCCGCGGCGCCATTGTCGACCACGGTGACGACGTGGCCGGCGTGACGGAGATCGTCGGAGAGGGTGACCCGGATGCTGGGTTCGTCGTCGGCGAGGAGGATTTTCAAGGCGGAGACCTCAGGGGCGACGATAGCACGGGGCTTGGCGGGGGGTCAACGCAATTTGCTTGCGCGCGAGGACTACGGCCGGTAAGGTCCGGACATGCCGACCCAGATCACCTGCGGACAATGCTCGAAGCCGATGATGATCCGGGAGGACATGCTCGGACGACGCGTCCGGTGTCCTCACTGCGGGAACATCCTGATCGCGGAGGCCGCCGCGACCGTCCCTCCGGCGGCGAACCTGTCCGCCCCCGCCGGGGTCGAGCCTGGGGCCGCCGCCCCGTTGTCGCCCCCCCCCTTCAAACTCCCGCCGGCGCCTCCGCCCCCGCCGGTCCCACCCCCCGCGTCGGGGCTGCCGGACCGCGGAACGGTCCCGTCCTTCGGCGCACCGGTCGGGTACGCCCCCGCCCCACCGGCCGAGACCAGCGGACTGGCGATCGCAAGTCTGGTCTGCGGCATCATGGCGTTCATGTCGTGCGGGTTCTGCCTTCTTCCGCAGGTCCTGGCCGTCATTTTCGGACACATGGCCAGATCCCGCATCGAAGCCAGCGGTGGGACGCTGGAGGGGCAGGGCCTGGCGATGGCCGGACTCATCCTGGGGTACATCTCCCTGGTCCAGGTGGCGCTGCTCGTGGTGTTCGCCGCCCTGGCAGGCTGAAATCTGTTGATCGAACCGCCCGCTTGTGGCATAAGGTAGGGTTTGCGACAGGAGAGCGCGTCATGAAGAAGGGCATCCATCCCGAGTACGTCGAGGCCACGGTGACCTGCGGCTGCGGGGAGTCGTTCAAGACCCGGTCGACCAAGTCGGTGATCCGGGTCGAAATCTGTTCGAAGTGCCACCCGTTCTACACGGGGAAGGAGAAGCTGGTCGACAGCGCGGGGATGGTCGAGCGCTTCCAGCGCCGGTACAACTGGTCCGAGCGGGGCAAACAGAAGGCCGCCCCCTCTCCGGACGCACCCGCCGCCTCGCCCGTGGCTCCGGCCCCCGCCCCCGCCGAGACTCCCGCCGCCACTCCGTCCTAGGCAAGCCATGAGAGACCCGGCCGGTCGGCCGGGTTTCTTCGTTTCCGGAGCGCGTCGCGGTGGCGACGCCCGATTGAGGCGGCCGGATCATGACGATTTTCGACAAACTCCGGGAGATGGTGCGGGAATTCGATGAGGTGGAACGCCTCATCGTGGATCCCGCCATCCTGGCCCAGCCCTCGCGCTACGCCGCGCTCATGAAGCGGCGCGGGGCGCTGAACAAGTATGTCTCGCGGTTCCGCGAGTGGGAGGAGACCCACCAGCAGAGGGACGAGGCGGTGGCGATGGCGGCGGAATCGGGCGTGGACCCTGAAATGAAGCGCCTCGCCGAGGAGGAGGCGAGGAACCTCGCGGCCCGGGAGGAGGTTCTCGTGCGGGAGCTCGAGGACCTCGTTCTGAGCGAGGACCGGGAGGGGGCCTCGAATGCGATCATCGAGATCCGTCCCGGGACCGGCGGGGAGGAGGCCTCCCTCTTCGCCGCGGAACTCCTGCGGATGTACACCCGGTTCGCCGAGCGGAAGGGCTGGACGATCGAGATGCTGGACCAGTCGGAGACCGATCTCGGGGGACTCAAGTCGGCGACGCTTTCGATCTCCGGCGAAGACGTCTTCAAGCACCTCCGGTACGAGAGCGGGACGCACCGGGTGCAGCGCGTCCCGGCCACGGAGGCCTCGGGCCGGATCCACACCTCGGCGGCCACGGTGGCGGTGCTGCCGGAGGCGGAGGAGGTGGACATCACCTTCCGGCCGGAGGACCTGGAGATCAAGGCGGTCCGGGCGAGCGGCCCGGGCGGGCAGCACGTGAACAAGACCAGTTCGGCCGTGTCGATCAAGCACCTCCCCACCGGGCTCGTCGTGGAGTGCCAGACACAGCGGTCGCAGCACCAGAACAAGGACTACGCCCTCCGGCTGCTCCGGACGCGCCTGCAGGAGCGGGCGATGTCGGAGAAGAAGGCCGAACGCGACGCGATGCGGCGGAACCAGATCGGGACGGGCGACCGGAGCGAGAAGATCCGGACCTACAATTTCCCGCAGAGCCGCGTGACGGATCACCGGGTCGGCTTCACCACGCACGCCCTGCAGGCCCTGCTCGACGGCGATCTTGGCGAGATGGTCGTGGCGCTCACCGAGGCCGACCGCGCGGCGCAACTGAAGGCGATGGCGAAGGCAAAGTAGGGGGTCGATCCCCGGGGCGCGCCGCGCGAGCGGCGTCCAGCGCGCACGCATGATGCCGTCCAACGCATCGCCGTCCGGAACGTCACTGACCGTCTCGGAGGTCCTCGAGAAGACCCGGGCCTGGTTCGCGGCCAGGGGGATCCCGTCGCCGCGGCTCGAGGCGGAACTTCTGGCGGCCCATGTCCTCGGCTGCGACCGGACGCGGCTCCTCGCCCAGTTCGACCGGCCGCTGACCGGTCCCGAGAGCGAAGCGCTCAGGGACCTTGTGCGCCGTCGGGCGGCGGGGACGCCGGCGGCGTACCTCATCGGGCATCGGGAGTTCTTCGGGCTGTCGTTCTCGGTCACCCCGGACGTCCTGATTCCGAGGCCGGAGACGGAGCACCTGGTGGAGGCGGCGATCGAGGTTCTCCGCTCCCACCCCGAGCGAGTTGCGCAATTGCGCGATTGCGCAATTGCGCAAGTCGACAGATTGGCGGCCGGAATGGCATTCGCCGATGTTGGGACCGGGTCGGGCGCGATCGTCGTCGCGGTCGCCAAGCACGCTCCGCAAACCGCCGGGTGGGCGACGGATCTGTCCGCCGCCGCCCTGCGGGTCGCCTCCGGGAATGCCCTGCGCCACGGAGTGAGTGAGCGGATCACCTTTCTCGAAGGAGACCTGGCCGAGCCGCTCCTCAAGGCCAACCTTCAGGGCCGCCTGGACCTCGTCTGCGCGAATCTCCCCTATGTCGCGGACGGTGAAGCCACATCGCTCCCCCGCGAGGTCGTCGACCACGAGCCGCGCCTGGCCCTCTTCGCCGGACCGGACGGTCTGTCGCTGCTCCGGCGATTGATCACCGACGTCCCCGCCCTCCTCCGACCCGGCGGCACCCTGCTCCTGGAAGTCGGCGCGGGCCAGGCGTCAGCGGTCCTCGATTTGTTGGCCGCCACCGGCGCCTTTGCTACGATGGGCACGATCCGTGACTTGGCAGGCATCGAACGGGTCGTGAGGGCAAAGAAGTCCGAAGTTCGCACGACGTAGCGCAGGCGGCAGGCTGGAGAACACCGTGGGGACATTTCTGGAGGCCTAACCCGGATTATTCATGAACTCTCGCGCACGTCCGGACGACGAAGCGGCTGGGCGGATCCCCGAGTCCCCGAGTAGGCGCGGCCGTCCACGCGCCGTGACGAGGGGCCGGCTCAAGGTGCAGGGCCATTCGCCTGTGCCGCCCCTCGTTACGCGGCCTGCGGCCGCTACTCGGGGCTACGGGGCTTTGGTTCACGAATAATCCGGGCTAAGAGGCGCCTGCCGGCGTGTGCGCCGACGCCCCGGGAGTAACGCCATGTGGGAATACACCGTATTGCGCCTCGCCGCCGAAGCAGGGATGTTCGACGTGGGAGGAAACTTCGACGCACAGGCCCTGTCGCGTCGCATGAACGGGCTCGGCCAGCAGGGATGGGAACTGGTGACGGCGTTCGACACGAACACGATCAAGGGCGCGACACGGGACCTCGTCCTGCTGTTCAAGCGGCCGATCCCGATGGCCTCCCCTCTTCCGGAACAACATGGATAAGTTCATCTGCGAAGGCGGACGCCGTCTGACCGGGACGATCGAGGTGAGCGGATCGAAAAACGCCGCTCTGCCGATCCTCGCCGCCACCCTGCTCGCCGACAAGGCCCCCTGCGCGATCCGCGGCGTCCCGCGCCTGCGGGACGTCCTCACGATGCTCGACATCCTGAACGAGCTCGGCGTCGACGCCTCCTTCGGCGAGGACGGGGTGATCCGCACCCGCGTCCGCAACGAGCGCCCCGTCACCGCGCCGTACAAGCTGGTCAGCACGATGCGCGCCTCGGTCTGCGTCCTCGGTCCGCTCGTGGCGAAACGACGCCAGGCCCGCGTCTCGCTCCCCGGGGGGTGCGTGATCGGGGTACGTCCCATCGACCTCCACATGAAGGGGCTGAAGGCGCTCGGGGCCGAGATCGGCGTGGAGCACGGCTACGTGATCGCCCGGGCGCGGCGCCTGAAGGCCAGTCGCATCTACCTCGGCGGGGCCTTCGGGTCCACAGTGACCGGCACGGCCAATATCCTCATGGCCGCGGTGCTGGCCGAAGGACAGACGGTGATCGAAAACGCGGCCTGCGAACCCGAGGTGCAGGACCTCTCCGACTTTCTCGTGAAGATGGGGGCGAAAATCGAGGGCATTGGCACCCATCGGCTGGTCGTGGACGGCGTCCGCTCGCTCCACGGGGCCGATCACACCGTCATCCCGGACCGGATCGAGGCCGGGACCTTCATGATCGCGGCCGCCCTCACGGGGGGCGACCTTCGCGTCCGGAACGCGCGAGCGGATCATCTCGGGGCGCTCCTCGACAAGTTCTCGGAGATCGGCGTCCACACCTCGGTCCGCCGGAACGAGTGTCGCGTCCGCGGGAGTCGCCGGACGTACGCGCCGGTGGATGTCACCACCCTCCCCTATCCCGGATTCCCGACCGACCTCCAGGCGCAGATGATGGTGCTTCTCTCGATCGCCGACGGAATCAGCGTGGTGACCGAGAAGATCTACCCGGACCGGTTCATGCACGTCCCCGAACTCAGCCGCATGGGGGCCCAGATCCGCAAGGAGGGCCCGAATGCGATCATCCACGGCGTGGGATGGCTTTCCGGGGCGCCGGTGATGGCCTCGGATCTCCGCGCGAGCGCCGCGCTCATCCTCGCCGGCCTTGTGGCGAGGGGGACGACTGAGGTCCGCCGCGTCTACCATGTGGACCGCGGATACGAGAAGATGGATGCCAAGCTGCGGGCGGTCGGGGCGAACATCGAACGGGTCGTCGACAAGAAGCTGGTGGAAGTCGCGGGGGATTGACGTGTTTGAATCCATCACCGAATCCCTGAACGCCGTCTTCAACCGCCTCCGCGGGCGCGGAAAGCTCACGGAGGCGAACATTCAGGAGGGGCTCAAGGAGGTCCGCATGGCCCTCCTCGAGGCGGACGTCAACTACAGGGTGGTGAAGGACTTCGTCGAAAGAGTCACGGCCAAGGCCGTGGGGCGCGAGGTGATCGAGAGCGTGAACCCCGCCCAGCAGATCGTCAAGATCGTCCACGACGAGCTCATCGCCCTCATGGGCGAGCCCTCGACCGGACTCCCCTTCCGATCCGACGGGCTGACAGTCATCCTCATGGCGGGGCTCCAGGGGAGCGGAAAGACCACCACCTGCGCGAAACTCGCGAAGCTGGTGGTGAGACGCGGCCACCGGCCGCTCCTGGTCGCCGCCGACATCCAGCGCCCCGCCGCCATCGAGCAGCTCAAGACGCTCGGGAAGCAGATCGACGTCCCGGTCTACGCCGAAGAGGGCGGCCGACCGCCCAAGATCTGTCAGCGCTCCCTCGACTTCGCCCTCCAGCACAACCTCGACACCGTTATCCTGGACACCGCCGGCCGGCTCCACATCGACCAGGCCCTGATGGACGAGGTCCGGGACATCGCGGCGAAAACAAAACCTTCACAGGTGTACCTCGTCAGCGACGCCATGACCGGTCAGGACGCCGTGAATTCGGCAAAGGCCTTCCACGAGCAGCTCGCCCTGGACGGCGTCATCCTCACGAAGCTCGACGGCGACGCCCGGGGCGGCGCCGCCCTCTCGATCCGCGCCGTCACCGGCAAGCCGATCAAGTTCATCGGGATCGGCGAAAAACTCGAGGCGCTGGAGGAGTTCCACCCGGAACGCATGGCCTCACGCATCCTCGGCATGGGCGACATCATCTCGCTCGTGGAGAAGGCCCAGGAGCACGTCGACGCGAAGCAGGCCGAGAAACTCCGCGAGAAACTGCTGAAGACGAAGGAGTTCGATCTGCAAGATTTCCTTGACCAGTACCAGCAGATGAAGAAAATGGGACCCCTCAAGGACCTTCTCAAGATGATCCCCGGCCTCGGCGGGGCGATGGGGGGCCTCGACGGGGTGGACGAGAAGGAATTCAAGCACCTCGAAGCGATCATCCTCTCGATGACGCCGCAGGAGCGACGGAATCCGGACCTTCTGAACGGCTCGCGGCGGCTTCGAATCGCGAAGGGAAGCGGAACGAAGATCCAGGAGGTGAACGATCTCCTGCGTCAGTTCCGCGACATGCAGCGGATGATGAAGGACATGAACAAGAAGGGGAATCCGCTGGGGGCGATGCTGCGCGGAAGAAAGCCGGGAAGGTAGAGGCCCGGCGGGCGGAAAGAGAGACGTGAAACGTAAACCGTAAGTGCGGCTCATCCGCAGGAGTCTTCTTCGCACGAGGTTACCGCATTGTCATCCTGAGCGTCCGCCGCA
>JACPTZ010000052.1 GCA_016192525.1 Planctomycetota bacterium
CACCGCGAACCACCGTCCGGTCCTCCCCCACCCGCTCATCACCTCGTCGGCGATGATCAGCACCCCGTGCCGGCGGGCGATCTCGACGAGCCGTGGGAGGTATTCCGGCGGGGGGACGCGGACCCCGTTGGTCCCCACCACGGGCTCCACCAGGATGGCCGCCACGTTGGACTCGTTGCGGATCATGTGCTCGAGGTAGTCCGCGCAGGCCGCATCGCAGCCCGGGTACTCGCGCCCCATGGGGCAGCGGTAGCAGTGGCCCTCGGGCCCGAAGATGACGCCCTCGATCTTCCCGGAGGGCTCCGAGGGCCAGCGGCGGAAGTCCCCGGTGGCGGCGAGGGAACCCGCCGTGGAGCCGTGATACGAGGCGTAGCGGGCGATGACCTTGTACTTCCCCGTGTAGAGCCGGGCCATGCGGATGGCCGCCTCGTTCGCCTCGGTCCCGCTCGTGGTGAAGAAGAACTTGGTGAGCCCCTTCGGGAGGACTTCAAGGAGCGACTTCGTCAGCTCCGCCCGGGCGGTGGTGGCGAAGCCGGGGCTGACGAAGGCGAGGTCGCGGGCCTGTTTCGCGATAGCGTCGATGACCGCCGCGTTCTTGTGGCCGAGATTGGAGCACATGAGCTGGGAGGAGAGGTCGAGGTACCTCTTCCCCGCCGCGTCGGTGAAGGTGGAGCCCTCCGCGTCGACCACATGGAGCGGCTTCCACCCCTTCTGGAAGCGCCAGGTGCCGTAGGTGTGCTGGACGGTGAGGTCCTGAACCTCTTGGGGGGTCATGGCGCTCTCGCGGTTTCGGGTCTCGGGTTTCGGGTTACGGGCTGCGGGTTTCGAGTTTCGGGCTGCGGGAACGTCACGTTGTACGAGGTTACCGACTTGTCATCCTGAGCGTCGGGCGCAGCCCCGCAGCACGTGCTGCGGGGCGCAGCCCGACGCGAAGGATCGCCTCCGCCATACAGATGGCGGACAAGAGCGCATGCGGCAAGTTTGCTCCAGTACTGGTGATCCTTCGCCCTGCCCGCCGGCCCCTCGGTACGGCCGCCTGCGGCGGCCTACTCGGGGGAGGCGGGCAGGGCTCAGGATGACAACTCGGCGCACCGCTCGTCGGCGCCTATCTTCTCAGGCTCTGGGGATGACAACGCCAGGAGCGGTAACCTCGTACGTCGCGTCTTCTCCCGCCGGGGCGCGCCGCGCCGGCGGCGCTCCGCGGCCCGTGTGGATTCTAGGGGCTGGCGCGGCGGGGTGTCAAGGATGGCGAAGGCCTCATTTCGCCTTGACGCCCTCGCCGCGCGGGGCCTACAATCCGGCCACGCGGGCCGCCCGGGGAGGACCGGCCCGCGCACCGCCAGGGGCATCGGATGGACCCCATTCCCGGCACCCGGGAAGTCAACGGCCTGGTCGAGCTGACGGAGGATGTCTCCGCCAGTCCGATCTACAACCCCGACCTCGCCCCCACCCCGGTAGAGAAGCGGACGTGGGGAACGTGGCACATCGCCTCGCTCTGGATCGGGATGGTGATCTGCATCCCGACCTACATGCTGGCGGCGGGCCTGATGCAGTCGGGCATGACCTGGTGGCAGGCGGAGCTGACGATTCTCCTCGGAAATGCGATCGTCCTCGTCCCGATGGCGCTGAACGCCCATGCGGGGACGAAGTACGGGATCCCGCTTCCGCTCCTCCTGCGCTCGTCGTTCGGGTACCGGGGAACGCACGTCCCTTCGATCATGCGCGGCCTCGTGGCCTGCGGCTGGTTCGGGATTCAGACCTGGATCGGCGGACAGGCCCTCTTCGCCCTCGCGGGCGTACTGATCCCCGGCCTCGACGAGCCCGCGAAACTCCCCTTCCTCGGGATCAACCCGTGGGATTTGCTCTGCTTCCTGCTCTTCTGGGCGATGAACATCTACTTCATCGTGGCCGGGATGGAGTCCATCAAGTGGATGGAGACGCTCGCGGCGCCGCTCCTGATCGCGATGGGGCTGGCATTGCTCGGGTGGGGCGTGGTGAAGGGGGGGGGATTTCAACGGGTGCTGGCGCAATCCGAGTCGTTCAGCAGACCCACCGTCGTTTCGCGCTACACGCACCCCGCACTGAAGGAGAGCATCACGGTCTCCGTCATGGGAGTGAGTGATCATCTCTCCGGATTGGCGCCAAGGAAGGAGACCCGGTTCGGGGACACTGAGGCTGAGTTACTCGTCGCGGAGTGGATCCCGCAGGTCTCCGAAATGACCTTCGTCAACCGTGAGGGCAGCGGTCGCTACGAGTACCTCTCGCCCGAGGGACGTGCGGCCCGATTCACCCGGCCTATTCACGGGAATCCCTCCTTCGTCTTCGAGCTTCGGGATTCGCACGGAAACACCGCACGTTCAAGCGCCACCGTTCCCAGCGAAGGCTCACCCGGGCAGTCGCGATTCTGGTTCCTCTTCTTCCCCGCCCTCACCGCCATGGTCGGCTTCTGGGCCACGGTGGCGCTGAACATCCCCGATTTCATGCGCTTTGCGAAGAGTCAGCGCGCCCAGTTCATGGGCCAGATGATCGGGCTCCCGCCGACGATGGTGCTCTTCTCGTTCATCGGGATCTTCGTCACCTGCGCGGCGGTGGTCGTTTTTCCGGACATCCTCATCAAGGAACAGGCCCCGTGGGACCCAGTACAACTGCTCAAGCGGAAGGAATTCGCCTCGCCGGTGATCGTGGCGCTCTCCACCCTCTTCCTCCTGGTCGCCACGCTTTCCACCAACATCGCCGCCAACGTGGTGGCCCCCGCCAACGCCATCACGAATCTCTTCCCGAAGTCGGTCTCCTTCAAGGCGGCCGGGGTGATCACGGGGGTGATCGGCATCGTGATGATGCCGTGGAAGCTGATCGCCGACCCCTCGGCTTACATCTTCAAGTGGCTCATCGGTTACAGCGCCCTGCTCGGTCCGATCGGCGGGATCATGATCGCGGACTATTTCATCGTCCGCCGCCAACGACTCAACGTCCCGCACCTGTACAAGATCGACGGCGAGTACACCTACTCCGCCGGAATCCACTGGCGGGGAATCGCCGTCCTGATCCTCTCGATCCTCCCCAACGTGCCGGGCTTCCTCGCGACCGCGGGGTTCGTCCCGGCTTCCTCGGTCCCGGCTATTTTCCTCGAGATTTACACCTACGCGTGGTTTACCGGGTTCGGGCTGGCGCTGGTGCTCTACTCGCTTGTGGCTCGTCGGCCGTCAAGCGCTTCGGGCCGCTGAGCCAACAACAACGGAGGTGAGGCCCGACGGGGCGCTTCGAAGAGAGGGAGAGACAGTCGCATGAGCGGTAGGATCCCGTAGACTGGCGACGAGCCTGCTCTGAGCCTGCCGAAGGGTCGCCGCACTCCATATTTGGAGTGCGGGAACCCTTCGGCGAGCTCAGGGCACGGCTTGTTCCCGCTTTCTGAGACCCTGACCGGCAACCCATCCTGGAGTTCTCCAGACGATTCCGATTCTGCCGAAAGGGCCTTCCTCAAGACGGTCTTGTCTTTCAAGACGGATCGGGTTAATGTAAGTGACGATTACGAAGTGGCGGCGCCGGTGAAGACAGCGACAACAGAAACAACAGAAACAACAGAAGCAACAGAAACAACAACGGAAGAAAGGCCCGACAAGATGCTTCGAAAGGAGGGAGAGGCAGGCGCATGAGCTGACGGATCCCGTAAAGCGGCGACGAGTCGCCGCACTCCGCACTTGGAGTGCGGGAACTTGTTCCCGCTTTGTGAGACGCTGCTCGAAGCCCCGACTCCGAAATGACGGGACCGGCGTCGTCCCTTCTGCGATCATTCGTTTCTTCTGTCGTTGTCTCCCGAGGAATCCCATGGAACCCTATCGCAACTTCATCGACGGAAAGTGGACGCCCTCGAAGGCCTCCCGCACCGTCCCGAACGTGAACCCGGCCAACACGGGCGATGTGATCGGCCAGGTGCCGATGTCCTCCGTCGAGGAGTGTCGCGCGGCGATCGCGTCGGCCGAGCGCGCCCTGCCGGCGTGGAGGGCCACCCCCGCGCCGCAGCGGGGACGGATCATCGACAAGGCCCGCATCATCCTCCAGCGACGCAAGCAGGAAATCGCCGAGGCGCTGACGCGCGAGGAGGGCAAACTCGTCCATGAGTCGCTCGGCGAAGTCCAGAAGGCCAGCAACGTCCTCGAGTTCATGTCGGGCGAGGCCATCAGACTCTCCGGCGAGACGCTCCCCTCCGAGCTTGGCCACACCTTCTGCTACACGATCCGACAGCCGATCGGCGTGGTGGCGGCCATCACGCCCTGGAACTTCCCCGTCTGCATCCCGGCCTGGAAGATCGCCCCGGCCCTCGCCACCGGCTGCACCGTCGTCTTCAAACCGGCCACCCTCACCCCGCACACGGCGATGCAGCTCGTGCAGGTGTTCGAGGAGGCCGGCGTTCCAGCGGGCGCCCTCAATCTGATCTACGGCTCCGGTGGCGAGATCGGAAATGAACTGGTCCGCCATCCGGCGGTCCGCGCGGTCTCCTTCACCGGCTCGAACGAGGTCGGGATGGGCCTTTATCGCCTCGGGGCCGAACAGGGGAAGAAGATCCAGTGCGAGATGGGAGGCAAGAACCCGGTCGTCGTCCTCGAGGACGCCGACTTCGATCTCGCCGTGGAGGGGGTGGCCCAGGGCGCCTTCAGCTCCACGGGCCAGCGCTGCACCGCCACCAGCCGGGTGGTCATTATCGACACGGTGGCCGATGCGTTCGTGGCGAAACTCGTCGAGCGATCGAGGAAGATCCGGCCGGGCAGCGAGATGGGGCCCTCCGTCGACGCCTCCCAGCTCGACACGGTGATGACCGCCGTCCAAAAGGCCCGCGAGGAGGGGGCGAAGTGCATCCTCGGCGGGGAGCGGGAACGCTCGGGCCCGCTGGAGAAGGGCTTCTTTTTCCCGCCGACGATCTTCGATCACGTGAAGCCGACGATGAATCTCGCGCAGGAGGAGGTCTTCGGGCCGGTCCTCGCCATTCTGCGCGTGAAGTCGTTCGAGGAGGCGATGGAGGTGGCGAACGGCGTCCGCTACGGGCTCACCTCGTCCATCTACGCGAACGACCCGGGCCGCATCTTTCGCTTCGTCGAGGGCATCGAGACCGGAATCACGCACGTCAACTCCCCCACCATGGGCGGCGAGCCGCAGCTCCCGTTCGGCGGGGTGAAACAGACCGGTCTCGGCAGCCGTGAAATGGGCCGGACGGCCATCGATTTCTACTCGGAATTGAAGACCGTCTACGTAGACTATACCGGACAAAAGAGGGCGACGAACATCTACTGAGGAAGTCGAGAGTCAGCAGTCGTCAGTCGAGTGTCGAAGGGGGCCTGCCCCCGACAGTTGACTTTCGACTCTCGACCTCAGACGTGTGACTTTCGACTTCAGACTTTCCACTCTTGGCATCCAGGAGGCCCGCCATGGCACCGATGGACCTGTCGATCGAAGTGAACGGAATGAAGTTCCCGAACCCCTTCCTCCTCGGCTCCGGCCCCCCGGGGACGAACGCCAAGGTAATCGCGAAGTCGTACGACGCCGGCTGGGGCGGCGCCGTGGCGAAGACGATCAGCCTCGAATGCGCCAAGGTGATCAACGTCGTCCCGCGCTACGGAAACCTGAAGTCGCGCGCCACGGGCGAGATCATCGGCTTCGAGAACATCGAGCTGATCTCCGACCGGCCGATCGAGGTCTGGCTGCAGGAATTCCGGGACCTCAAGAAGCAGTATCCGAAGCACATCCTCATCGCCTCCATCATGGAGGAGTACGAGAAGAAGCGATGGCAGGACATCACCCGGATGTGCCAGGACGCCGGCGTGGACGCCTTCGAGCTCAACTTCTCCTGCCCGCACGGGATGACCGAGCGGGCGATGGGCATGGCGATGGGCCAGCACTGCGACCTCACGGAGGAAGTCACCCGCTGGGTGACGGAGGTGGCGAAGGTGCCGGTGTGGGCGAAGATGACGCCGAACATTTCGCACATCTCCGAACCCGCGCTCGCGGCGGTGAAGGGCGGGGCGCACGGGATATCGGCGATCAACACGATCCTGTCGGTGATCGGAGTGGATCTCCAGACGCTGCGGCCGAAGCCGACGGTCGAGGGATACACCGTACCGGGCGGCTACTCCTGCCAGGCAGTGCGACCGATCGCGCTCCGTCAGGTGATGGAGATCGCAAAGGCGATCCCGGCGCATGTTTCGCTGAGCGGCATCGGGGGCGTTGAACGCTCCTCCGACGCCATCGAGTTCCTGCTGCTCGGCGCCTCGACGGTGCAGGTCTGCACCGGCGTCATGCTGCACGGGATCAAGATCGTCGAGGAGATGCAGGAGGGGCTGGCGAAGTTCATGACGGACAAGCACTTTGAGAGCGTCCGCCAGATCGTCGGCAAGAGCCTCCCGTACTTCTCGACGCACATGGACCTCGTCGCGCGACAGAAGGAGGCCAAGCGCGCCCGCGCGGGCGAATCGAGTCGCGACAACGACTGGGGGAAGAAGGACATCAAGGACACGACGGCGGAGTTTACCGCCCAGTAGGATCGGGCACCTTGGCGTGAGAAGCCCTTGATTGCGGATTTTAGATTTCGGATTGCGGATTCTTGATTGGACAGAAACAGAAGCGGAGACAGAAGCAGAAGCAGAAGAGGAAACAGAAACAACGAAAGGATTGCCATGCGTGCGAGGTTGCTGGCGGTCGTCTTCGTCCTGGTCGGCGGGGCTCATGCGGTAGCGCCGGGCCACCTCGGCCGCGTCGACTGGGTGAAGGACCCTGCCGCGGGGCTGCAGAAGGCGAAGTCCGAGAACCGCGCGGCGATGCTCTTCTTCACCGCCGAATGGTGAGGGTACTGCACCCAGCTGGGCGCAGGTGCGCTCTCGAACGACTCGGTGGTCCAGGCCTCGAAGAAGCTCGTGCCGATCCTGGTGGATTGCACCCAGCGCGGGGCGCACTCGGACCTCGCGCAGAAGTACGGGGTGAGCGGTTATCCCGAGATCGTGTTCGTGGGGTCCTCCGGCGAGCGGACGGACACGATGTCCTCGCGCGAGCCGGCCGCCCTGGCGCAGCAGATCCTGAAGGCGGCGGGGGCCGGCGGAACGGGTGGATCCGCCGAACCCGCGGCCGCGCCGACCGGCACCCCGGCGCAGGGTGGCGGCAGTGCAAACGGAGTCGACTCCGGCCTCGTGAAGACGATCCTGATGTTCATCGTCGCCGGGATCGTATCGGTGATTATCCTGGCGTTTTTCCTGAAGCTCGTGGGAAGGAAGCCGGACGCGTAGCAGACGGGCTTCTCGGGGAGAACCAGCCGCCGGTCGATGAGTGGCCGCGCGACCGGTCCGTCCGCGCTGAGCGAGGCGGTCGGCCTTGTCGACCGCCGAGTCGAAGCGCCCTGCGTTGTCGCCGTGCTGCCCTTCGACTCGCCGGCCGAACGAAGGCCGGCTCGCTCAGGGCGGGCGGAGGATCGGGTCGGGTCCACCGCCGCTCGTGGACAACCTGGCTCAGGTTCGTTACCTTCGGCCCCGCCCGGAGGCGGGCGCTTCCATTACACAGGAGGCTGTCATGCCCCGCACCCTTCGCGCCGCCCTCATCCAGGCCGGGGTCGGACCCGATGTTGACGTCTCGCCGGCGCCGGTGAAGGCGCACATGATCGAAAAGCATCTCGCCCTGCTCCCCGAGGCGGCGAAGAAGGGGGCGCAGGTCTGCTGCATGCAGGAGCTGTTCTACGGGCCGTACTTCTGCGCCGAGCAGCAGACGCGCTGGTATGACATCACCGAGAAGATCCCGGATGGACCGACGACGACGCTGATGCAGGAGCAGGCGAAGAAGCTGAAGATGGCGATCGTGGTCCCGATCTACGAGGAGGAGAACACCGGCGTCTACTACAACACGGCGGCGGTGATCGATTCCGGCGGCAAGTACCTCGGCAAGTACCGCAAGAACCACATCCCGCACTGCAATCCCGGCTTCTGGGAGAAGTTTTATTTTCGGCCGGGGAACCTCGGCTATCCGGTGTGGGACATCGGTCCGGCCAAGATCGGGGTCTACATCTGCTACGATCGCCACTTCCCGGAAGGGGCGCGCGCCCTGGGCCTCAACGGCGCGGAGGTGGTGTTCAACCCGTCGGCCACGGTGGCGGGGCTCTCCGAGTACCTCTGGAAGCTGGAGCAGCCCGCGCACGCGGTGGCGAACGGCTACTTCGTGGGCGCCATCAACCGGATCGGAAAGGAAGCACCCTGGAACATCGGCGAGTTCTACGGCCAGTCCTACTTCTGCACCCCGCGCGGCAAGATCATCGCGGAGGCCTCCCGCGACAAGGACGAGGTGGTCGTGGCGGACCTCGACCTGGACATGATCCAGGAGGTCCGGAACACGTGGCAGTTTTACCGGGACCGGAGGCCGGAGACGTACGGGACTCTCACGGCCCCGTAGAGGTAGCCCCCTGAAGGGGGCTATGGGTATTGGGGGCCCTGGGTCCCGGCCCTGAAGGGCCGGGCTTGGGAAAGACGAACCCCGGCACCCGGCCCTGAAGCGCCGGGCTGGGGAAAGACGAATCCCGACACCCGACGCTGAAACGCCGGGCTGGGGAAAGACGAATCCCGACACCCGACGCTGAAACGCCAGGCTGGGGAAAGACGAGTCCCGACACCCGACGTTGAAGCGCCGGGCTTGGGAAAAAACAATCCCGACACACGGCGCTTCAGTGCCGGGCTTGAGAAAGCGACGGGAGGCATTTTTCCCCAGCCCGGCGCTTTAGCGTCGGGTTGTCAGCCAAACCCGAAAACCTCAGCCCCCTTCAGGGGGCTTCCGAAGGGCGCAGACCATGGCGCACTGTTTCCACCAGCTGTACTACCATTTCGCCTGGGGCACGCAGGACCGCCTGCCGCTGATCGGACGGACTTGGAGGCCGAAATTGCTGTCCCTCCTCAACGACGAGGTCAAGAAGTGGAAGGGTATCCCCCTCCGCCACAACGCCATGCCGGATCACGTACATCTGCTGGTGCGGCTTCCGCCCACCGTGATGCTGAGTGAGTTCATCGGGAAGGTGAAGGGTGCGACATCGTTCTACGTCAATCGCGACATCCGATCGAAGTTCAAGTTGAAGTGGCAGGAAGGTTATGGTGTCCTGTCTCTGCGGAAGGACGAGGTGGAGAAGGTCGCACGGTACATCGACGACCAGGAAAGGCATCACCGATCGAGGCGACTATCGGCGCTGATGGAGCGGCTGGAGTCGGATGACGACGAACCTTGGCCCGAGATCCCGGGGGGGTAAGCCCCCTGAAGGGGGGCTGAGACCCTTGGCCACGGCTTGTTCCCGGCGCTAAAGCGCCGGGCTCGGGAAAAGAACGTGCCCTGGCACATGTCGGAGTCTGGCGTTCACTTTTCGCCAGCCCGGGCCTTCAGGCCCGGGAGCCGGACCTCGAATGACATTCAGCCCCCGGCAGGGGGCCTCCCAGGAGAGGAGATATCATGAACTTCGACACCGTCATCCAGTCCGGTACCGTCGTCACCGCGGCGGACACCGTCGTCGCCGATGTCGGCATCAAGGGAGGCAGGATCGTCGCCCTCGGAACCGACCTCCCCCCAACCGGGGCGAAGGTCGTCAACGCCGAAGGGAAGTATGTCTTTCCCGGCGCCATCGACGTCCACACCCACCTCGACATGCCGTTCGGCGGCACCACCACCGCCGACGACTTTGAGAGCGGGACCACGGCCGCGGCGTGCGGCGGAACCACTTCCATCGTGGACTTCGCCATCCAGTACCGGGGCGACGAGCTCCGCAAGGGGCTCGACACCTGGCACGGCAAGGCGGATGGAAAGGCGGCGATCGACTATGCGTTCCACATGATCTGCACCGACCTCCCGATCGCCCGCCTCAGGGACATGGACAAGCTGGTCGACTCCGGCGTCACCTCGTTCAAACTTTTCATGGCCTACCCCGGCGTCTTCATGGTCGATGACGCCACGATCTTCCGCGCCATGCTCCAGACGAAGGAGAACGGCGGGATGATCTGCATGCACTGCGAGAACGGGGGCGTGATCGACGTCCTCGTACAGCGGGCCCTCGCGAAGGGCGAGACCGCGCCCAAGTACCATGCCCTCACGCGTCCGATGACCGCCGAGGCGGAGGCCACGCGACGCGCCATCGCCCTCGCCGAAATGGCGGGCGTGCCGCTCTATGTCGTCCATTTGAGCGCCGGCGACGCCATGGAGGAAATCCGCAAGGCCCGGCAGCGCGGCGTCCCGGCCTTCGCCGAGACCTGCCCGCAGTACCTCTTCCTCTCCTACGAGGACTACGAGCGGCCCGGCTTCGAGGGGGCCAAGTACGTCATGTCGCCCCCGCTCCGCCCCCGCGGAAACGAGCAGCGCCTGTGGGAGGGACTCGCCAACAACGCCCTCCAGGTCGTCTCCACCGATCACTGCTCCTTCTGCATGAAGGTCCACGGCAAGGGCTCGATGGGGAAGGAACTCGGCAGGAACGACTTCAGCAAGATCCCGAACGGCGCCCCCGGAATCGAAACCCGCGTCCATCTCCTCTACGACGGCGGGGTCCGCCCGGGCCGCCTCACGCTCAACCGCTTCGTCGATGTGATCGCCACCACCCCGGCCAAGCTCTTCGGCCTCTATCCGAGAAAGGGCACCGTCGCCGTGGGGAGCGATGCCGACCTGGTGATCTTCGACCCGAAGAAGAGGCACGTCATCAGCGCCGAGTCCCATCACATGAGGGTGGACTACAATCCATACGAAGGACGCGAGATCACCGGTCGCGTGGAGCAGGTGTTCCTCCGCGGAGAGCAGATCGTCACCGACGCCAGATTCACCGGCAAAGCGGGACACGGGACCTTCCTCAAGCGCGCGCCGAGCGGCCAGGCGGCGCTGGGGTTGACGGCCGGATAGGGCAGGCCGCCCCCGGATCGGCCGATACACCCTCTGGAGTTTCCGCGAACGAATGCCCGCGGGACTCGTTCCAGAGGGTATCCCACGCATGCCTGAACGCGGCCCCGTCCGACTTCTCGGTCTCGACCTCTCCCCTCCCACGACGGCGCCGCTCACGTGGGACGGGGTCATCCTTCGCGTCTGGGGGCTCCTCTTCTCGTGGCTCGGCGGAATCCTGCTCGCCATCCCGGTCTGCTGGGCCTATGGCATCGTCCTTCTGAAAACGCACCCGACTCCGCCTC
>JACPTZ010000053.1 GCA_016192525.1 Planctomycetota bacterium
CGGGGGACCGGCCTTCGGATCGATCGTCTACCTCGGCTTTCTGAGGTTGCTCTCCCGGCCGACCTACGTCGAACTCGAGGCGCTCTGGCAGACGATCGCGCGCCGCCTCGGTTCGGGTCCTGCCGTGACACGTCCGGAAGAGGTGGCGTGATGTGCGGAATCGCCGGCGAACTGTCCCGGAGCGGGAGGCCGATCGACCTCGCCGCCTTCGCCGCCCGTCTCCACCTTCTGGCCCCGCGCGGGCCCGACTCCCGCGGGGTCTTTGCCGCGGATGCGGCCGCATCGTCCCCGGCCGAGTGGACATGGCGGGGAGGGACAGGGCCGCGTCCGATCGAGACGGCCGCTTGTCCCGACCCGCTCCGAGGTCTGGCGCGCGTCGCCCTCGGGGCGCACCGACTCGCGATCGTCGGGCGGGACCCCCGTGGCGATCAGCCCCTTTCCGACGACTCCGGTCGCTACCGGATCGTCTTCAACGGCGAGATTTACAACTACCGGGAGATTCGCGCCGATCTCGCCGCCCTCGGCGTCCGCTTCGGCTCCGACACCGACACCGAGGTGGTGGCGGCGGCCTGGGCCCGATGGGGTCCCCGCGCCTTCTCCCGGTTCAACGGGATGTGGGCGGCGGCCATCTGGGACCGCGTGGAACGGATGATCGTCCTGTCCCGGGACGACCTGGGAATCAAGCCGCTCCATGTCTACGTCGACGATGAAGTGGTGCTGTTCGGCAGCGAACTCCGCCTCTTCCTCGCCGACCCGCGGGTCAGGACCCGGGGTCGCCTCAACGGGCGCGTTGTCGCTTCCTATCTGGCCCACCGACTGGTGAATCACACGGAGGAAACCTGGTGGCGACCGGTTCGGGCCGTTCCTCCCGGGGCTCTGTGGACGTGCCGGATCGACGGCGGTGAGCCCCACGTTCGCCCGATCATCGACTGCATCGGGCGGGATGTCGACGCGGGACGGGACGGCGGGGACCCCGAGGGTCTCCGGTCGCGGTTCGCCGCCGAGGTCTCGATCCGGGTTCCGTCGGACCTGCCGTCGGTGATCCTGCTGAGCGGGGGGATCGACTCCTCGGCGATTTCCGTCTGTGCGGCGCGCGATCCGGGGCTCGGCCTGGCGCGCCTTCTGACGGCCGTGCACGAGGACCCGTCGAACGACGAACGACCGTTCGCCCGCGAGGTGGCCCAGGCTTGCGCGGCGCCGCTCGAGGAGGTTCCGGTCGCCGCGGCCGCGACGTGGGAGGACCTGATCCGGCTCATGGGGCTCATCGAGGAGCCGCCCCGCTGGAACGTCGTGCCGCAATGGCGGATGATGGAGGCGATCCGGCAGCGCGGGGTGAAGGTCTTTCTCGAGGGCCAGGGCGGGGACGAGATTTTCGGAGGCTATCCGCCCCTCGTGTACCGTGCCGCCGCCTGCTCCGCGGCCGCCGGGGGGCGATGGATTCAGGCGCGCCGAATCTCGCGGGGCGTCCCGCTGCGCGGGACTTCCGGATGGGAGGGACTTCTTCCCCGGCGCCTTCGCCGGATGCTCGGCGCCGCCATGAAGACGCCCTACTGGATGGACCCCGCGCTGCATCGGGAACACCGGGACGTGCTCGAGGCCGAGGACGACCACCTCATCTCGGCCCGCGCCGACTTCCGCGGAGCCGGGCACGCCGGGGCGATGCTGCGAAGGGGCACGCTCCCGTTCCTGCTTCGTGTGGGAGACAGGCTGGCCGGGGCCTGTTCGCTCGAAGGGCGGATGCCGTTTCTGGCCCAGCCTTTTGTGCGGTACATGCGGCGCTGGCCCGCCTCCGAGCTGGTGCGGGACGGGGTCGCCAAGGCCGCCTTCCGTGCGGCGTTGTCGCGGGATCTTCCCCCCCGGGTCCGGGATCGTCGCTCCAAGTTCGGGTTCATGCCCCCCAGCGCACCGACGACCCTGACCCTTCTCGATCTGATCGAGGCGGAACGCCGGGGCGGTCGGCTGCTCTCCCGCGACTTCGTCCGCTGGGAGTGGATCGACCGGTTCGGCGCCGAGATTCGAAGCCGCCCTTATGAATGGTTCTATCCCCTCTGGCAGTGCGTCAACACGGAGATCTGGCTGCGACATCTCTCGTGAGAGACACCCCGGCCGGAGGCGTGTACTTCTGCAGCCGACCGCGATGATCCGCCGTTGGAGAGTTCGGTGCGAAAGCTGCTGCTGATCACACGCGAGTTTCCCCCCGTCCTGAGCCCCCCGGCGCTCCGCTGGGGACATCTGCTCCGGCACCTTCCGTCTCTCGGCTGGGAAGCGACGGTCCTCACCGCGCGGGCGTCCCCCGTCGACCTCCTCGACCCGGAGGGACTGGTCAGGCGGCTTCCCCCTTCGCTCACCGTGGAGCGGGTCGTTCCCCCCCTCGGCGATCGACTTCTGCTCAACCTGCTGCGTTTGAAACTCGGCGCCCTGGTCCACGTACTCTCGAGAGACCTCCTGATTCCCGACCCCGGAGTGCTCGACGCGGGCTTCTGGGCGGGCGCGGCCCGGCGCTCCATCGAACGTGTTCGCCCCGATGTTCTGATCGTCACCGGGCCCCCGTTTTCGCTCTGGTCCGTCGCGGCGGCGGCGTCGGCGGGGAGCCGGATTCCACTGGTATACGATTACCGCGACCCGTGGACGCTCCCCTTTCTCTCCCATGCCCGGCGTGACTCGACCTGTGCGGTCTTGCGTCGTCAGGAGCGTCGCCTGCTCCGACGGGCGGAAGCGGCCCTCGTCGCCTCCCCTTCAATGGCACGGGCGATGGGAGAGATGTGGCCGGACGGGGAGGGCCGGATCCACCTGCTGACGAACGGGGCCGATTTCTCCGAGCCGCGGGCGGGCGTCGAGGGGGGAGGGGGCCCGGGCGATTGCCCCGTCATCTTTCTGCACGCCGGGTCCCTCCACGGCGATCGGAGTCTGCGACGCTTTCTGGCGGCGGCCCGGGAGTCCTTGAGGCGGTCTCCCGGCCTCCGGATTCACGTCCGGGGCATGGGGCGGATCTTTGAAGCCCCGCCTCACTTGCTTCCCCCGCGGCTGACCATCGAGCTTCTTCCGCAGCGGCCCGAGCGGGAGGTCGCCGCCGAGTGCGCCCGCGCCGACGTGCTCCTCCTCCTTCAGCCGGCTGGAAAGGCGGTGACTCTGCCCGCCAAGACCTTTGAGTATCTCGCCGCGCGGCGCCCGATTCTCGCGCTGGTGCCGCCGGGTCACGACACCGATCGCCTGCTGGCGGAAACCGGGGGGGCCCTCCGGGTCGACGGGGACAGTGAGGAGGCGGTGACGTCGGCCATTCTCGAACTTGGCGATCCGGAACGGCGTCAACGGATCTCCAATTCCTTGGACACGACGAAATGCGCCCCCTATGATAGGCGCCGTCTCGCCGCCCGGCTCGCCGCCATCCTGGACGGCATCGTCACCGCGCGCCCCGGAGCGACCCTTCGATGAAAGTCCCGCCCGCCAGAATCCAGTTCACGGCCGCCGATCGCGCGGCCATCGCCGCCCGCGTCGACGAGATTCTGGGCAGCGGACAGTTGACGCTCGGGAAGTACGGGAAGGAGTTCGAGGCGGCCTTCGCGCGGCTCGTCGGTGTCCCGCACGCCGTCGCGGTGAACAGCGGAACATCGTCCATCGAGATACCGCTCCGGGTCCTCGGGGTGGAAGGTCGGGATGTCCTGGTCCCGACGAACACGTTCATGGCCACCTGCTTCGGGGTCCTCCATGCCGGGGGTCGGGTTCGTTTTGTCGAGACCGATCCGGAGACGTTCGGAGTGTCTCCGGCGGGGCTGGCCGCCGCGAGGACGAAGGATACCGCCGGCGTGATCGTGGTGCACATCGGCGGAATCGTCTCCCCCCGCCTGCCGGAGATCCGCGCCTGGTGCGATCGGGAGGGTCTGTTCCTCTTCGAGGACGCCGCCCACGCCCACGGCTGCGCCGTGAACGGTCGCGCGGCCGGTTCCTTCGGCCAGGCCGCGTCCTTCTCCTTCTACCCCACGAAGGTGATCACGAGCGGCGAGGGCGGCATGATCGTGACGTCCGATCCGAAGCTCGACCAGGAGGCGCGCCTCTACCGTGACCAGGGCAAGCAGTCCTTCACCGCCAATCTGCACGGCCGGTGCGGCTACAACTGGCGGATGAGCGAACTGCACGCCGTCGTCGGTCTCCAGCACTTCTCGCACCTCGAAGAGTTCATCGAGGAACGTCAGGCGGTGGCGAGGCGGTACGACGAGGGACTCCGCGGAATTCGCGGGATCCGCGCGCTTCCGGTGCCGTCCGGCTGCAGATCGAACTTCTACAAGTATCTGGCCTTGCTGGACCCGGGCCTTGACCGCGCGGCCCTCAAGAAGCGCCTGCGCGAGGACTTCGACATCGGGCTGAGCGGAGAGGTGTACGAGGTCCCGTGCCATCTCCAGCCGCTGTTCGACGGGAAATACCCCGCGGGTTCCTTCCCGGTCGCCGAGGACCTCTGCCGGCGTCACATCTGTCTCCCGGTCTACAATGGGATGACCGGGGGCGATACCTCGGCGGTGCTTGAGGCTTTGGGGACGGTCCTCGGACGCCGATAGTCCTGCAGGGTGAAGTCCCACCCGGGATTGAAAGGAAGGAGCCGCCTGTGCGCTGCGCCGTGACCGGAGGGGCCGGGTTTATCGGGTCGCATGTCGTGGACGTCCTGAAGGAGGCGGGCCACGACGTGGTCGTGATCGACCACCGCGTCCGCCCGCACCGATCGGACGTGACGTACAAGGACGTCGACGTGGTCGAGTTTTCCGCCGTCCTGAACGCCTGCGCCGGATGCGACACCGTGTTCCATCTCGCCGCCGTCTCGAATGTGAACTACGCCTTCGAGCAGCCGGCCTACACCGTTCGACTGAACGTCGATGGAACGGCGAACGTGCTGGAGGCGGCGCGGCATCTCAAGATGAAGCGGGTCATCTTCGCCAGTACGGTCTGGGTTTACACCGGGGCGAGGGAGGACCGGTGCGACGAGGACAGTCCCTTCTACATGCCCGGGGCCGGGCACGTCTACACCTCGACCAAGATCGCCTCGGAACTGCTCTGTCACGATTACGCGAAGCTTTATGGTCAGGAGTTCACCATCCTGCGCTACGGGATTCCCTACGGTCCCCGGATGCGCGACGAGCTCCTGATCCCGATCTTCCTGAAGAAGGCGCTTTCCGGCCAGCCCCTCACGATCTCCGGCGATGGGGCGCAATACCGGAACTTCATCTATGTCGAGGACCTGGCCCGGGCGCACCTGCTCTGCCTCGGGGAGAAGGGCAAGAACGAGACGTTCAATCTGGAAGGGGCGCGACGCATCAGCGTGAAAGAAGTGGCGGAGACGATCCAGCGGCTGGCGGGCGGGGACGTGAAGATCATCTACACCCCGGCCCGGCCCGGCGATTACGCGGGCAAGGAGGTCTCCAACGCGCGGGCGGAGCGGCTCCTCGGATGGAAGCCGACGGTGGACTTCGAGGAGGGGATGCGGCGCACGCTCGCGTGGTACCGTTCGCGCTGAGCGGTGCGTCCCGCTTCCGCACCGCATGAGCCTCCGCATCGCCTACCTCATCGACGCGCCCACCGTCGAGGATGCGCGCTTCCTTCGCAAACTGCTTGACGGCCCCTACGACCCCACCCTGATCCTCTTCCACTCCCCCTCTCCCGAAGTGTCCGCCTTTCTGGGACAGTTCCCCACCCTTCGGATCCTCTGGCATCCGTACCCGATTGCCCCTCCGACGCAGCGGCCCCGCTTCCTCGGCCCCTGGAGACGGGGACTCGCGACGTGGAGGGCCGTGGAGGACCTCCGAGCCGATCTTCGCGCCCTGCGTCCTGGTCTTCTCCACGCCGGCTGGGTGCAGACCTGCGGGGCCGTCGCGGCCCTTTCCGGGTTTCGTCCCATCGTCCTGATGCCCTGGGGTTCGGACATTCTCCTCTGGCCGAAGGCCCATCATCGCGAGCGCTGGTTCGCCCAGATTGCGCTGCGGGCCGCGGACGCCGTCACCTGTGACGCGGAGGCGGTTTCCCGGGTCATCCGGACGCTCTGTCCGATTCCGGATCACCGGTTCTGCATCTTCCCGTGGGGGATCGAGCTGAATCGGTTCCACCCGGGGCTTCGAGACCCGTCCCTGCGCCGATTCTGGGGATTCGGCGAATCGTTCGTCCTCATCATGACCCGCAGCTTCGAGCCGGTGTACGGGGTGGAGCACTTCCTGCAGGCGTTCGCCCTTCTCCATCGTCGTCATCCGCACGTCCGGGCGGTGCTCGTGGGAGGGGGAAGTCTGGAGTCCCGTCTCAAGGCGGAGTCGGAGCGCCTGGGAATGGGGGAGTTCATCCGGTTCTCGGGGCGAGTTCCAAATCATGAGATGGGAAGGTGGGTCGCCTCCGCCGACCTCTACGTTTCCAGTTCCTTGAGCGACGGGACCTCGCTCTCCCTCCTCGAGGCGATGGCGTCCGGTCTTCCGGCGGTGGTCACCGACCTGCCGGCCAATCGGGAATGGGTCGTCGAGGGCCTGAACGGGATGCTGGTTCCCGCCGGGAGTCCCGCGGTCTTCGCCGACGCCTGCTCCCGGCTCGTGCAGGATCCGGCTTTGGGAGTGGAGATGGGCCGGCGCAACCTGGCGCTCGCGCGCGAGCGGGCCGATTGGGATCGCAACTTCGCTCGCTGTGCGGCGCTGTACGAACGGCTGGCGGGGGGGGGAAGGCGTGGGGAGCGCCACGGGGTCAGGCCGAAGCTCAGCTCGGCCGAGGCCCCTGCGGTCGCCTGAGGGGTCGGAAGCCTCTCCAGGCGTCCAGGAGGATTTCCAGGGAGTCGCGCGTTCCGAGACCGGCCGCCCGCCCGGTCGGGGCGAAGAGCGATCGGGTGAAACTCGCCCCGGCCCGGAGGAGCAGCGCGATCGAGAGCGCCGTCTTCGCGGCCGCCACGTCGAAGGCGCGCTCGTGCTTTTCGTAGTAGCGCACGAGGCTGAGGTATCCCTGCCGGGCCGCGAAGGCCCGGAACTGTCCGGTGGACCGGCCCCCCAGGTGCAGGATGCGCGCCGCCGGGGTATAGCCGATGCGCCATCCGGACTTCCGGAGCGTTCGGCACCAGTCCATGTCTTCACAGTACATCCAGAATCGTTCATCCATCTCCCGCACCGCCTGAAGCGCCTCCCACCGGATCAGCAGGGCGCCCCCGGAGAGCCATTCGGTCTCCCCCGGTCGCCCGTAGTCCGACAATCCCCGCCGGTGCTCCCCGAAGAGCGGATGCCCCGGGAAAAGGGCGTCGAGGTAAAACAGCCGGGCCAGCGTGGCGGGCCAACGGGGAAAACGGGAGCAGGAGACCTCCACCTTCCCCTGTCCGGTCTCGATCATGGGGCCGACGATGGCCTGATGCGGATGGGCATCGGCGTGGTCCACCAGGGCCTCAAGGGCGCCGGGGCGCGGTTCGGCGTCCGGATTCAGGAGGAGGACGTATCGAGCTCGAATCCGCCGCAGCGCGAGATTGTTGCCGGCCGTGAACCCGAGATTCACCGGACTGGCGATGAGTCGGACGTCGGGAAACTCACGGGCCACCATGGAGGCGGATCCGTCGTGTGAGGCATTGTCCACCACCCAGACCTCACGGCGAAAGCGGGCGGGTTCATCGGCGATCCGCCGGAGGCCGTTCCGCAGGAGGTCCCGCACATTGTAGGAAACCAGGACCACGGCGAGATCGATCGGTCCCTCCGCGGGCGAAACCGATCGCGGAGGGGGGGGCGGGGAGATCGGAGAGGGCAGGGGAGGGACCGGATCCTCGGGTCGCAGGGGTTTCATGAGGCCTCCGAGGATGAGCGCCGGGCGATCACCTGCCGGTACAGATCCGCGCACCGGGCGAAATTGCGGTCCCAGTCGGCCCGCTCCCGCGCCAGGGCCAGATTGCGTTCCCCCATCTGCCGGCGGCGGTCCGGGTTCTCGATGAGCGACAGGCAGGCCTCGGCCAGCGCCTGCGGTTGTCCCCGGGGGACCAGCCGTCCGTTGACGCCCTCCTCCACCCACTCCCGGTTGGCGGGGAGGTCGGAGACGACGACCGGCAGGCCGCTCGCCATGGCTTCGAGGAGAGAGAGGGAGGTGCCGTCGCTGAGCGAGCTTGAGACGTAGATGTCGGAGGAGGCCACCAGGGCGCCCATGCGGTCGTTGGGAACCTGGCCGACGAAGTGCAGGATGTCGTTCAGTCCGAGTTGCTGCGCCCGGTCGCGCAAGGACGACTCCAGACTCCCCCCTCCGACCAGGACGGCCCGGAGGGAAGGGGCCTTCCGGCGGGCCAGCGCGAGGGCATCGAGGAAGATGTCTACCCCGTAGATGGGCTCGAAGCTGCGGGTCATGAGCAGCACGCAGCAGCCCTCGGGGCCCCAGGAGGCGCGCAGCGCCGGGTCCCGTCGGGCGGGGGTGAACCGGTCGATCTCGATCCCCCACGGGAAGACGGCGAAGCGATGCCTCGGGATGGGGCAGAGTTCCTGGACGGCGATCCGGACGGTGTCCGCATCGCAGGCGACGGCGTCGCAGGCCCGGAGCGCGCGCTGGGCCAGCCACCGCTCGCGGCGCGAAGTCCGCGGCCAGAGCAGGATGTCGGACCCCCACGGCATGAGGAGGAGCGGGCGGAAGCCCGAGAAGGCCGAGACGGCCCCGCAGGTCTGCACCCATCCGGCGTGAAGCAGATCGGGGCGGACCGCTCTCAGATCGCGCCTGAGTTCCAGGACGGCGCGCCACGTGGCGCGGGCTCGACGCAGGGGACCGAGGATCCGGGGGCGGCGCGCCGGCGGGGCGATTTCGAACCGGTGCCAGCGCACGCGGAGATCCGGGTACTGTCTCAGCAGTTCATCCACCTTCGGGGTCGGGGCGTGGAAGAGGATCAGAGTGGGCTCGAACGGACCCCTGAGGAGCTGCTCCAGGAAACGCGAATCGTGAACGGTGAGCACATCCGTCAGGTAGGCGATACGCCGCCGGCGCGGCGGCGCCTCACCCGACGTCGCTTCGTTCGTGACGTCTGTCGCGCCGGACTCCGGCGAAGTCCGGGCCCGCCGCCGGGGCCCTCGTAGCGGATGCGCGCGGACGAACGTCGAGTACCACGGATCGAAGTCGCGGTGGGTGGGGTAGTCGGCCGAGGTCCGAGCCGGGGAATTCAGGATCTCCCCGAACTCCCGGTCCGTCAACCCCAGCTTCTTCACGACGTACTCCCGATCGGCCTCTGCTTCGGCCCCGAGGTACGGGTTGCGTCCCAGTTCCTGAAGGGCGTCTTCCCTCGTGATCTGTCCCGAGCAGATCAGCGTGGAGAGATGCGCCCGACGCTTGTCGATGTTGAACTTCTTCGGCAGGATGTACCCCTGGAAGAAACGGGTGTATACCGACTCGAAGTGCTTTCCGCCGTAGTTCCTCCAGCCGAGATCGTCTTCCAGGGTCCGGATCGCCTCCCGGCGGGTGTAGGAGACGTAGTTCAGCAGCTGAAGGACCCGGAGGCGCCGGACGATGGCGTAGCGGAGCCAGTCCCACCGGGTGTAGGCGGGATAGGAGCGGAGGGGGACCTTTCCGAACCGAATGCGCCGGGCGGCGGCGACCCGGAAGATCACGGCCAGGATGGCGTGATCGGTCGGAATCTCGGCATCCGGCACCGAGGCGCGGAGGAACGCAAGGTGAAGGTCCCGGAATTCCTCCCAGTCCACGACGTACGTGTAGAGGTCGATGTTGAGCTGTTTGAGAACGCGCTCGATGTTGTGGACGGCAAGCTCGGAGTCCCAGCCGTTGTCCATGTGGACGGCGAGGGGCCTCAGGCCGAGACGATGAACCACCCAGGCCAGGTACGAGCTGTCCACCCCCCCGCTGACGCCGATTACGCAATCGTACTCGCGCCCTCGGCCCGCGCGCTTGATGTCCTGGACGAGCCCGGCCAGTTCGGCGGCCCCCTCCGGGCCGTGCCGCAGAAACTTCGCCGCCAACTGATCGTACCCGCGGCAGTGATTGCAGCGCCCCCCCCGGTCGAACTCGATGAGGGGGTCCGAGGTGTCCATGAGGCACCGGGTGCAGACCCGATACGGCCTCGTCATGAAGGGGATCCCCGGAAGGCCGCGTCGATCTCGGCGGGGCCCGGATAGCTG
>JACPTZ010000054.1 GCA_016192525.1 Planctomycetota bacterium
CATTTCTTCTCAGGCTCTCAGCTTAGCGTCTCCCGGGAGGCGCGTCAACGACTCAGGAGTCGGAACTCCTTGCGCCGCGGCGTGTCGTCGGGTACACCATCGCCCCGACATGCTGATCCCGCGACTTCAGGTCCTGGCGGCGGCCCTGCTCTTCTCGACGGGCGGGGTCGCCATCAAGGCGATCGCCGCCACGCCGTGGCAGGTGGCCTGCTTCCGGGCCGGGATCGCGGCCGTCACCCTCTGGGTGCTTCTGCCGGCCGCCCGGGGCCGCTGGGGCAGGGCGAGCGTGCTGGTCGGCTGCGCCTACGCCTTTCAGGGCCTGGCGTTCGCCCTCGCCAACCGGATGACCACCGCCGCCAACACGATCTTTCTGCAGTCGACCTCGCCCGTCTACGTGGTGCTGCTCGGCGCGTGGCTCCTGAAGGAGCCGGCCCGGAAGCGGGACCTCGCCATCCTGGCGCTCGCCGTCGCGGGTCTGCTCCTGATCTTTCTGAGCCCGGAAGAGGCGGTCGCCACGGCCCCCGCGCCGGAGCGCGGAAACGCGATCGCGCTGGCGAGCGGGATCGGGTGGGCCCTGACCGTGATCGGACTCCGCTGGATCGGCCGCGATCCGCGGAACGGCGAGGGTGCGACGGCCGTCGTCTGCGGGAACGTCATCGCCTTCGCCGCGGCGCTGCCCTGGGCGCTGCCTGTCGACGCCGTCGCCCCGCGCGACATCCTCCTCCTCGCGGAACTCGGCGTCATCCAGCTCGGACTCTCCTACGTCTGCCTCACCGCGGCCCTCAAGCACCTTCCGGCCCTCGATGTCTCGATCCTGCTCCTGCTGGAGCCGGTCCTCAGTCCGATCTGGACCTGGTACGTCCACCAGGAGGCGCCTTGCGCCGGCTCGCTCATCGGCGGCGCGATCATCCTCGGGGCCACTCTGCTCAAGACGCTGCTGGATTCCATGCCGGCCCGAGCAGATCGGCCTTGACCCCCCTGTCGATGGGCTGTATTCTGGCCCGCTCGGGAGGGGATGCAAACGGAGTCTCGCCATGAAGCGACGGACCCTCATCTGGGCGCTCGCCGCCCTTCTCCCCCTCACGTCGGGCTGTCGGAAGAACGATGAGCTGGAACCCGCGAAACCGCGCCCCGAGGGGACCGCGCCCACGACCTCTCCCGCGGCCGGCCTTCCGGAGGGGCATCCGCCCGTCTCCTTCGACAAGAGCGGCGGGACCCTGCCGGCGAGCCTCTCGAAGGACGGCCCCGGCCTCGTCTGGACGCCTCCCCCCTCCTGGAAATCCGAACCGCCCTCCTCCGGAATGCGCAAGGCCCAGTATCGCGTCCCGCGCACGGAAAGCGACTCCGAAGACGCGGAGTGCGCCGTGTTCGCCGGAATCGGCGGGGGGGCGAAGGAGAACGCCAGGCGATGGGTCGACCAGTTCTCCCCGCCCGAGGGGACGGCCGCAGCCGATTCGTCCAAAGTGGAGGAACGCACCTCGGGGGGCCGGGAGGTCACCTTCGTCGAGGCGCGCGGGACCTTCACCGCCGCTGGAATGGGCGGAGGAGGCGGGCCCAAGCCGGGATTCGCCCTCCTGGGGGCGATCGTGCCCGGCCCGGACGGGCTCTGGTTCTTCAAACTGGTGGGACCGCAGAAGACGATCGAAGCCCAGCGGGTTCCCTTCCGGCAGATGATCGACTCGATCCAGAACAAACCCTGATTCGAGAGGTGACCCATGATTTGGCATCGTCTTCTTCCGGGCGGGCTTGTCGCCGCCGCCCTGCTCTCCCTCGTCCTTCCGTTCGCCCGGGCGGGGGACGTCGAGGGCACGGTGTTGCTCCCGGAGAAGGGGGCGAAGAAGGGGCCGCGCCCGACGGTCAAGTACCCCGGCGGAAAGGCCCCGGCCGGCGAGGAGAAACAGGGGCCGGCGGTGGTCTTCATCGACGGCGTGACCGAGGGCGCCCCGTTCAAACCGCCCGAGGAGAAGCCGAAGATGGAGCAGAAGGACCGCCAGTTCAGCCCGCTCGCGCTGGCGGTGCTGGTCGGAACGACGGTCCTGTTTCCGAACGGGGACGACGAGTATCACAACGTCTTCTCGCGGTCCAAGGCCAAGGAACTGGAGCTGGGGCGATACGGGAAGGGCGAGTCGAAGGAGGTGACGTTCGACAAGCCGGGCCTGATCCGGCTGCGGTGCGAGATTCACGGGAACATGCACGCCGTCGTGGTGGTTCTCGAGAACCCCTACTTCGCGGTCACCGACGAGAAGGGGAACTTCAGCATCAAGGGGGTGCCGCCCGGAAAGTACCGGATCCACGCGTTCCACGAGGACTATCAGCCGAAGGACAAGGACGCCGATCCGCTCCGCGCCGTGTCGCAGGAGATCGAGGTGAAGGCGGACGGCCCGGTGAAGGCGGAGTTCGACCTGACCCAGAAGGAGAAGTAGGCCGCCCGCATGAGAATCCGGTTCCAAACAAAGATCACCCTCTGTCTGCTCCTGACCGTCGGGGTGCTGCTCGGCGCCTCGCTCTTCCTCCTCGACCGGGCCTACTCGCAACAGGTGCAGGAGTTGATCGGAACCGCGCAGCAGCAGGGCCGATCCAACTTCAACCAGTCGACAGAGCGCATCCGGCGCGGGCTGCTCCGTGACTGCATGTTCCTCGCCCAGTCCTCACGCCTCAAGGCGCAGTTCGAGGAGGAACGCCTGTACGCCGAGGCCGGGGGGATCGCGCTCTACGAGGTCGAGTTTCACGCCGTCGGATGCCAATTCCTGTCCCTCACGACGGGCGAGGGGCGGCCGGTGGCGCGCTATCTGGCAACGCCGGGCTGGGAACCCGCCGTGGGCGAGAAACCCCCCCTGGAGCCCCGCCCCATCGATCCCAAGGCAACCTATCCGGAAGCCGAGATTGTCAAACGCGTCCTCGCCGGCGAGGACGGCACCGCCCAGAACCCGTACATCGTCGACGAGGGAAGACTCTTTCAGGCCATGGCGG
>JACPTZ010000062.1 GCA_016192525.1 Planctomycetota bacterium
CGCGCCCTCGGCCAGGCGCTGGCCACGCCCGGAGGATCGGTCCGGGCCGCCCCGCTCTACACGCGGCTGACGGGGCTCCGCGTCGGGCCCGGGGACCTCGCCGTCGTGGAAGGGGAGTGCACCACCAAGGCCGAGGCGGCCGCCCGTGTGGCCGCGGCGACGGAGGCGCGGGACCGCGCCGACCGGATCGCGCGCGAGAAGGAGAAGGCCGAGAAGGCCCGGAAGGCCGCCGAAGAGGCGGCGGCGAGGGCCGGTTCCGAAGATCGGGCCGCTCTCGAGGCCGAACGCGCCACGTTCGGCGACATTCTCGCCGACCTCGAGAAGTACATCCGCACCTTCGACTACGACATGGCCCTGTCGCAGGGGGACAAGGTGGCCGGGCGCCTTCGCGCTGCGGACCTGAAGGCGCAGCTCGAAGATCGCCTCTCCATCGTGCGCCAGTATGCGGCGCTTCTCACCCGGCTCCGGAAAGACATCAATGCCGGGGCGCTCCGGGACCCGGTCGTCACCTTCGGACGGGACAACGAGGGGAAGGGCAAGCTCACCGAGGCCACCGCGAAGGACTATGCCATTGCGATCCAGGGCGGTCAGGCGCGGATGAAATGGAAGGACCTCCGGCCGGCCCAGCTCCTCGATCTCCTCCGCCGGATGGACCTCGGTCCATCGGATCAGTTCGTCCTCGGTTCATGGTGCCTCGAGGCCGACCTCCCCGCCGACGCCAACCGCGCCTTCGTGGCCGCGCTCCGCGACTCCTCGAAGAAGCGCCTCATCGACGAGGCCCTGGCGCGGTACTACGGCATCAACGTGCCGGAGGGGGGATTTGTCCTCTTCCTGGGGCGTCTGGTCACTCCCACCGAAAAACAAAACGTCGAGGCCGGGCTCGTCTTCTATGCCGGTCAGTGGGTCACCCCGGAAGACCGGAAGATGCTGGAGAAGGGGTTCCGGAAGTTCGGGAACAAGTGGGCCAAGGAGGAGGCTGAGCTGGTCGCGGCCGGGTACATCAAGTACAAGGAACTGTGGTACACGCCGGAGGAACTGGACGTCCTCCGGTCGAACTGGGACGAGGCCTGGGAGTACGAGACGGCGCACTACAAGATCCGCTGCAACCTGGCGGACTCGTTCGGAAAGCAGCTTTGTCAGATCCTGGAGCAGGCCTACGCGGCCTATGCGAAGCACTTCGGAAAGGAGCCGCCCGCGGCGAAGATGACCATGCTTGCCTTCCGAACATTCGAGGACTACCGCCGGTACTGTATCGAGACGAAGGCGGAGGCCTATCTCCAGGCGCTCGGCTTCGCCAACCCGGCGACCAACGTCTGCTGCGGCTACAAGAAGTTCGGAACGGACGACATGATCGGGACGATGATCCACGAGGGGGCGCACCTCTTCCATGATCGGGCGCACAACGGCATGTCCCCTTCGTGGTATCATGAGGGGCACGCCACCTACTTCGAGGGGTTCGTCTGGGACGGAACGACGCTCACCTTCAACTGGCGTCCGGGGAACCGGATTTACTGGCTGAAGGAGGCGTACCGGAAGGACCGCCTCATCCCGATGGGCGACATCATGAGGGGAGACGCGCTCTCCTCGATCAACAAGGGGGTGGACGAGAGCAGCCTCTTCTATTCGGAGTCGTGGGCGCTCTACACCTTCTTCACCGAGTGCACCGATCCGGAGATCGCCCCGAAGTGGTCCGCGCTGCGGACCCGTTTCGACACCGGGCGGGGCGGCAACTTCTCCGGTGACGGCGCACTGGAGATGGTCACGGACGTCTTCGGGCCGGACCTCTCCGCCGTGGAGGCGAAGTGGAAGGAATGGATAGGGGGGCTGAAATGACGAATCGCCTCCTCGTCTACCTCCCCGCCCTCAACGAAGAGGCCACGCTGGCCCAGGTCATCGGACGCGTCCCGCGGTCCGTCCCCGGCGTGTCGGAGGTGGAGGTGCTGGTGGTGGACGACGGCTCCACGGACCGCACCGTGGAACTGGCCCGCGCGGCGGGGGCCACGGTGATCTCGCACGGGACGAACCGCGGCGTCGGGGCCGCCTTCCACTCGGCGGTGCGGGAGGCAATCGCGCGAGGGTCGGACATCCTCGTGAGCATCGACGCCGACGGTCAGTTCCGCCCCGAGGACATCCCGCTCCTCGTCGCCCCGGTGGCGGCCGGACAGGCCGACTTTGTGACCGCCTCGCGGTTCAAGGACCCGGCTCGTACGCCGAAAATGCCCGCCATGAAACTCTGGGGGAATCACCGGATGTCCTGGCTGGTGGGTCGGCTCACCGGCCGGCGGTTCGCCGACGTCTCCTGCGGCTTCCGCGCCTACGGACGGGAGGCGCTCCTCCGGCTCACCCTCTTCGGGGCCTTCACGTACACGCAGGAGGTCTTTCTCGATCTCGCCTTCAAGGGGATGCGGATTCTCGAGGTTCCGGTGGAGGTCCGCGGCGAACGCGAGTTCGGAAAGTCGCGGGTGGCGTCGAGCCTCTGGAACTACGCCTTCCGCACCTCTTCGATTCTCCTCCGCACCTTCCGGGACTATCAGCCGCTCACCTTCTTCACGGCGCTCTCCATCGGCTGCTCCGGACTCGGTCTCGCCGCGTGGGTCTTCCTCGGTCTCCACTACGTTCAGACCCAGACCTTTTCCCCGCACAAGTGGGCCGCCTTCGCGGGCGCCTTCGCGATCCTGCTGGGGCTGCTGACCTTCGTGACCGGTCTTGTGGCGGATATGCTGGTGCGGCTGCGAAAGAATCAGGAAGAGATCCTGTACCGGCTGCGCCGGGAGGAGTCGCGTCGGGACCCGTCGTGACCTCACGGTGCGCGTCCGGCCCGTAGCCCAAATCTGTTTCCGTTTCTGTTTCTGTTTCTGCTTCTGTTTCTGTTTCCGTCAACCCGAAACCCGAAACCGCCCCTCCCCCTTGATCCACGTCTTCATCGGCACCAAGGCCCAGTACATCAAGACCGCGCCCGTGTGCCGTGAACTCACCCGGCGCGGCGTCATCTGGCGGCTCATCGATTCCGGTCAGCATCGCGGACTCTCCGAGGCGCTC
>JACPTZ010000140.1 GCA_016192525.1 Planctomycetota bacterium
GGCCATCTGCGTCTCGTAGGCCTTTTGAAGTTCGATCTGCCTCCGCCGCTCGGCCTCCATTCGAGCCGACTCGGCCTGGGCCCGTTGCTCCATCGAACGTCGCACGTAGATGAGCGCCAGCACAGCCATGACCCCCACCAGGAACAACGCGGCGAGGGCGAGGGTGACGGGGGCGCTGGCCTCGCCGCGGGACGAGGATGGGTACCGTAGGGGCGGGTGCCGGCCGGTCATATGAACTCCGAAGGTAATGATCTGTCAACGCTGAACGAGCGACGGGTCATCCTTGTTTCCCCCTCCCCGCAGGGGAGGGGGTAGGGAGAGGGGGGGGCGCCTTCCCGGCGCAGGCGCGCGCCCCTACGGAAGTTCCTTCAGCAGCCTCCGCACCAGCCGCGTCAACTTCGGCGCGGCCACATTCGCCACCGCGAGGATCTTCTGAAGCGAAGCCGGTTCGAGGGCGTCCGGGAGACACATATCGGTGACGATCGAGACGCCCACGAGCCGCAGCCCGCAGTGGACGCCGACGATCACCTCCGGCACGGTCGACATCCCCACCACGTCCGCTCCGATCCCGCGAAGGAAGCGGTACTCGGCACGCGTCTCGAGGCAGGGTCCGGTGACGGCGACGAAGACGCCGCGGTGGGCCCGGATCCGCTCGGCGAGGGCGCAGGCTTCGGCCCGATCCAGGAGAGCGCGATCGTACGGAGCGCTCATGTCGGGGAATCGGGGCCCGATCGACTCGTCGTTCGGACCGATGAGCGGATTCACCCCCATCAGGTTGATGTGGTCCTCGATGAGCATGAGATCGCCCGCCTTGAACTGCGGGTTCATCCCTCCGCAGGCGTTCGAGACCACCAGCACCTTCGCGCCGAGCGCCCTCATCACGCGGACGGGGAGCGTGATCTGGTCGAGCGTGTATCCCTCGTAGAAGTGGAACCGCCCCTCCATCGCCACCACGGGCCGGCCGTCCAGCTTCCCGACGAGGAGTTCCCCCTTGTGCCCCTCCACCGTGGAGACGCCGAACCCGGGGATCCTTCCGTACGGGATCACCGCCTCGGCCTTGATGGAGGAGGCGAGGTCGCCCAGCCCCGTGCCGAGAATGATGCCCACCTCGGGCGCCGTGCGCGCCTTCCGGCGGATGGCCCTTACCGCGCCTTCGATGCGGGCCTTGAGTGCCGAGGGTGCTCTCGAGAGTCCCATGGAGTCGCTCCAGTTTTCCCGCGCGTCAGGTCAGGCGGTTTTTGCGGCGTGTCCAACCCTGCCGGCACGCCTCGGACACGGACCGCGGGCCGCGCGCACCGCCCGGGGAGTCGCTGGGCCTGGACATCACGGCTCACGGGACGGCCGCGGCACTCTCCAGGGCCAAGCGAACGGCGGCAGGGTCCACCCCCTCCACCTCCACCGTCTTGTCGCGACTCGAGGCGCCGGAGATCAACGTGACGCGGTCGCGCGGGATGCCGCAGGCGGCCGCCACGGCGGCGCAGACCTCTTCATTGGCCCTGCCGCGCTCCGGCGGGGCGGACACCGCCAGCTTCCAGCGCGAGCCGTAGGGTCCGATCCACCGCGTCCTCGGGGCGCCGGGAGTGACGCGCAAGCCGATTCTCGCCGATCGCTGAACGGAAGGACGACTCACGAGCTCCCCTCCGCCTTCCTGCAGGGTCAACAGATCATCACACCAGATTCCTCGTCGGCCGCCTGCGGCGGCCTCCTCGGAAGGACACCCGGGAAGGGCGGCTCACAGATACTTCTGGATCTCCTGCCGGTTCCGCTTCACCAGATCCGTGTCGGCGAACAGCTTGAGGAGCGATTGCGCCAGCCGCTTTGCGTCGGCGGCGGGGGCGCCCTGGACCCGGTTCCAGAGGACCCGGGCCTGGTCTTCGAGCGGGTCGTCCCCCTGGATCGCCTCGAGCCAGGCGACATCGGCCCCCTTCTTCTTCGCTTCGGCGATCTGCTTCTCCGCCTCCTCGACGAGCCCCCGGTGCTGGCAGTACAGCGCGAGGGCGACCGCCTCTTCCCCGGTCAGCTCCCACCCCTTCAGGATGATGTCCACGTAGTCCTTGGGCTTGAGGCTCCCCCACGGCATTCCGATCTCCCCCCCCTGCACCTGGGCGTTCAACTGGACCTCCGTCGCCCCGACGAGGGTTCCTCCCCGAAACGCCCGGTTGTTCAGACCGCCCGCCTTACCGTTCGGCGCCTTGGAGTTGATCCGCTCGATCAGCGTCTTGAAGAGCGCCTGTTCCCGGTCGTACTCCTCCGAGAGCGCCCGCGCCTCGTTGCGGGCCTCCACGGTCTTCAGGCTCGAAAGACTCTTCGAGAGATGGCGGGAGGCCGACCCGAACGCATAGGCGAAATCGTCCAGAATCGCGTCGGCGCGCGCCGCCACGAGAATCTCGCGGTCCGCGATGAGGTCCTTCTCATGTTGCGCCGACTGTCGGTCGGCTCTCAGCTGCCTGATCTCATCCCCCGCGTCCCGGGCGAAGGAAACCGCATCCGCGCGTGAGGAGAACGACGTGAGCAGCTTGACGAGCGCATCGTCCGCGTTCTCCGGGTCCCCCTTCTCCAGGAACTCCTTCACCTTCCTCTCGGCTTCGCGATAGGCCGCGGTCTCCAGTTCGCCCACCCTCTTGAGCAGGGAGCGGGTGAAGGCCTCGAACGGATACCCCCTCCCGGCGATCGACTTCAGATACGCCTCGCCCGCCGTCCGGGCCTCTCCATAGGGACAGGATTGCGGGACGCCGGCCAGCCTCAAGTCCAGCTCGTCGAATTCCGCCGCCGCCTTCGTCTCGTCTCCCGCCCACTGCTCGATCTTCTCCGCCTCCTCGTCGATCTCCCCGATCGCCTTCGAGTCCTCGGCGTAGGCGGCCCGGAGCGCCCCGATCCGCTCCCGGGCGGACTTCAGCATGAGGTCGGCGTGGGCGTGAGCCTCAGCGACCGTCGATTTCTGTCCGAAGACCTTGAGAGCCGCCTCCCAGGCGCGGCGATGCTCGGCGAGCCCATTCGCGAGAGCCACGGAGCGAAGTTCGCCCTCCAGTTCGATGATGCAGTCGCGGGCGGTGGCGGCGCTCTTGCTGTCCGGGCACTCGTCGATCAACTGCTGATAGGCGGCGATCACGGCCCGGACCGCCGCGGGCGTGCGATCCGTCGTCCGACGGTCCAGTTCCTGGGCCCCCTGCAGCAGCAGCGCCTCGAGCTTCGCGGACTTGCTGTCCCCCTGGGTGGTCCTCGGCGGATCGAAAGGCCTGACGATCGGGGTGGGTGGAACGATATTCTCTTTCGGGCGGTGGGTCCACCAGTATCCCCCGATCCCCGCCGCGAGGAGGAAGAGCGCCGCGACGGCCGCCCCGGCAAGCGCGAGCGGCTTCCCGGCCGCAGGCGGCGCCGCCTCCGTCGTCCCCGCCGGGGCGCTGATCGGGATCGTCGAGGCGCCGGGCGCGGGGGTGGCGATGGGACCGGTCGGCTTTCCCTCGAAGTCGCGCTTGATCTCGTCGAGCGCAGCCACCACCTCGGCGGCGCCCCGAGGTCGCCCGGCCGGATCGCGCGCCATGAGCCGGGTCACGAGGGCGCAGACGTTCGGCGGGAGGAGCGGATCGAGCTTCTCGATCGCGGGCGGGTCCTCCTTGAGCTTCCGAAGGATGATCTCCCGGACGCTGCTGCCGGCGTAGGGGGTGGTCCCCGTGAGGATGCGGTAGAACGTGGAGCCGAGGGCGTACAGATCGGCCCGGTGGTCGATCGGCTTGTTGAGCGCCTGTTCGGGGGCGATGAAGTGGGGCGTTCCAAAGACGGCGTGCCCCTCCTCGGGCTGGGAGGCGGCCTGGGTGGACTTCGCGAGGCCGAGGTCGCCGATCTTCACGACCCCCCCCTCGCCGATCATGAGATTGTCCGGCTTGATGTCGCGATGGATGAGCTGCTTCCGCTCGGCGTACTCGAGGCCGCGGGCGGCGTCGAGCATCATCGAGACGGCCACCTTGACGGGGAGCTTGCCGCTCTTCGCGAGGATGTCCTGGAGCGAGCCGCCCGGCATGAACTCCATCGAGATGAAGTGGGCGCCGTTCTCGCTGCCGGTGTCGTAGGTCTGGACGATGTTCGGATGGTTGAGCTGTCCGGCGGCGCGGGCCTCCTGGAAGAAGAGCGCGAGAAACTTGCGGTCGCCCGAGATGTCCTGCGAGAGGAGCTTGAACGCGACGACCCGGGCGAGCGACTTCTGCACCGCCTTGTACACCGTTCCCATGCCGCCGCGGCCGACGCGCTCCTTGATGTCGTATCCGCGGATCACCTGACCGATCGGCCAGGCCACCTTCTCGTCGCTGTCGCTCAGAAACGACAGCATCGACTCGCCGATCTCGATCTTGTCCCCGAACACCAGCTTGTGCGTCTTCGTACGGTGGCCGTTCAGAAAAGTCCCGTTCATCGACTCGCCGTCGACGAGCCAGAAACCGTCGGAACGCGGTTCGAGGCGGCAGTGCAGGCGGGAAGCAAGGGCGTCGTGAAGGGTGCACTTGGCCCCGCCCGCCGGCTCGCGGCCGATCACCGCCGTCTCGGAAGGGGCGAAGGAGACGACCTTCCCCTTGTCGGGGCCTTTTTCAATGATGAGTTTGGGCATGCACGCCTTCGAAGAGGGCCCGACCAATCCGGACGTGCGTGGCGCCCTCTTCGACCGCCACGACGTAGTCCTGCGTCATTCCCATCGACAGCGCCGATCCGGTCTCCCCCGCGGCATACATGTCCCGGAGTTTGCGCAGCCGCCGGAAGAAGGGGCGCGCGGCCTCTGGATCGTCCGCGAGCGGCGCCATCGTCATGAGCCCCAGCCAGCGAAGGTGCGAGACGGAACGAGTCGCCGCCACCAGTTCAGGGAGCGCCTCGGGCGGCACTCCGTCCTTCGATCCCTCCCCGCTGACGTTCACCTCGAGAAAACAGTCGACCACCTTTCCCGCCTTCGCCGCCTGCTCGCCCAGCCCCGCGATCAGGCCGGTCGAGTCGACCGAGTGGATGCAGCGGAACAGTTCCACCGCCTTCCGGGCCTTGTTGGACTGCAGATGCCCGATCAGGTGCCACTCCAGGTCGGGCGGACAGGCCGGGATCTTCCCGCGGGCCGCCTGGACCCGGTTTTCGCCGCAAATCCTTGCCCCCGCTTCACGAAGCGCCCCCACGACCGGCGCCTCCACGCTCTTCGTCACCGCCACCAGTTGGACTGCCGCGGGATCGCGATTCGCCCGCTCCGCGGCGCCGGCGATCCGATCCCGGACGACGGCGAGGTTCCGGGTAAGCGTCGAGACCAGCTCGGGTGCGGACAAGGCCGGGGCTCCGAAACAGCGTCGCCTGCGGGCAGAGGCACACGCAGCCGCGAAGCCAGTTTAGGACCGGCGAAAAAACGAGTCAACCCTTTTCACGGGCGGGGGGTTGCGGCCGGATCCGCGCTTGACATCCCCGGTTCCCCGATTCTACGATCGGGAGGCGGAGAAAGAACCACCCGGGACGAACTCCACACGGATGAACGGGTTATGCCTTCAGCCGGTCCGGGATTGTGACGATATTCCGAGAGCATGGCTACACCTCACCACAAGTACTGTGAGTCGCTGGGCGCCGAGGAGCGGATGCTCATCACGCTCCGCGACGAACTGTACGGCGGATCGTGGGACCGGATGCTCCAGGACCTTCAGGAGCGCCGGCGGGGTCGCCCCTATATCTTCAAGCTGGTGAAGAGGATCGAGGACGACCTCTCACGGATCGAGTCCCTCCGCACGTACGAGCAGAAGCACGGGATCAACCTCGCGGACTACATCAAAGGGGATGCGAAATGAAGCGTCTTCCTGCCGCGGCGCTCCTGGCCCTCTCGGGCGCCGTTTCCGCCCTCGGCGGCTGCGCCCCCCACAAGTGGCACCTGTTTGACGGGCCGCGCTACCGCTACGCCTACGATGAGGAGACCACCAGGGAAGACCGTCAGCGGAAGAAGCGGGTGGAGACGGCCAGCGCGAGCGACGTCGAGTACTGCCGGGGGGAATACGCCAACGCCGTCTCGGAGGGAACCCCGTTCAAGGACCTCGTCTGGGACACGCCGATCCGCGGGGAGGTCCTGACGCGCCTCACGCTCCAGCGGGACGGGGTCTTCGCGGAGACGAAGTCGAACAAGGTCTACCGGCTCGATGTGAACACCGGTCTTGTGACGTGGGTGTTCGACGTCGGCACGCCGCTCGACTTCCCGCCCTCCCCCACGTCGGGCGTGGACACGTCCATGATGCTGCTGCAGCTCCGCGAGGCGAACGCCCAGACCAACCTCAAGATCGAGCAGGGCAAAGCCGCGAAGGACCAGCAGAAGATCAACGGGCTGATGAACGAGCTGGCCGAGACCCGCCGTCAGATGAGGGCCCTGGCGGAGAACGACTTCGTCTACCTCGTTTCGCGGAGCATGCTGTACTGCCTCGACTCCTCCGGAAACCTCCTCTGGAAGAAACTGCTCGCCTTCTCGCCCGGGACGCAAATCTATGCGACCGGCTCCACGGTCTATCTTGGCGCCATGAACGCGAAGCGCGCCTTTGCGCTCGACGCCGTCACGGGCGGAGTCTCCGGGTGGTTCGACACAGGCGGAATCGTGACCGCCCGGCCGATCTATGAAGACCCCGCGCTGATCCTGGCCTCGCAGGATGGGGGGATCTACGCGTACGGCAGCACGGGGAACATCTCCTGGCTGTACCGCACCGAGCGGCCGATCGTGGCGGACATGGCCCTCTACGAGGACATGGTGTACGTCGGAAGCACCGACTACGCCCTCTATGCGATGAGCCGGATCACCGGCAGTCTCAAGTGGAAGTACGAGAGCGGCGGGCCGATCCTGACGCGGCCCTGGGCGACGAAGAACACCGTGATGGTGAAATCGGACGGCATCGGGTTCCTCGGCATCGACGCCGCCACCGGGAAACTGAAGTGGAAGCTCCCGCAGGGGGAACGATTCCTGGTCAAGGGGATCGACCGGGTCTACATCGAGTCCGGCGATCACTGCATCTACGGGGTGAACGAGAAGACCGGCGAGATCGTCGAGCGGTTCGATCCGGGGGTGATCACGCTGCTCGCGCCGAATCCGACCGGCGACCTCTTCATCGGGGCCACGAAGGACGGGTACGTGTTCGCGGCGCGGCCGTCCAGGTTCAAGTTCTGACCGCGAGGGGGGGGAAACCGCGAATCACGCGAATTGCGCGAATTTGAAGGGACGCAAGCGGAAGAGGCAGAAACAAAGGACAGAAAAAAGAAACCGAAACAAAAGACAGAAACAGAAACAGAAACGGAAGCAGAAACAGACACAGAACGGAAAGCGAAACAGAGGGGCCGGTCTGCGGAAGCTGACTGGCCCTTTTCGTTGACGGGAATGCGGTTCAGCGCCGAGATATCCGGCCCTCTGCACAATGGATGCCGTGTCCGCCCCCGGGAGACCCGGTCCGGTGCACGATGAATGCCGTGTCCGCCCCGAAGGGGCGGAAGACAATAGCCCAGGGCAAGCCCCGAGCGGAGCGAGGGGCGCCGCCCTGGGTCACGCCGCCCACACCAAGAGCCAGCCCCGGAGGGGCGACAGAAAGTCCGGGATGTGCACCCGCCCTACCATGGAGCCGTCCGCTGCAGAGCCATCAGCGCCAGCGCCGTCCCGTACGGCTTGTGGTAGCCGTAGAGCGGGAAATCGAAGAAGGAACCTTCGGGATCCTGAAGGGGGACGAGGTGGTCCCGGAGGAGGGTGCGGTAGCGGGCGCGGTCGGCCTCCGGCAGGTGGTCGATGCAGCGCGCGGCATAGTAGTGTCCGAAAAAGAAGTAGTAGCCGGCGGTGTAGTACCAGGCCTCGTGCGGGTAGGGCCGGCCGCGACCCATCGAGATGAAGTGGTGCTGCGCGAAGAGGTGATCCAGCCCGGTGCGGAGTTCCTTCTCCCCCACGACCGATGACCCGCAGGCCACCAGGCCCATGTTTCCGGCCTGGGTCCGACCCAGCGAGCCCTTCACGCGATTGTAGAGCCGCTCCGGACCGAACTGGGCGTAGGTTCCGTAGATGTAGGCCCCGTCGCCGAGACGGAGCCGTTCGAGGCAGATCCGGCCCCGCTTCGTCATGTGCCCGGGGACGGTGAAGCCGGCCTCCTCCGCCTCGTGGAGCGCGACAAGCACGGCGCCGGTGAGGAAGCTGGTGCTCTCATTCCCCGTCGGCTTGCTGAGGGCGAAACCGAAGTCGTAGTATCCCCACCCGCCCTCGCCGCCCTGCATCCGGTCGAGGATGGCGATCTCGCGATCGACGATCTCCTGGAGCCGGGGGCGGAGCGGTTCGAATCGGGGATCGCGGGCCACCTCCGAGACCGCCTGGAGCAGATAGCAATGCGCCCAGGTGTCGTAGAAGGTGTCGCCGGTCGCGCGCCCGGTCGCGGGGGCGCCCAGAAGAAACTGCACTCCCCGCCCGAGCGCTTCCGTCACCCTCAGGTCGCCCCGGGAGGGCTCGATCAGCGCCGTGCAGCAGAGCGCGGAGGTGGCCACCTGGAAGGCGCGGAACGACGAGGTCGTGCCGAGGTAGATCTCGTACGGCCGGGCCGACTCGAACGTCCCCCACGACCCATCCGCATTCTGCGTCCGGACGAGGAACTCGACGCCCCGCTCCTGCGCCCTCCGAGCCCCGGCGACGGGATCGCCTGCGCGTCCCGCGGACCGGTGGGCGCAGCCGGCGAGCAGGAGGAGAGAGACAAGGGCACAGACACAACGACGGGAGGCGATCATGGGGACGGGGCCAACGGAGAGAGAGAAGAGAGACGCGGAGGAATTCGCGCGGAGACGCGGAGGCGCGGAGGGACTACTCGGCGCCGTCCACCTCCGGGACAACGACCTCCTCGCCTCCCTGGAGTCCCTTGACAATCTGCACCTGAGTCTCGTTCGACGGCCCGCAGGTCACTTCACGCGACGTGGTCTTCCCCGCGGCTGACACCTTCACGTACGACTTGCCGTCCTTCGAGGCCACGGCCGTCTTCGGCACCCACAGGGCCTCACGGATCGCCGCGCCCTCCACCCGGAGGCGGCAGGGCATGCCCAGGCGGAGCATTTCCTTCTCCGCCTCGAGCGTCACGCGGACCTCGTACTTCGGCGACGCGGGATCTCCTCCCGCGGAGGGGGCGGCCGAGACCCAGCGGATCTTCCCGCCGAAGTCCTTTTCCGGCCAGGCTGCCGGCGTGACCCTGACGGTCGCTCCGTCGGCGCACCAGCGGATCGCCTCCGGACCGGCGTGCGCCAGGACGCCGTCGTGGACGAGAATCCCCGCGCAGGGGGCCGTCACGACGAGGCGCTCCTGGTCGCGCTTCAGTTTCTGGACCGCCTCGCGGGCGTCGCGGGCCTCCTGATCGGCCTTCAGGAGTTCGCGGTCCTTCCGGTCGCGGGCCAGCGCGGCCTCGGTCGCCTCGAGGGCGGACGCCTGCCTTCTCTGATCGAGGGTCTCGGTGAGCGACTTCGTCTTGTCCGGGTTTTCATACGTCTTTGTCACGGTCTCGGAGGTGCGCGCGAGCTTCAGATACTCCTCCGCCATCATCACGGACCGGCGGGCGCGGTCGAGCACGATCTCCTTGGTCTCTCCGGCCAGTTCGCTCTTCCTGTACATCGATTCGAGCTGGGCGAGTTCCTCCTTCTGGTCGGCCAGGCTGTGCTCGCTCGACTTCACGCCGAGTTCCGCCGATTTCAGGTTGCTCGCGCACTCATGCTTCATCCACGCGTCGTACTCGCGCTCCGCCTGCCAGAGGGCGAGATCGGTCGCCTTGCGCTGCTCCTTCTGCTGACGATCGAGCAGCTCCCGCTCGGCCTTCGTGGCCGCCAGGCCGGCCTCGGCGTGGTCGAGCGCCTCCGTGGCGCCGCGCATCGCCTCGGCGTGGTCGCGCGACTCGAAACGGATGAGGACATCCCCCTTCCGCACCGCCCGTCCCGCCGGGACCGCCTCGACCACGATGAGGGGGCCCCCGAACTGCTCGAAGCGGAGGTACACCCCCACCCGTTCCGGCGCGCCGAGGACGCCTTCGAGGGCGCCGCACGGCGTGAGCGTCCCGCGCTCCACCTTGTGCACGGCGGGCGCCGGCGGCTTCTCCTCGCCGGCCGGAGCGGTCGGCCCCCCGGAGGCGAACGACCAGGTGAGCGAAAGCAGACCGACGATCCCCAACCCCCAGAGCGTCGAGCGATTCATGGAGACTCCTTTCATGGGGCCGGGGGCGTGTCCCCGGCCTGGGCGACAGGCGGGCGGTTGTATCAAAGGCGGGAAACGGGGTCGAGGGAATTCCGAACGGCGGGGCTACCAGGCCGTCAACAGGAGTAGGGACATGAGGACCAGATTGATGGAGAGGCCGAACAGGGTCGCCTGACTCACGGGATGCCGGACCTGAAGCACGCCGAAGAGGATGTAGAGGGGAAACAGTCCGCCGAAGAGGGCCACGAGAAAGCAGCCATCGCTGTCGTACTCGACCATCTTGCAGAAGGCGATGCAGCCGACGTCCCAGACGAAGAGCAGAAGCGCGGTGGCCAGGGCGAGGACGAGGGGCTTCCGCCGGGAGGAACGGCGGGTGCCCCGGTCGGCGGGCGACTCCTCCCGGCCCGCGACTTCCCCGGACCGGGCTCTGAGGGGATCCTTCAGATTGACCCGCGCCGGGTCTGGCACTGCATACCCCCCGCGGCATGCGAGGTTCCCGCCCCGGATCCTGTCATCCTGAACGAAGCCCGCCGCCGTATGGCGGGCGAAGTGAAGGATCGCCAGCCGTACGAGGTTACTGCCCCTGGCGTTGTCATCCTGAGCCCGGCCCGCCTCCGTCCGGCGGGCAGGGCGAAGGATCACCAGCACTGGAGCGAACTTGGCGTATGAACTGGCGATCCTTCGCGTCCGCCTGCGGCGGACGCTCAGGATGACAATGCGGTAACCTCGTCCCCGCATACAGGGCCCGGGCATGGGACCCGCCCGCCCTACTTGACGCCGACGAGGACCGAAATCCGGCCCGTCTCGCCGGACGCGCCGTCGAACGCGCCGAGGGCCTTGCCGATGATGCAGCCGGGGCGCTTCGCGATCTCGGCGGGGTCGCCCTTCATCGCGTGCCCGGACGTAGAGCTCGTAACGAGCAGATCTCCGCGCGCAATCGGGCCGCCCTCGAGGCAGACCTTCGTCGTCACGCGCCCGATCATCCCCATCGTCACTTTGTCCGCGGTGTAGTCCGGATCGACCTCCGGGTCAGGGTTGTTCCCCACGAAACCGGCCTCATCAGACATCACGCCCGCGAAGGCCGTGTCGTACGCCGCAGCGCTCTTCTCAAAGCCATTGTCGGAAGATCGGGCCACCACCATCACGTCCCCCGGGCTGTAGGACGCGGGCGATCCTACGACGGTCACCTTCTCGGCGAAGTCCGCCCCGGTCGTGTTCCACGCGGGTGTGGCCGCGCCGGTGGTGGCGAGCCACCCCTGCCCCGCCCACGAGGTCCCCGGGGCATCGGCCTGGAGGCCGAGACGGAGGAGCGACGCGCCCCCGGATCGGCCCTTCAGAAAGGACTGCTGGCCGCTGGCCGCGTTGGTGCTGTTGACGAAGGAGAGATCGACGAGGACGTGATCTGCGACGCTTCCGGCGGCCGTGCTGTCGTCCGCGACAATGGCCCGATCGTTGACTCCCATGCTGCCGAAGTTCGCGTAGAGTCCGTAGTTGGTCGTTCCGCCACTCGCCGTGCAGATCACTCCGATGTTCGTCCCGGTCCCCACGCCGTCCGCGATTCCATACACTCCCGAGTTCGTCCCGGTCGTGGCTGATTCGTGACCGATGACGCCGTACCCGCTGACGGCTCCGGAGGCGCCCTGCACCCCGCAGAATCCCGGCGCAAAGGTCCCGCCCGCGTTTGTCCCGAGCACGCCGATCGCGCTGTTCGCGGTGGTCCCGGCCCCGGCGTCTCCCACCACCCCGCGGTAGTTCATGCCGGCCGCCCCGGCCGAGGTGGCCTCGCCGCGGAGACCGACCTGCGTGTGGCCGCCGACGCTCCCGCCCGCGCTGTTCGTCAGGGTGATCACGGTGTTGTTGTTGGCGGCGACGGAAGAGGCGTCCGAAATCCCCTTGGACAGAGTGCCCGCAGTCAGAGCCACCGTCCCCGTCGCATCTGGGAAAGTGATCGTCCGCGCGGCCGTCGCGGAAGTCGATAGGGTCGTCGTCGTGGCGCCCGTCCCGAGGTTGATCTGGTTCGACGCGGCCATGAACCTGGCATCGCCGTTCACGTGCAGGGTGGAACTCGCGCTGCCGATTCCAATGGCGAGTTCGCCCGTGGGGGTGACGCGCATTCGTTCCGCCGGCACCGCGCCGGCGTTTCGGGTCAGAAAGGCGAGCGCACTGGACTCGGAGGCGGCCGTAGCATTCGTGAGGATTCCCGAGATCGCGGCGGAGGCCGTCGGGGAACCCGCATTGTTCTCGCAGCGGAACAGGAGGTCCGAGGCGATCCCGCTTCCGGCCGCGCCCGTCGTGGTGTGCTCCAGGATTCCGATGATCGACGAGGTCGTGTTGTTGGCGTCATCCTTCACGGCATGGACGGGGGCCTGCGGACCCGGCACGCCGATCCCGAGATTGCCGAAGCTGTCGAGCCGCATCTTCTCGGAGTTGTTGATCTCGAAGGCCAGATCGAACGCGTCGTTCGTCCCCAGGGTGGCGAGGCCGGCGAACGAGTTTCCGCCCTGAGAGAAGGAATTCGCGGGAATGTCGCTCGTCAGAGCCAGAGTCCCCGTCGCGTCGGGAAGGGTGATGGTGCGGGACCCCGTGGGGTCGGCGATCGCGAGCGTGGTCTGGTTCGCGTCCGCCGTGGCGCCCTCGAATCGCATCGCGTTTCCGCCGAGGGTGTTCCCGGAAAAGGTCGTATCCAGAAACGAAACGTTTCCGCCAAATGTCTGCGCGATGGCCGCGCCGAGAAGCGCCACCGTCCCACTCGCGTCAGGCAGGGTGACGGTACGGGAGGCCGTGGGGTCGGCGATCGCGAGCGTGGTCTGGTTCACGTCCACCGTACTCCCCTCGAACCGCATCGCGTTCCCCCCGAGGGTGTTCCCGGAGAATGTCGTGTCCAGGAATGACACATTTCCGGCGAAGGTCTGTGGGATCGACGCCCCCAGGAGCGCCACCGTCCCGGTCGCATCGGGCAATGTGATGGTCCGGGACCCCGTGGGGTCGGCGATCGCCAGAGTGGTCTGGTTCGCGTCCATGGTGGCGCCATCAAACCGCATCGCGTTCCCGCCGAGGGTGTTCCCCGAAAACGTCGTGTCCAGGAACGACACATTCCCTCCGAAGATCTGCGAGATTCCCGCGCCCAGGATCGCCACGGTCCCGGTCGCATCGGGCAGCGTGATCGTCCGCGGCCCCGTGGGGTCGGCGACGGAGAGGGTCGTGTCATTGACGTCGACCGTGGAGCCCTCGAAGACGAGCGGCGACGCTCCGAGCAAGACCCCGCTGAGAGTCAGATCGGCTGCAAACGTCTGGGGCGCCGTGAAGATGTTCGTCGAGCCCGAAAGCGCAATCGTCCCGTTGGCGTCCGGGAAGGTGATGACCCGCGGCGCCGTGGGATCGGTGATGGAGAACTGGAGGTTGTTGCCGTCGACGCTCGACCCCTCGAAGTACAGGGCGGTGAGGCCGACGATCGGGGCGGGGACGCTCAGCTGGTCACTGGAGGTCCCGAGGGTGATGAGGTTCGTCCCGCCTCCCGTCCCGATGTTGATCGTATCCGCCGCGGTGCCCGTTCCGATATTGATCGTCTTGTTGAAGTTCCCGCCCCCGACGTTGACTACACCGCCGGCCCCGCCCGTGTCGAGACTCATGGGATTGGCCGCGGTGGAAGCGATGACCCCGCCCACCGCGAAGGTAAGGGGACCCACGGCCGTGATGGGACCGGTCTCGTCGATGCTGAATTCGACCGTATTGGCATCGTTCAGGATGCGGAAGGAGCCGGCGGTCCCGCCGTCGTCGTCGAGATGGACATCGATCCCCGCAAGGCCGAGGATCGAGAATCCGGTCGGGTTCGAGGAGCCAAGGTTCCCGGTCGCGAGGATGAGATCCCCGGTCGGATCGTCGACGGTGACCCGGATCGAGTTGTTCGTCTCCAGGCTGAGATCGAACGCGTCGTTCGTGCCGAGGATTCCGGCGGCGCCGAAGGTGTTGCCGTTCTGCTGATAGGCCGTGCCGGCGGTGAGATAGGTGGAGTCGGCGAAGGCCTTGGTCACGAGGTGGCCGGCCAGCGTCGGTGCCGAAGCGGAAACGGTCCCTTCGACGACGACGTTCATCACGTTCCCGGCGTCGATGTTCTGAAGGTTCATCGTGGTCGTGCCGGCGAAGTTCGTTTCGAGGCTCGGCGCCGACTGGAAGTTCAGGATCGAGATGTTGTTGAGCTGGTTCCCGTTCATGTTGATGGCGGCGCTCATCGTCCCGCCCAGGAGGGCGAGGTAATTCGAGGCCGTGATCGTGTCCGGCACGTCTCCGTCCGTCAGCGCCGCGGAGGCCCAATTGGCCCCGTCGCTTCTCAAGACGTCCCCCGAGGCGCCGGCTGAGGAGATGCTCGTGCCGCCCTGCGCCGTCGCAAGCGGGGTGGTCAGGCCGCCGAGCGAGGTGATGTCCGAGTTCGCCCCGCTCGCCGCCACGCCGGACAGCTTCGTGATCGCAATCGCCGCCGCCACCGAGATGTCGTCGTTCGTGATGGTCCCGTCCGAGATGGGCCCCAGCGCGCCGCCGGCCACCGACCCCGCCGCGAGGTCGGACGCCGCAATCGTCCCGTCGGAGATGATCCCGCCCACCCCGCCGCTCACCGATCCCGCGCCCAGGTCCCCCGAGGTGATCGTCCCGTCCAGAATCTCGGTGGAGGTTACGGCGCCCACCGCGATGTCCGCCGTCGTGATCGAGGCGTCCACAATCGTCCCGCCCAGCCCTCCGATGACCGACGACGCCGCCATGTCCCCGGAAGCGATCGTCCCGTCCAGAATCTCCGTGGAGGTCACCGCCCCCACCGCGAGGTCCGCCGTCGTGATCGTCGCATCGGAGATGGGACCGCCGACCCCACCGGCCACGGAGGAGGCGGCCATCATGGTGGAGGTGACCCCGCCCGCCGCGATCCCCAGCTCGTTCGAGCCGCCGCCCAGCGTCTTCGAGAGCCCCCCGCCGGCATTGAGCAGGAGATCGATGGTGCCCGATACCGCGATCGGGCCACCCGTCAGCCCGTTGCCCGTTCCAACGCTCGTCACGGTGCCGGACCCCGCCGCCGTCGTCCAGGTGAGGATTCCGGCGCCATCGGTCGTCAGGAACTGCCCCGGCGTGCCGTCATCCGCAGGAAGCTCCAGGATGTACCCCGCGGTCAGATCGTTCGGAGCATGGATCGCGACGAAGGAAGTCCCGTTGATGTCCTGCTCGCCAAGGGCCAGCGACTGGACGTTGTCGATGAGGAGCGCCCCCGTCATCGTGTCACCCGCCTTCAGGACGTAGTTCGAGGCCGTGATGGTGTCCGGCACGTCCGCGTCCACGATCGCCGCGCTCGCCCAGTTGGACCCGTCGCTCCGGAGAAAGTTTCCGGCCGCCCCCGAGGCCGCGAGACCGGTGCCGCCCTGGCCCGTCGAGAGCGCCGTCGAGAGGCCGGTCAACGACGTGATGTCCGAGTTCGCCCCGCTGGCGGCCGCGCCCAGGTTCGAACGCGCGGCGGAGGCGTTGATCGCCCCCGTCCCGCCGTCCGTCACAGCGATCGTCGTCCCGTTCCAGGTCCCGCTGGTGATCGTCCCGACGGTCGTGATGCTCGCCGATCCGCCCGCGGGCTCGTAGTTCGCCGACCCGCTCGCCGGGGCGAAGGCCGCTGAGTCCTGTCCGTCCAGGGTGTCCGCGTTGTACGCGAAGGCCACGCTCGTCAACTTCGTTCTCGGCGTCAGCACTTCCGTGTTGACCTCGATTTCGATGTAGAGATCGGTCGTGTTGAAGTTCGCGACCGGGATTCCTCCCCCGGTGGCACCGCCGAACTCGATGTTGTAGATGCCGTCGGCGACGGTCACCGCCTGCGTCTCGCTGAACAGAACGCCGCCTGCGGGTGCGTTACATAGCCGCAGGACGAAGGTGAAGCCGCCGGTCTGGCAGGCCCCTGCGTTGTCGGTGAGTCGACCCTGGATGTTCAGGGTCGAGCGACTCGTCTGTGCCGTCAGGGGAACCGCCGGGGCGCAGAGAGCGCAGAGGAAGAGGAGGAGAGATGTGGGACGAAGGGCGAGGGACGAAGAAGAAGAAACAGAATGAGCGGAGCGGGCAAAGCACATGGGATTCTCCTCGACAATGCGGAAGACCACGGGTTACTTGGTTGACACAGGGAAAACGAACTCACCGAGTTACGACAGGCTGCCGGAGATTCGAGGACAGGCGAGATTCCCGACCATTCCCGGGGTCTGGAAAGGCGTACTCAGGGAAGTTTACGGGGTAATAGGGGCAAAGTCAAGGTGTGAGTTGGTTCCGGGAGTCCAAGTTTCTCTGCCGGCGTCGCGCGGGAGTGGGCCCAGCGTCCTGCCAACCCTGATCATGCGGGCTGTTTGCCGTTGTTGTTTCCCCCTCCCCGGAGGGGAGGGGGTAGGGGGA
>JACPTZ010000141.1 GCA_016192525.1 Planctomycetota bacterium
CCCCGCCGGCGCCGGCCGCGACCGGGGGACGAAGCAGGGCGAGGAGCGTGGCCGAGGCGACGATGAAGACGAGGACCCCGAAGGCCTTCAGGAAGAACTGGCGCAGGGGCCGATCGAGGAAGATCGATCCGCCCCAGAAGGCGGCGAGGGCCACCAGGAAGTAGGCGGAGAGTCCGAGGTCCATCAGGAGGCCCGAGGCGAGCGCGGCCCCGAGCCGGCCGCCGGCGTTCCGAATTCCCTCATTGAACGGGTAGACGTGTCCGCCCACATCTCCGGGGTGGAAGGTCCAGAGCGACACGAAGCCGAAGGCGGAGAAGACGAGGAGGAGTATCCCCGCCACCTCCCGGCACTGGGCCAGCTTGGTGTCGGAGAGGGTAAGGGTCGATGTCTTGGGCATGGGCTGGGGTTTCGGGTTTCGAGTTACCGGTTTCGGGTTTCGGGATGGGGAGTTTGGGCCCGTTCGCGCCGAACGATGTTCGTAGTGCGCCCGTGAGGGCGCGTGCGGGGCGCCGATGCGGACGAGCCCGGGGCCACCGACTCACCATGCCCCGCTTGCCGCCGCAGCACAGACCGCCCCGCCGGCGACGATGCAGTAAACGCCGACGGCCCCGAGTCCGCCCCGCGCGAGGAAGCGGAGACACGGACCCGCGACAACGAGGCTGACGCCTGCGGCCACCACAAAGCCGACTATCCACGATATCGGCTCAATTGTGACGGACGATTGAGCGCAATCCCTCGCCTTGGCGACGATCGCCCCGGCGGTAATGGGAAGTCCGAGCAGGAAGACGTAGGGGACCGCCTGGGGGGGCTTCACCCCGGCGAACAGGCCGGCCGCGAGCGTGCTGCCGGAGCGGGAGATGCCCGGGAACAGCGCCGCCACCTGGGCGAACCCGATGATGATCACCTGGGCCGGGCTGGGCCATGGACCATCAGCGATCCGGGGGATCGGGTCGGGCGAATCCTCTTCACCGGAAGATCCCTCGTGCGGCGCCGGCGTGCCATGCCCCGGTTCATCCGCTGGGGCGCGCCGCGCAAGCGGCGCTTCGGTGCCCCCTCCCGCGGAGACGGCCTCTTCCGACGAAACCCCGTCGATTTCTGCCTCGCTCGATTCCTCCTCCGGATCGATTCCCGCCATCGCCGCCAGGTGCGACGGGATCTCCCGGGAGCCCCCCTTCACGGCCGCCCCCGCCGGCGGCGGCAGCCCCCTCGGAAAGGCGCCGTGCGCCTTCTCGTAGTCGGCACCGACCGGCCGGGAGCCGGCGGCAAACCAGTGAGCGGCCAGCAGAAGCCCCCCGGTCGCCACCAGCGCAGCGCCGGTGGAGGTCGCCGACGCGAATCGGGCCTCAATGGAGTCCTTGAGCAGGACGCCGGCCGCGGCGGCAGGAACCGTCGCGAGAATCATCCACAGCGCCTCCCGCCGCCGGGCCGTCGCGAGGAGCTGGAGGTCTCTCCTGAACAACCAGACTCCCACCGCTAGAGTGGCCAGGTGGAGAAAGAGCGTGAAGGCGACCTCCCCGCCATTCGCCGGGGCCCCGATCCACCTCCGGACGATCTGGAGGTGCGCGCTGCTCGATACGGGCAGCCACTCGGCGATGCCCTGGATGAATCCCAGGAGGGCGGCTTGGAGGGGGGTCACGAAGATTAATTCGTCGCTTGGCCTGCCCCGGTTGAGCGCATCTTGCGGCCGGGGGAAAGCCGGGCACTCTGCCCATGCGCCGCTTCCGCCGCACCCCGGGGCTCTGGAGTGCGGCGCGGAAGCGCCGCCTGGGGCGCGAGCCACACTAAGCTGAGTGGGGAAAGTACCCAGCCACCCGCCCGTCCTGAGCGAGCCCGCCTCCGTTTGGCGGGCGAGTCGAAGGACGGCACCGCGGGCCCGCCCTTCGACTCGGCGCCCGCCACAAGGATGGCGGGCGCCTCGCTCAGGGTGGACGGGCCGATTCATCGGCGCCTGGCTCTGAACTTCGTTGATGCACCTTAGCCGCGGGGCGCCGGTCCGGCGGCTGCGGCACGCGCCTCCAGAGTGCGCACCAGTCGACGGGCGATGGCTGCCTTGGAGGCGTGGAGGCGCCAGAGGTCCCGACCCGTGCGGTCGAGGCAGAGGACGGCGGCAGCCGGACGGCCGATGGCGGTGGGGGAATCGGCGACGATCATGTCGAGATTTTTTTTTCGGAGCTTCTCGAGGGCGTATCGCCGGAGCCCGCGCGACTCAAGGGCGAACCCCACGCAGATCCGGCCCCTCTTCCGGGCGGCGCAGGCGGTGAGGATGTCCGGTGTCCGGACGAGCCGGAGCGACCAGGCGGGGCGACCCTTCTTGATCTTGCCCCGGAGGCGTGCGGCGGGTCGATAATCGCTCACGGCGGCGGTCATGACGAGCACATCGCAGCGGCGAAACTCGCGGAGGGTGGCCCGCCTCATCTCCCGGGCGCCGGTCACGCGGAGCACCCGCACGCCCGGCGGGACCACGAGTTCCACCGGCCCGGACACGAGGGTGACCCGGTGCCCCCGGGACCGGGCCGCCGCGGCGACGGCGTACCCCATCCTCCCGCTCGAGGCATTCGAGAGGTACCGGACGTCATCCAGATATTCACGGGTGGGTCCGGCGGTGACGAGGAAGTGCATCAGTTCCGCGCCCGGCGCATCCGCCTCAGTTCGGCCTCGGCGGCCTCCACGATGTCGTCCGGGACGGCGAGCCGCCCCTCTTCCACAATCCCGCAGGCGAGCGGCCCCTTCACGGGATCGAGAAACTTGATCCCGAACTCCTTGCAACGCGCCACATTCGCCCGGACCACGCGGTTCCGCCACATGTGCGGGTTCATCGCCGGCGCCGCCAGAATCGGACAGCGGACCGATATCGCCAGCGTCGAGAGCGCGTCATCGGCGATCCCGTGGGCGAACTTCGCCAGAATGTTCGCGGTGGCGGGGGCGACCAGGAGAAGTTCCGCCCGGTCGGCCAGGGCCGTGTGCCGGGGAAAGGTGGCGTACTCGAGGTCGAAAAGGCTGGTGACCACCTTCTGATGGGAGAGGGTCTCGAACGTGATCGGCCCGACGAACTTCTGCGCCGACTCCGTCATGACCACCACCACCTCGTGTCCCCGCCGGGCGAGGTGGGACACCACGTCCGCCGCCTTGAAGGCGGCGATGGACCCGGTGACCCCCACGATGATGGTGTGCGTCGTCACGCCGTCGCCTGTTCGATCTCATCCTTCGAAAGGGCGATCTTCTCCTGGAGGATCTCCTCCAGGATGATGTCGAGCGGGTCCTCGGGCGAGATTTCGACCAGCTTGGGAGCGCCCCGCTTCAGCTCGAGCAGGCGCTTCTGAATGAGGACGGTGAGCTTGAACCGACCCCCCACCTTCATGGTGGCTTCTTCCAGTTTCACGGCATCCATCTAGTACACTCCTTCGGCAGGCGCCGGGGATGAACCGAAAAAACGCGATTCGAGGATGCGCCGGCGGACTTCGGCGACCGCCTCCGCCAGGTGCCCCTCGCGATTCTCGACGATGGTGTCGTATTCCGAAGCGTGCGCCATCTCCTCTTCCATGCGCAGGATCCGGCGCGCGGCGTCGAGCGGGTCCACGCCGCGGCGCAGCAGCCGGTCCTTCAGGTCCATCAGGTCGCCCGGCCGGAGGAAAATGTAGACGCCGGCGATCCTCCTTTCGGCGCGCAGGGTGTGCGCCCCGATCACGTCGATATTCAGCACCGGAATCTTCCCCGCCCTCGCCGGCTCCGAGAGCGAGGCCCGGGGCGTCCCGTACAGATTTCCGAAGAACTCGGCGTGCTCGAGAAACTCCCCCGCGGCCAGCTTCTGCGCGAACTGCTCGCGGGTCAGGAAGTAGTAGGCCTCGCCGTTTCGTTCACCCGGCCGGGGCGACCGCGTCGTGGCGGTCACGGCGACGTGAAACCGCGGGTCGCGGGCCAGTTCAAGGCACAGGGTCGTCTTCCCCGCCCCCGAGGGGCCCGAGATCACGGCCACCGGTCCGCGCCAGTTGGGGTCCGCCGCCATGTCCGGCCCTCATTCCACGTTCTGCACCTGCTCGCGGATCCGCTCGATCTCGGTCTTGAGTTCGATCACCCAGCGGGCGATCTCGGCATCATTGGCCTTCGAGCCCATCGTGTTCGCCTCGCGCGCCATCTCCTGCGCGAGGTAGTCGAGTTTCTTGCCGAGGTCGCCCTCTTCGCCGCAGAGACGGTCGAACTCCATGCAATGGGAGTCGAGCCTCTGGATCTCCTCGGCGATGTCACACCGGTCGGCGAAGATCGCCACCTCGCGGGCGAGCGCCTCGGGCTCGACCGGGTTCGCCGTCCCGGCCAGGAGCGCCGCGAGCCGTTCGCGCAGCCGCGCCGCGTGCTGGGGCGGAACCTCCGGGGCCCGCCGGGACACCTTCGCCGCGACCTCTCGGATGCGTTTCACGCTCTGCCGGAGCACCTTCACCAGCCGGCCCCCCTCGCGGCCCCGCATGGCGCACAGGTCCTCCAGCGCCTCGCGTACCACCCGCTCGATCGACGGCCGGGCGGCCTCGAGGTCGACCTCGTCCTCGCCCGCCTCCACCACGCCCGGAAGGGACAGGAGCGACGACAGCGGGACATCGGGGGCGATCTTCATCTTTCGCGCCGCCACAGTCAGTTGCTTGTGGTAGCCGGCCAGCAGGTCGGCACTGATCCGGGCCAGCCGGGCGCCGTTCAGCGGCTTTCGTCGGATCTCGACTTCAACGGTCCCGCGGGCCAGACGCTCCCGGCAGAGCGTTTCCACCCACGGCTCGCAGAACCTCAGGTCCGGTCCCAGCCGCAGATCGACCTTGAGAAACCGGTGGTTGACGGACTTGGCGCGCGCCTCGAAGCGCTCGCCCCGGTGGTCCACTCGGGCCTGTCCATATCCGGTCATGCTGCGCACGGGACATCACTCCTGGTCAGGACGACGGCGGGGCCCGGCGGACGCCGCCCGGGTCTACTTGGGCGCCGGGGGCGTCGGGTCAGTCGTGGGCGCCTCAGGCGGCGGGGTCGGCGAGGAACTCTCCCCCGGGGGGGGGGCCGGCGTCTTCGGAGGCGGAGCCTCTCCCGGCGGAGGCGTGGGGGGCGGAGTCACCTCCTTCTTCTGCTCATCCCGGGGAGGCTGATCGCCTCCGCCCGACTTGTGGTCATGCCCGTCATGGCCCGGTGTCGCGCCCGTCCCGCTCTCCGAGGTAGAGGGCGGCGGTGCCGGGGGGGCCTCGCCCGCCATCAGACTGCTGTCGGTCGAGATCTTGGGGGATATCCGGTTGATCGTAAAAGCCAGGACGAGATAGATGCCGGCGAGGACGGAGGTGATCCAGACCGCGGTCGAAATCGACTTGGCGCCTAGGAACTGTTCCCCCCCCCCGCCGCCGAACACCCCCGCGATCCCCTCGCCCTGATGCGGCTGCAGGAGGACGATGGCCACGATGAGAAGGCAGACGAGGCAGAAGATCGCCAGAAGGATGCCCCAGAGGATTTCCATGGATGGTCCCTTCCAGGAGGCGCCCTGACGGGCGTACTACAAACGCGCCCTGACGGGCGTACTACAAACGCGCCCTGACGGGCGCACTACGAACGCGCCCTGACGGGCGCACTACGAACGCTGGAACTGAACGATGCGGGTGAACGCGGCGGCGTCGAGACTGGCCCCGCCCACCAACGCCCCATCGATGTCCGGCTGGGTCATGAGGGCGTCGATGTTGTCCGCCTTCACGCTCCCGCCGTACTGGATTCGAACCGTCGAGGCCACGGGATCCCCCAGGAGCCGTCCCAGGAACCGCCGGATGTCCGAGTGGACCTCCTGCGCCTGGGCCGGCGTGGCCGTCCGGCCGGTCCCGATCGCCCACACCGGCTCGTAGGCGACCACGCACCGGCCCGCGAGGTCCGCGTTCAGCCCCTCGAACGCGGCCTGAAGCTGCCGGCGCACCACATGTTCCGTGGCGCCGCGCTCCCGCTCTTCCAGAAGCTCGCCCACGCAGGCGATCGGGATCAGCCCGCTCGCCAGCGCGGCTCGGAGCTTCTTGCCGACGCACTCGTCGGACTCGCCGAGCCCGTGCCGGCGCTCGCTGTGCCCGACGATGACGAACGCGCATCCGAGGTCGCGAAGCATCGGCCCGGCCGTCGAGCCGGTGAACGCCCCTTTCGCCTCGGAGTGACAGTCCTGGCCCCCCACCTTCACGCGGCCCCCGGCGCAGATCCCCGAGACCGCCTCGATGAAGGGGAAGGGAGGCGCCACTCCGACCTCCACCTCCGGCGCGCCCTCCGCCGCCTTCCGGACAGCCCCGGCCAGGGCCACAGCCTCGGCCCGGGTGCCGTGCATTTTCCAGTTTCCGACGATGAACGGGGTGCGCACGCCGGCCTCTCGTCGAAGCATCCGGAGAAACCCGTAAGGTTAGACGGGGCCACGTCACAGGTCAATCATTTTCGCCTGTCAGTTCGCCCCGTTCGCTCTCCCGCCGTGAACCAAGGTGAGCCCACACCGCCGCCGCCAGCGCCGGCGGACCGAAGATCAGCATCTCCCCCCCCAACACCGAGAGATTGTGAGCCGTCCCGAACAGCTCCACAAGGTCGGGGACCGCCCTCGACCAGGCCGCTCCCGGAAGGAGCCGGACCGGCGAGAGCCAGGCCACATCCGAGAACGGCCACGCCAGCGCAACCCCCCTGCCGGCCCCGCACAGAGCGTCCATCAGCGCGTGGGTGTATACGATGGCGAAGGCCGTTCCGCAAATCCGTCCGATGTCGGTGAGACGGGCCCGGAAGAGCGCCCCCACCCCGGCGAGGGCCAAGGCCACGGCCAGAGCGGCCCCCAGGGTGTGCGACGGTCCGCGGTGCCCGGAGGGGGCCCAGGCATGGCCGAAGAAACGGAAGACGACGATGTCGAAGTCCGGCAGGACCCCGAGAAATGCGCCCGCCATCCAGAGGAGCGGATGGCGAAGGAGGGGCGACTTCGCCCGCCCCAGCCCGACGGCGGCGAGCCCGACTCCGACCAGGGCGTGTCCGAGGAAGGTGGACATTCAGGCAAGCGACCCGATCGCCGGGCCTCACTTCTTCTTCTTGATTCGGGTCTGCGTGGACTGGCTGCCGCCGGTCGCCTCGTCCAGATCCTCAGGGGTGAAGGTATCCCCCTCGATTTTCCAGTAGAGCAGATCGAATCCGCTCGATCCGCTCCGGTAGAGCACGGCGCGGGCCTTCTGAACCTCCGTCCCATGGGTCGCGAGCAGCTTCACCGAGAACACCAGCCCGAGCGTCGTAAAGCGGGGGGTGATCTCGGCCGCCAGCGCGCTCGCCTGGTCGCTCGACATCCGACCGCCGTAGTTCATGAAGGCGTCGGCCAGCTGGCCGGTCAGCGCGCCCTGATGGAAGACCTGGTAGTCATGCTCCTTCTCCGGATCGGTCGTCTCCCGGTACTTCAGAATGGCCTCGGCCGCCTCCGGGGTCATGTTGTCGCTCAGGGCTTCGAGCACCCGCTTCCCGGCCGTGTTCACGTTCACCTGCCGGAGCGGCGACCAGACCGACACGAATTCCAGGAGCCCGGGGATCCACTCCTCTTTCTCCCTGTACCCTTCAAGCAGTTCCTTCGGAAGCCCGTAGACCTGGCGAAGCTCGTCGGCCACCCGAAGCGGGGCGTTCTTCGCCTCTTTCAGGTCCTGGTCGTCCTCGTCGGCATCTATAAAGTCGATGATCCGCGAGGTCATCTCGGGTCCGTCAAACCCGAGATCATCGATGAGTCTTTCAAAGGTGCGGACGAGGACGGCGTCCTGCTTTCCGTCCGGGCCGACGAGGGCGTTCACATTCAGAAGGCGGTCCTCGTCGACCATGACGGCGGTGACGCTGGCCGCCCCGACCGGTCGCACGATCGGGGCACTGGACCAGACCTCATGGAGGTGGTCCGCGGGCTCCCCCTCATTCCGCTCGAAGTCATCCTTGAGAATGACCTTGGCGAACTGGAGCCCGGCCGTGAGGGCGTAGTGGTTCTGAAGGTCGTGCGAGTAGTTCTCTGAAATCCGAACCTCGGCCTTGGTGGTGAAGGAGAGTTCGATGACGAGGATGGAGAGCAGCGTCACCAGGAGGAGGGTGAGAACGAGCGCAAACCCCCGGCAGGGGGAGGCGCCTCGGGTGCGGGGCGACGGACGGGAGGAACCAGGCATGGGCACCGTACTTAACGACCCGACCCGATACAAGTTGGGCGTTGCCCTATCCTACGGAACGAGCCGTCCGGGGTCAAAGGGAATCGGGTAAATTTCATTGACATCTCTTTTCGGCCGAAGATATTATGCGGCGCTTTGACGGTGGATTCAGCGGTATTTCAGCCTCTGGAGGGCGGAGACATGCGGAACATCTGGACGGAGTCCGGGAAGGCCCGGATCACGGCGATCCTCGCGCTGGCGACGGTCGGGTTGGTGGCCGGTCGATTCGTCGTCATGGGCGACGACATCATCCCGCCGCACATCAAGGAGGCGGGTCCGGAGCGTCCCTTTACAAAGGGGCAGGACCGGAAGACGGTCTTCAAGGACGTCACCCTGTCCCAGCTCCAGGCGGCGCCGAAGCTCTTCATCGGGCTGCACGTCAAACTGCACGTGCGTTTCAACCACCATGAGAGCACCTTTGCCCCCTACTACACCCCCTTCGTTCCGGAGGAGTTCTTCCCCTTCTCCGCCTGGGAGGATTCGAAAAAGCTCTGGGTGGCCGACGACCGGACCAAAGACTTCCCGTTCCTCTACATCAGCAAGCACTCGACCGAATTGAATGAGGTGCTCCAGGCCAGCCGGTACGAAAACCTCATGCTGGAGGCCAAGGTCATCAACGATTTCAACGGCATTCCGTGGATCGAGGTCCTCCACCTGGCCCGGGAGACGGGCCCGCAGTGGAGCGACGACATGCTCCACCACATGATCCTCGGGACCGAGGCGGGGAACGAAGGGCACTACGAAGTGGCCGCCGCCCACCTGACCGCCGCGCTCGACATGAAGATGCCGCGCGACGGCGTGGCCGCCGCGGAGAAGGAGCTGGGCCGGGCGATGTTCTTCCTCAAGGACTACGTGGGATCGATCCGCCACCTCGAGCGCGCCATGAACCTGGCCGACAACGACGCCGAGATCGCGGTCCTTCTGCAAGCTTCGCGCGATCAGGCCCGTCTGGCGGGTCTGTCGGTGATCGAGCCGACCCGCCCCGGCGAGCCGATCCGCCGCACGGTGGCGGACGAGAACATGCCGCAGTCCTCGATCGTCGCTCCTCCGGGACAGGCCGCCGCGCCCGCGCCCGCCGCTCCGGACACGAAGGAACTGGACGGCCTGAAGAAGAAGATGGCCGACATGGAGAATGCCATGAAGGCCAAGGACGCCCAGATGGCCGAGATGAAGAAGGCCTCGGCCGCCGCCCCGGCGGCGGGCGGGGACACGAAGGCCAGGGAGGCCGAGAAGAAGAAGATGCAGGACGAGATGGCGAAGATGAAGGCCCGCCAGGACGAGCTGGAGAAGAACCTGAAGGCCAAGGACCAGGCCGCCGCCGACGCCACGAAGAAGGCCGCCGAGATGGCCGCGAAGGTGCAGGAGCTCAGCGATGCGAAGGCGAAGCTCTCCGCCGACCTCGAGAAGAACACCAAGACGATGGCGGAACTGGATAAGAAGATGAAGGAGGCCGACCCCAAGGCCATGAAGAACCTCCAGGACCAGGTGGCGACGCTGCAGAAAGAGCGGTCGGCCATGGAGAAGGACAAGTCGAAGATGTCCGACGAGATGAAGACGCTTCAGACGGCTCAGAAGGACCTGACCGCGAAGGTCGCCACCCTGGAGGCCGAGAAGAAGGCGCTCGCCGCGAAGGACACCTCCTCCGCGATGAAGCAGATGGAGAAGTCCCTGGCCGACAAGGACCGTCAGATCAGCGACCTGCAGAAGGAACTGGCGAAGTGGCAGAAGGCCGCCGCCGTGGCCCAGCCGGGAAGCGCCGCGGGCGCGGCCGCCGCTCCCGCGTCCCCGAGGACCGGGGCGCCCCAGGGGCGACGCACGAATGCGGGCCGCGTGGGTCCGGATGAGGTCCAGAATCTGCCGCCCCCGCCCCCCACCCCGGCGCCGGCCCCCAAGACCGACAGCAGCAAGAAGGGCGGCCAGTCGTTCGGGGGCTCCCCCCTCGATCTCGTCCTCGATGAAAGCGACGGAGAGGTGATCTTCGCCGAGGATACCGGCTCTACGCGGGGCGCATCGTCCCCGGGCCGCCGCCGCGCGGAAGGTCGCGTGGCGCCAGGTCAGACCTCCGCGCCGATCTCGATGAGTCGTTAGCCCGGATTATTCATGAGTTCTCGTGAGTTCTTGTTCGAGACAGCGTCCATGCGGATTCCCGAGGCCCCGAGTAGGCCCCGCAGCACGTGCTGCGGGGCCGTAACGAGGGGCCGGCCTTGAGAGAGGGGCACCATTGCCTGAGCCGCCCCTCGTTACGCGGCCTGCGGGCCGCTGCTCGGGGCTGCGGTGTTTCTCTCATGAATAATCCGGGTTAGTTCATTCCGATCAGAACACTCCCCCGGGCCGGCGATCGTTCGCCGGCCCGGTTGCTTTTCCCCCGCCAAAGAAGCCGTACAGGGCCAGGCTGCCGCAGACATAGACGCCGATCGTGATGTGCATCACGAGGGCGTATCCGTCCGGGAGCCACCAGGTGGGGGGGGCGCCGGACCGGGTGTGGATCAGCCATCCGCCGAGGGGCGAGGCGATCGCCCAGCCGAGATTCCAGCAGGTCATCTTGAACGAGTTGGTCAGCGCCTGCTGCTCCCGCGTGACGGTCTCCATCGTGAAGTTCGACAGGTTCGGCTGGGCCATGTTCATCAGGGCGTTTCGGGCCAGGAAAGCGAGGACCGCCACCTCGAGGTGTCCGGTGAGGGCCATGGTGAGGAAAAACGGGAGGGAGAGGAGCTGCGTCGTCACCACGGCCTTCACCAGCCCGAGCCCGCGGGCCAGGATCGGCGCGGCGAGGAAGGCGAAGGTATTGACGAGGTGTGAGGCGACGGAGAACCAGGCGATGTCCGATCCCGAGGCCCGGAATCGCCCGTCGAAGTAGAGCGACATGAAGGGGATGGTCAGCCCCGCCCCGCTGCCGATGAGCAGGTCGGGAATGCAGAGTTTCACCAGGAGCCGCGGATCCTGCACCGCGAACTGGGCCGCGACGGAGGGAGGTTCGGCGGGGGGCTCCTCCCTTACGCGGAGGATCGGAAGCACTCCAAGCGCACAGCAGGAGGCGGCACCGAGGTGAATCCAGCGATAGGTTTCCGAGGAGTCTCCCCACACCCGGGCGCACTCGCCGAAGATGAGCGACCCCAGGACCGAGGCCAGCATCATGACGGCCTGGAAGACGCCGAAGAGATAGGACCGTTCGGGCGGCGATGAGTTCCGCATGAGGAACGGTCCGGTGGCGAGCCCCACGGCGGAAAACCCCACTCCCGCAAAGGCCCCGGCGGCGAGGATGGCGGCCCGGTCCTGCGTCACCATCTGCAGTCCATACCCGAGGCCGAAGAGCACGCCGCCGAGGGCGATGAAGCCGCGCAGGCGCATCCGTCCCATGCGGAGGGCGAGCGGAATGGTGCTCAGAAACTGCCCGGTGGCCGTGGCCGAGAGCAGGATGCCGATCTCCCCGTCCGTCCACTCGCAGTGCCGCAGGTAGAGGTTGCGCGCCACCCAGTAGATCCCCTGCCCGATGCCGAGCAGGAAGGAAGCGAGCAGATAGGCCCGGGCGTTCGGGGAGAAGGAACGGACGGCGCGACTGTAGTCGCGGAAAAGGCGGGGGCCGGGGGGTTGAGCGGAGGGGGAAGGGATCATCGGAGCGGCGGGTCTATCCCCCGGGCCCTCGACGGCCCCGCCTCACCCAACCTCGCGGTTTCACGGAGTCTCCGGGCTTCCGAGCGGAGCACAGCGGCGACGCCTGAAAACAAGCACCGCCCGAATGTACTTCCGGGCGGCGCAGGTGTCCATCGGTTGACCGTCTCAAATGCACCCACACTCTGGACTGTCATCCTGAGCCTCGCCCGCAGGGCGAGGCGAAGGATCACCAGCCCTGCACCGGCTTGCATCCCAGGCTGGCGATCCTTCCCCTTCGCTGCGCTCAGAGCGGCCGAACGGCGGCCGGCTCCGCTCAGGATGACAAGAAAAGCGCGGGCGCACTTGAGGTTGACCGTCAGATCAGAACCGGAACGACCCGTCCATCACGCGCCACAGGGCCAACCCCATGACGAGGAAGGCCGCGCAGAGCAACCCGAAGGTCTCCGGCGCGGTCTCAGCGAGACGCGCGGCAAAGCAACCCCCGCCGCCGCCGCCCCCGCCGCCTCCACCGCCCCCGGCAGACCCACCGCCGCCGCTGCTGAAGACCGTGGGCGAGCTGCTCCCGCCGCCGCCCCCGCCGCCTCCCGTAGCCACGCTCGAGGAACCGCTGCTCGCCAGACGCGAGGGCGGACCCGGCGGCGGGCCTCCCGTAGTGGCGTAGAGGACCCCGATCGCCTTCGGATCGATCCAGGTCGGCTTCGAGGCCGTGACCGGCGGAATGGAAAGGGTAATGCTGCTGGAGGTCAGGTTCTTGATGAAGTACCCGCGTCCGTTTGTAAGCTGGGACGCGACGAAGTAGGAACCGTTGAAGTCCCAGAGCTCGACTCCGAGGAAGGTCTGGCTGCCGCTGAACATCAACTCGCCGTTCACGGAGCAGTCGGACCAGTTCACCGCGAAGTTGAAAGGATGGCCGATCAGGTTCCATCCCGGCGAGAGCGTGATGCTGAACGGCACCCCCAGATCGGCCAGGCTCCCGTTCACATCCGCCACCACATCGGCCCGGGAGATGATCCAGAATCCCTCACCGGGCTGCAATCGGTGAACCTTCTTGCCGCTGCCGGTGGAGGGCACCTCTTCGTAGGTCTGGTCGGAGGCCACCCAGCCGAAGAGGCGCCAATTCTTCGGGTCGTACGGGCCAAAATCGTCCGAGAGGTTGGCGATCGGATTCGTGTCCGAAGGCATCACGGGGAATCCGATCATTCGGTAGGCCGTCTCATCCGACCCGCCGCTCATGGCTCGCGTCTGCTCGGACTGCGTCGACGCGGGGTGCGCCAGCCCCGGAATCTGCAGCGAGTCGCCGCGACGACCATGTAAAACTGCTTGTTGTTCGGGACATTCAGGGTGATCGAGGTGGTCAGCACGTTGATCGGACTCGATCCCTCGCTCGCCTCGGTCCCATCATAGGGGCCGCCGTCGTTCTGCCCGTAGCGCACGAGATACCCCGCCGCCCCCGAGACGGGGTCCCACGAGAGATCGATCGTGCCGTCGTTGGCGATCGCCGAGAGGTTCTGCGGGATGCCGACCCGTGTGGTGCCGCTCGGAGAGTTCGATACCAGCCCCACGTTCCCCACGTCGTCGGTCGCCTTTATCGCAAAGAAGTGGGCGGTGCTGGAAGACAGCCCGGTGACGGTCATGGTTTCGGACGACGACCCCGGCGAGGGCACCGGTTCTCCGGTCACCGCCGTGGCCGAGGCGAAGTTCCCGGCCGTGATCGGGGAGGCCGAACGGCGAACGTCGTAGGACACCGCCGTACCGACGCCCCCGTCGTCGCCCGGAGCGGCCCAGGTCAGGGTAAGCGTCGTGGAGGTCTCACTACCGGGGGTGCCCGGCGGACCGGTGAGAACGGTCAGATCGCCGACGGTGTCCGGGAGGGAGGTGTCGACCTCGACGGAAGGGCCCGCCCCGCTGGAGGCGGAGAGATTCCCCGCCGAGTCCCGGGCCACGGCCTCGTACGAGTAGAATCCCGAAATCTGGGTCAATCCGGTGCTGGTCCCGGCGAAGAAACCGAGGCTCCCCCCATTCTCGAACAGCTCGTAGTCCACGACGTCCGGATCGGAGGACGCCGTCCAGGAAACGGTGAAGGACCCGTTGTTCGGATTGGGGGCGCCGCTCGGAACGCCGGGCGCAGACGGGGCGGTCGTATCGACCACCACCGCGACCGTCCCGCTGAACGAGCTGACGTTCCCGGCCGCATCCACGGACCGGACCTGATACGCGTGTGTCCCGGCGGGCTGGGATTCGAGGATGCTCACGGCCCCGCTCGTCGAGGTCGGGGCGGAGAAGCCGCCCCCGCTGTCGACCTCCCACTCGTAGTCGGAGACGCCGCTGGCGACGATCGGTCCCACGCCGTCCGGGTCCACATCGGACATCGTGTCCCAGAACACCGAATAGGAGCCGGTGTTGTTCGGGTTGGGAGAGCCGGCGAGGCCGGTGGGGACATCCGGCGGGGTCGTGTCGACGACGATCTGCGGACTGGTGGCGCTGGGGACGCTGGGGTTGCCCGCGGCGTCGAAGGCCTCGATCTGATACTCATAGGTCCCCTCGACGGCGCCCGTCTCGGAAAAGGAGGTGACGCCGCCCGTCAGGGTGACGAAGGCGAAGGCCCCGCCATTGTAACTGCGAAGGACCTCATAGTCGGTGACCGCGACATCATCTGAGCCGGGGGAGAGTGACCAGTCGATGGTGAACGTGCCCGTGTTGTTCGGGTTCTGACCTGCGCTGAGGATCCCCCGGGCGCGGTGGGGACGGCGGTGTCGACGCTGAAGTCCGCGACCGTCTCCAGGTTGCCCCCGAACGAAGTCCAGGAGGATGTCCCGCCGTGCGTGTCCTGCGTGCGGAACTGCCAGTGGTAGTTGCCCGAGGCGAGCGCTGTGGCGGTCACCTGCGAGGCGAGCCCGCTGTTCGCCATCGTCCCTACGTCGGTCGGATTGTTCGTGAAGGACGTGCCCACGAGTTGGATCTCCACCTGCAACTGGCCCTGATCGCACGGGGGGTCGACGGTGGTGACAAGGGCCTCGAAGACGACGGTGGTCTCGTTGGTATAGGCGCCGGTGCTGATGACCGTGAGCGTGTCGCTCTTCAACTGCGTCTCGCCGGTCGGCGCCGCGGGAGGGCAGGAAAACTGGGTGATGTAGCCGAGGCGGCCGCCCTTGGTGGCGGACGGGGTGAGGGTGCCGCGACACTCGGAGTGGGCGATGTGGAACGAGTGCAGCGTGGTCCCGTCGTCGGTGTAATTCGTCCCTGTGACGGTCGAACCGCCGGCCCCGACCCCCTGCTGGTAGATACGGAACGAGGCGGAGGTGGCGGTCTGGGCGCGGGCGAGGGTTGCCCCGCAGACGAGGATCCCGACGGCCAATGCGATGACACGGCTCGGTTTCACGCGCATGGACTCCTCCCTGATGATCGGCGGTATGATGCGGAAAGTCTACCCGGTTGGATTCTCAAAGTCAACTTGTGACCCAAAGTTTCTTCGGCCCGCCAGCGCACACGTGATCGATCGTAGGGTCGCTCCCGAGCCCGGATTACTCGTGAACGGGCGGCGCAAATCCCAGGAGATCCGCCCGCCCTGAGCGAGCCCGCCTCCGTTTGGCGGACGAGTCGAAGGGCAAGGCTCGACAGCGTGCACGCCCTTCGACTCGGGGCCGAAACAGCCGGCCCCTCGCTCAGGGCGGGCGGATTGACTTTTCGGGCATCTCGATGGGAATCGCGATCGATTCATGAGTGACCCGGGCCAGGCATCAATTTACCACCAGGAAGTCCACAGTGTCGCCGACGCTCAGGGTGCCGGACACGAAGGTCACAGTGAAGGAACCTGCACCGATGCTCACCTTCTGCACGTAGGCAGCGCCGGCTGTGTTCAGCGTCACGAACACGTGGCTGCCCGCGGCCACCGAGCTGTTCGTGACGGCAAGCGTGCTGGCCCCTCCCGCGCCGCCGATCGTGATCCGGCCCACCACCCCGTTCCCCGTAGCAGAGTCGGCGCCACCCCCGGCTGATGTTGCATTGGCATCGGTCCAGTTCAGCTTCGCCCCCACGTTGATCGTGTCGCTCGCCGATCCGATCGCGATCGTCTCCGCCGACGCGTCACCGCCGATGGTGACGTTGTCCGTTCCCGTCCCGCCGCCGATGTTGATTGTGTGGTTCCCCCCTACCCCGCCGATCTCGATCGTGTCGTTCGCCGCGCCGTTGCCGAGCGTGATGGTCCCGGCCGTCCCGGGACGGATGTTGATCGTCGCCGCGGAGGGATCGCCGTCGGTCCCGATGGTGATCAGGTCCCCGCCACCGCCCGTTCCGATGCTGATCGTATCGGCGGCGTTCGCCCCGCCGCCGCCGATGTTGATGGTGCGGATGTCGGCCGTGTTCCCGAGTTCGATATTGTCCGAGTTGATCACGGTCGACTGGGCCCCGCCGACGAACGACCCGATCGTGATCGCATCGGTGCCGCCGCCCGTCCCGATGCTGATGGTGTCCAGCCCGGTCCCGGTTCCGATGTTGATCGTGCTGGCCGCGGTGCTGTTCCCCAGGGCGACCACCCCCGTCCCCGGCCGAAGCCGGATGTTGTCCGCGCCTCCGAAATTGTCGCTGCCGATCGTGATGTTATCCGCCCCGACGTCGTCGGAGATGCTGACGGTGTCGCTGGCGGTCCCGTCGCCGTCGATGACCAGGCTCTCAGCCCCGGTTCCGGCCCCGAGGGTCATCGCCCCGTTGAGGATGATCAGGTTGGTGAAGGTCTGAGTGCCCGTGAACGTATTGGGGGCGCCGATGAGAGCCAGGCTACGATACGCGGAGCCGCCTTCCGACAGGAAGAGCGTTCCCGTCCCGCTGTCCACGTAGAGCCGGGCATCGGTGGCCGGCGGAACCGGCGGCGGACCTCCGATTCCCCGCACCGTCGCGAATCCGAAGGTGTCCACCTCTCCGCCCGGCCCGACCACAAACTTGTCCGCCGCCCCGGACTGCAGCCGCAGCAGGTTTCCCCCGCCCCCGCCGTCCACGAAGATCGTGTCGCTCGGCGTCGATTCCAGGTCCGGCGAGGCCACTCCCAGATGCAGGAGGTTTGTCCCGGAGGCCACCCGCTGGAACGCCAGGCCTCCCTCCGAGAGCATGAGTTGCCCGGTGCCGCTGTCCACGTAGAGCCGGGCATCGGTGGCCGGCGGAACCGGCGGCGGACCTCCGATTCCCCGCACCGTCGCGAATCCGAAGGTGTCCACCTCTCCG
>JACPTZ010000076.1 GCA_016192525.1 Planctomycetota bacterium
CTGCGGAAGCGGCCCCGGCCCCTCCCGCCTTCGATGCGGAAGCGGCGGTGGAGGCGGCGCGCCGTCACACCCGCCGGCGCCCTCGAGTCTTGAGCGGACGAATCGCCTCCTGGCTGGAGAAGGCGATCGTCAGGACGCTTCATCCGGTCTGGGTGGCGGCGGAGGCCGCCTGGAATTTTCCCCGGGCCGCCCTGGCGTGGGGGCGAAAGGGCCTGGCCCTGCAGGGCGGATTCCGGGCCCAGCTGGGCGCGAACCTGGACGAGCTGATGTACGTTGGAACCGGGCTGGTCGGTTGCGCCTGGTTCATGACCTGGCTGGTCGGCGGCGGCGTGGTCCCCCTCCTGATGGCGGCCACGTTTACGGTCCCCCCGGTCTTCCTCCTCGCCCGCCAGCGGGCCGCGCGGACGTAGGGCGGAATGCCCCCAATTCCTTGACAGTCCACCCTCCGGCCGCTATTCTTACCGCTCTTTGCCCGGCCCCTCGGACGGTCGGGCCCACCCGAATGCGGACGAAATCCGATGAAGACGACGCTCCTCCACGAGAAAGACCTCAAGCCCTCCTGGCACCTGGTGGATGCCGACGGCCGGGTGCTGGGCCGTCTCGCCACGCGGGTGGCCACCATTCTGATGGGAAAACACAAGCCCACCTATACCCCGAACATCGACACGGGCGATTTCGTCGTGGTCGTAAATGCGGAGAAGGTCCGAGTCACCGGAAACAAGTACACCGACAAACAATACCAGCACTTCACCGGCTATCCGGACGGACGAAGGGTCCATAATTTCGAGCGCGTTCTGCACGACACGCCCGAAGAGATCATCCGGCTGGCCGTCAAGCGGATGATCCCGCGCACGCGGCTGGGCGAACGGATGATTCTGAAACTCAAGGTGTACAAGGGAGCCGATCATCCGCACGTCGCCCAGAAGCCGGTCCCCGTCGCCTGGAAGAACTAGGAGCCTTCGGTCATGGAGAGCGCGTCCTTCACCTGGGGAACCGGTCGCCGCAAGGAGGCGATCGCCCGCGTCCGGATCCGCAAGGGCTCGGGAAAGATCACCGTCAACGACACCGACTACGAGAAGTACTTCAACACGGAGAACGAACGCAACCTCGTGCTCTCCCCGCTCCTCTCCACGAAGACCTTCAACCGCTACGACGTCCTCGCCCGCCTTCACGGCGGGGGCAAGACCGGCCAGGCCGGCGCGCTCGTCCTGGGCATCGCCCGGGCCCTCAAGAGCCTCGAGCCGGCCCTCGAGGGAAAGCTGCGCGAGGACGGCTTCCTCACCCGCGATCCCCGCATGAAGGAACGCAAGAAGTACGGCCGCCGCGGCGCCCGGCGCTCCTTCCAGTTCTCGAAGCGGTAGCGCGCTTTTTCTTCCGGAAAAAATCTTGACGGTCCTTTCCCTTCTGCTACCATGCGACCGCCCCCGGGAAGGGCCTTCCGCTCCGGCGCCGATTCCTTCCGACCGCCGCGCCTCCTGCCCTCCCCGAGCGCGCGCGAGGAATTCACCATGCGCCCGAAGGACGTCAAGTACACCGAGTCGCACGAATGGGTCCGGATGGAGGGGAATGAGGCGGTGGTCGGGATCACCGACTTTGCCGTCGCCCAGCTGAGCGACCTCGTCCACATCGACCTTCCTCAGGCGGGCGATGCCGTGGAGCAGGACGCCCCGTTCGGAGAGGTCGAGTCGGTGAAGGCGGTCAGCGACCTCATCTCCCCCCTGAGCGGAAAAGTGGTCGCCATCAACGAGGAACTTCCCGCCAACCTCGACCTGCTCGCCAAGGACCCATTCGACGAAGGCTGGCTCGTCCGGGTCCGGGTCGACGATGCCGCCGAACTCGAGCACCTCCTCTCCGCGGCGCAGTACGAGGAGTTCCTGGAGGCGGAACAGGAAGAGGAGGAGGAAGAAGACGAGGACGAGGAAGACGACGAATAGTCCTCGACCATGCCCTACATCCAGAATACGCCGCATGACGTCGCCGAAATGCTCCGGGTCATCGGGAAGCCCTCGATCGACGCGCTGTTCGAGACGATCCCCTCCCGCCTGAGGCTCCAGGGACTGCTTGACGTTCCGGCCGCGCTCCCCGAGGCCTCCCTCCTCCCGCACCTGCAGTCGCTCGCCGGAAAGAACCGCACGGTCGATGCGGGCCCCTGCTTTCTCGGCGGAGGCGCCTACGTTCACTTCATCCCGGCGGCCGTCGACGCCCTCGTTTCGCGCGGCGAGATTCTCACGGCCTACACGCCGTACCAGCCCGAGGTGAGCCAGGGCAGCCTCCAGATCTTCTACGAGTACCAGACCCTGATGTGCGAGCTGACGGGGCTCGACGTCTCCAACGCCTCACATTACGACGGCGCCTCGGCCCTGGCCGAGGCCGTGCTGATGTCGATGGACGTCACCGACCGCCCTGCCGTCGTCGTCCCCGCCACGCTGCACCCGGAGTATCTCCAGGTCCTCCGCACCTACGTGGCCGGTCTCGACGCACGGGTGGAGGTGGTGCCGGCGACCGGGTACGGCCCCACCGACCTCGACGCGATGCAGAAGCGCATCGGATCCGAGACCGCGGCGGTGGTCATCGCGCAGCCCAATTTCTACGGCGGGATCGAGGACCTGCGCCGCACCGCGTCGATCGCACATGGAGCGGGCGCGCTCGCCGTCGCCTGCGTCAACCCGATCGCCTGCATGCTCCTCGAGACGCCGGGGGAGGCGGGGTTCGATATCGCCGTCGGCGAGGGACAGCCGCTCGGGTGCGAGGTCTCGTACGGCGGTCCCTGGTTCGGCTTCGTGACGGCCCGCGAGACGTTCGTCCGGAAGATGCCGGGGCGGATCGTCGGCGAGGCCCGGGACCACGACGGGCGCCGCGGCTACGTGCTCACCCTTCAGACCCGAGAGCAGCACATCCGGCGGGCCAAGGCGACCTCAAACATCTGCACGAACCAGGGGCTCCTCGCCACCCGCGCGACGATCCACATGGCGCTGCTCGGTCGCGCGGGGCTGTACGAAGTGGCGACGCAGTGCGTCCAGAAGGCGCACTTCCTCGCGGACGAGGTGGCGAAGGTCCCCGGCTACCGCGTCCTCAGCCCGGGTCCGTTCTTCCACGAGTTTGTGGTCGAGACGCCGATCCCGGCGCGGGAACTCAATGCGCGGCTGCTGAGGGAGGGGATTCTCGGCGGAGTCGATCTTGGAAAGTACTGGCCCGACGCGCCGAACCGCTGGCTTCTGTGTGCGACCGAGCTCACGACGAGGGCTCACGTCGAGGCGCTCACGACGGCCCTGGGGAGGTGACCGCGAATGGCGCCAAGGGAGCCGACCGCGAATTACGCGAATTGAGAAGAGAAAGTGGGAAGGAAGACGGCAGAAGAAGAGACAGAAGAAGAAACAGAAGAAGAGACAGAAGAAGAAACAGAAGAAGAAACCAGGGCCTTTAGCTCATTTGCGCATGGCCCCGCTGCAGGTGCTGCCGGGCGGCGGCATCCGTCCGCCGCAGCGGGGAGCGGGAAGCCGGACAGGTCGGCGATCTGTTCCATTGGGCCGGGGCGCCCTCGCTTGCGCGGCCTCCGTGCGATCCTTGATCTTTACCCACACGAAACCCGGTGACGTCTCTGTTTCTTCTGTTTCTGTTTCGCCTGGCCGCATTTCCCCTGTCTCTTCTTCCGTCTTATTCTCTTCTTCCGTTTTCCGTTTCTTCTGTTGTCCTTGTCGCAATTCGCGTAATTCGCGCCATTCGCGGTTCTCCCAATTGGCGCCATTGGCGGTTGACCTGAGATGGCCCCGACGCCCCTGATCTTCGAAATGAGCCGACCCGGTCGCCCGGGAGTACGACTTCCCGGGCTGGACGTTCCGTCGAGGCCGGTGGAATCCCTCCTCGCCGGTGCCGCGCTCCGCCGCGCTCCGCCGGCGCTCCCGGAGGTGGGAGAGCTGGAGGTCGTCCGGCACTACACCCGGCTCTCACAGCTCAATTTCTCCATCGACACGAACTTCTATCCGCTCGGATCCTGTACGATGAAGTACAACCCGCGCGTGAACGAGAAGTCGGCGGCCCTTCCCGGCTTCGCCCGGCTGCACCCGCAGACCCCGCCGGAGGCCTCACAGGGGGCGCTGGAACTGCTCTGGCAGACGGAGCGGATTCTCGCCGCCATCGCCGGAATGGACGCCTGCTCGCTCCAGCCGGCCGCCGGGGCGCACGGCGAGATGACCGGCCTCATGGTCGTGAGGGCGTTCCACTCCGAGACACCGCAGGGGCGCAAGCGCCGGCTTGTCCTCGCCCCTGACTCCGCGCACGGCACCAATCCGGCCTCGTGCACCCTGGGCGGCTTCGCCTACAAGGAGATCAAGTCGAACCGGCACGGGCTGGTCGACCTCGCGGAACTCAAGAAGCACCTCCGTGACGAGGTGGCCTGCCTGATGATCACGAACCCGAACACGGTGGGCCAGTTCGAGGAGTCGATCGAGGAGATTGCGGCGCTGGTCCACGGATGCGGCGGTCAGGTCTACATGGACGGCGCGAACATGAACGCGATCGTCGGCGCGGCCCGGCCCGGCGATTTCGGGGTCGACGTGATGCACCTGAACGTCCACAAGACTTTCTCGCAGCCGCACGGGGGAGGCGGCCCGGGCGCGGGGCCGATTGCGGTGAAGAAGCATCTCGAGCCGTACCTGCCCGTACCGGTCGTGGCCCGGCGCGGCGACTCGTTCGTTCTCGACTCCGCACGCCCGAAGTCGATCGGCAGAGTCCGCTGTTTCGCGGCGCACTTCGGCGTCTACGCCCGCGTCTACGCCTACCTGCGGTCGCTCGGCCCGGAGGGGCTGCGCCGCTTGAGTCAGCATGCGGTGCTGAATGCGAACTACATCGCCGCTCGTCTCAAGGACACTTATCCGCTTGCCTACGACCGCCCCTGCTACCACGAGTGCGTGCTCACCGGCGAGCGGTTCAAGAAGTACGGAGTCCGGACGATGGACATCGCGAAGCGGCTCATCGACCACGGCTTCCATCCGCCGACGGTCTACTTCCCGCTCATCGTCCACGAGGCGATCATGATCGAGCCGACCGAGACCGAGAGCCGGGAGACGCTCGACGCCTTCTGCGACGCCATGCTGGCCATCGCCGCCGAGGCGAAGGCCGCTCCGGAGAAGCTCCACGCCGCCCCGACCACCCGCAGCGTGGGTCGGTTCGACGAGGTGACCGCCGCACGGGAGCCCAGGCTGAGGTGGAGAAGCCATGACGGACATCCCCCCGCTCCACACCCCTGAGCCCGATAAGGCCGGGGCGTTGGCCGACGAGGCCGCCCGGCATCTTGAGGCGGGGGAGCCGGAGGCCGCGCTCTCCTGTCTCGACCGGGCCATCAAATTGAATCCTGACGAGCCGTCCCTGTACATCGAACGGGGTCGGTTGCGATCCGGCATGGGGGACGCCGCCCGGGCGCTCGACGACTTCCGGCGGGCGATCGAGATTGATCCGGAGCTCGCGGAGGAACTGGAGCCGGAGGATGCGGCCACCCTGCTCCTGCGCGCGGAAGCCCGGCTGGATCGGGAGGACCCCGAGGCCGCCCTCGAAGACCTCGACCGGGCCGTCGATCTCGAGCCGATGAACGTGAACGTCCGCATCGCGCGCGGTCGCGTCTGGGGAGCCCTGGCTCGCTGGAAGGAAGCCCTGGCCGACTTCGACGAGGCGCTGGCCATGGCTCCGGAAGACGTCTACGGTCGGATGTGCCGCGGCTGGGCGCTCCTGCGGATGGGCCGCACGCGGGAGGCCCTGGAGGATCTCAATGTCACGATCGCCCGCGATCCGGACCTCCAGGAAGCCTGGGGATTCAGGTCCGAGGCGTACGGAGCTCTGGGACTCCACGTTGAGGCCCTGAAAGACCTGGATGAGGCTGTTCGGAGAGACGGGGACGATCCAGGTCTATTCGTGCAGCGGGCGCACCTTCGGCTCATGTCGGGCGACCTGAGAGGGGCCGAAGACGACTGCGACGCGGGCATCGGGAGAGACCCCGACAATCCGCTGGGGTATAGCAACCGCGCGCTGGCCCGGGCGCTCCTCGAGCGGGATGACGAGGCGTGGGCGGACACCGAGCGGGCGTTGTCGCTGGATCCCCATGAACCCTACTATGCCTTTGCCGCGCAGGGACTCGTCTTGACCAGAAAAGGGCGAATCGCAGAAGCGATCGCCGCGTTCGACCACTTCGTAAGACTCGCCACGGACGGAGACCCGCTGGTCGACCGTGTCAAGGCCTGGCGCCGCGATGCGCAGCAGCGATCGTGATCGGACACAAGGCGAAACGTACGAGGTCACCGTCCCGTCCCAATGTCATCCTGAGCCTCGGCCGCAGGCCGAGGCGAAGGATCACCAGCGTGTGCGGTTTGCAGACTCCGACGCCGGTGATCCTTCGCCCACCCGGCCAAGCGGCGGCCGGCTGGGCTCAGGATGACAATGCGGTAACCTCTTACGGCGAGACGTTCATAGTGCGTCCCCCGCCACACAGATGGCGGACAGGCGTCAGGGCGCACTGAGGCACTCTCGACTGCAGATCGCGCCCCAGGAGGTGGATGGCTGCCGCTTGAGGGCGACGAAGGGGAGGAGGATTTCGTGGGAGTGCGACAGATCACGTTTCGTCTCGCGGCCGCCGCCCTTTTGCCGGCGGTCCTCGCGGCGCCCTCATGCACCACACCCGAACGATCGTCGGCGAGAGGGCCGCGCAAGATCCAGACCTTTCGTGCCGCCAGGGAAGAGGTCAGCGCAGCCGTGGTCAAATGGCGGAAGGATAACCCGCGGGAGCCGGAGGACCTCGCAGGCTTCCGCGTCCCCGCCGAAGCGCTCTTCGAGGCCGTCGAGGAACTCGCCGAGGTGCAGGATCCAGAGGCGGCGAAGTGCCTCTGTGAGGTCTGGGAGAGCGACGATGTCTTCAAGTGGGAGCACATGTGGAGTTGCTCACTGCACCGACAAGCGCTTTCCACGGCCCAGGGAATGAGAAAGTACGCCGGCACCTTCATCGAGCGAGCCGATGCCGGGGGTCCGGTCTGCAAGCAACAGGTGCTGGAACTGCTCAAGGGATGGAAGGAGGCCCGGGGACGGCCGTTCGCGCAGAGGTGCATCGCGGAGGGAGAGGGCCTCGTTCCCTTCCTCGCCGCCGATGTCCTCTCCGGGATCCGGGGTGAAGAGGCCACGCGATCCCTGACGAGTTTCCTCTCCGACGGACGCGAGACGGTCATCACGTCGACCGACCAGTCCTACCCGAACTGGGAGCGTTTTCCGCCGCTGATGCCGTTCCGCACCGTGCTCTGGCCAAGGCTGTGGGTCGTCCAGGACCGGCAAGGCATTCATGTCTCGCACACCGGCTATGACATTTCGCGACGATGGACCCTGGGCGCCTACGTGCTGGACCGGATCGAGGCCCGGGGCGAACGCGTCGCCTTGACCGAGCTGGAGGTGATGCTCCACTCCTCCTCGCTCCGGCTTCAGCAGGCCGCCGCACGCCATCTGGGAAACTACTACCCGGAACTGGCGGTGCGCCATCTGGGGGGAGAGTGGGCACACCCCTACATGCAGGGGCTGTGCGCCGAGATCTGTGCCGTTCAGGGCGACCCCGGGGCCAGGGAGACTCTCATCCGCCTGACCTCCAGCAAGGATCGTCTGTTCCGGGTCTATGCCGTGAATGCCCTGGGCCGGCTCGACGCGGCTGAGGCGAGGGCCCATCTTGTCCGCCTGACTTCGGACCCGGACCCGTTCGTCGCGGAAACGGCCCTCGCGGCCTGTGCCCCGAGGCGGCGGCCGCTTCCAAGTCGGGAGGGGTCGCGCTACTTGTTTCGATCCAAGTACGCGTTCCTCGCTCCGCCAGACCGGCCGGGGGATCTCGAGCCCGAACTCATCCGCCGCGCCTTGCTCTCCGATGAACCGGGGATCTGCGAGTGGGCGAGGGCCCACCTCAAGTGGGCCTCGCGAGACGTCAGACTCCGGATCGCGAAGTCGATCCTCGAGGGGGACTCCGCGGCTGTGTCGTCGGGGGGAGAGGTCCCCAAGACCGACGACTTCACCGAGGGAGGTCCGGCCGAGTCGCCCATGGATCCCGAGAAATCGATGAGCGCCGCGTACACGATCGAAGAGGGTGGCGGTGTCGTATCCCTGCGCGATCGAGCGGGCGGTCTCTGGGGCGTCTTGGGGGACATCGAGGAGCCTCAGTTGGCCGGGCTGGGCCGTGAGATTCTCGGTGGCGAGCCCGTCTCCGGCGAGCCCGTCGGCGCACGGCGTCTCCTCGCCGCCATCGCGATAGCCAAGGCCCCGACGGCGGAGGACCTGCCTCGATTTCAGGAGTGGGCGGGTCTCGACTCCCCGGAGTTCGCGGAGGCGGCGGCGGTCGGCCTGAGCAAGATCGGAGGAGCGGAGGTTCGAGAAGCGCTTGAAGCGCTCCTGGAGAAGGTGGATCGGGAGCGAGGCAACTGGTGCGACATCGAGGACTCGTGCATCGCGTCCTTGGCGGAGATGGGCGATGAGGAATCGTGGAAACGGTTCATGTCCCATGCCCCGTGGGAGTTTCCCCGGGACAAGGAGGGGAGCCTCGCCTACGAAGCCACGGCTCATCTGCATACATTCATGGTGGGGGTGCTTGGCTCTTCGCGCCCCGACCGGGAGTCCGTCCTGCGCCGGCTGGGAGAGTGGATCCGGGAGCTCTCGGAACTGGACCGGATCGCGTTCCCGTCCCGGGTGTGGGCGCGGCTCCTGCGGACGGACCGTGACGCGGCCGAGAGACTGCTCAAGATCGCTCTCTCCAGCGGTGCGGAATCAGGGGCGGGGTGGCTGGGTCCCGAGACGATCCCTCTGCTCAGCCCTGAATTGCGTGCGTCGCTCCAGCGCCGGGTCAAACGGGATCGTGACGCGTGGGCACTTCGGGAGTGGTACGAGGCCGACCGCGGGTGGGCCGTGGAAACGGCGAAACGCTGGCTCGGCGAGGCCAACCTCGGCAAGTACGACCTGAGCACCGCCCTTGAGATCGTCCTGGTCCAGGAGGATCCCGCGGATCTGCGTCTCGTGCGCCGGGCGGCGCCGGACCCGTTCGTCCTCGACGAATCGCTCCGGAGGCTCTATGGAAGGTACATGTCCAGGTGGGCGCGAGCGAAGTGAGAGGGACGAGGGTCCCGCTACGGCGTCGAATACTGGCGGAGCGGTAGGGATTCGAACCCTAGATACAGGTATAACCCGTATAACGGCTTAGCAAGCCGCCGCAATCGACCACTCTGCCACCGCTCCGCGAAAGGCAGTGGTCGGGGGACAGGGGCGCGGGGGATGGGGGTCCCGCGCCCGAATTACCCGATCAGTGTCCTTCGCCGTACCGCCCTCACCCTCCGTCTCTTCCTCGGTTACTCCATCGATCCACACTCTGCCAGATCGTTACTTCGTCATTCCGTCACTCCGTGGCCCCGCGCGGCCCGCCCCAGCAGCGCGCCGCGCGTTCACGGGAACGACACCCGCCTCTCCTCCCCCGCGTACTCGTAGATCACCGCATTCTGCTCCACCCGCTTCACCGTCACGCCCTCGAATCCGGGAACCTTGTCCCCCCGGAAGAGGGAACGCGATCCCTCCGGACCGCTCAGGATGATCGAGCCGGTCCCCGCCCAGACCCCCATGTCGAACTCGATCGCGATCTCCAGGCCGATGAAATCGACTCCCACCGAGACGGGAACCGCGTGGTGCGCCTGGGAGTATACGATTCCGACGTGGCGCGAGGCGAGTTCCCGCGCGATGTCGTCCCAGCCATCCGCCCGGCCTTCCCGGTAGGGACCGAGGAGGCCTGTCGTCGCCAGCGACAAAAGGGCGAGTCGTCGCAGCACCGGATCTCCGATCGCAAACCCCTCTCCCCTGCCCGCTGTCCCCTGACCCCTGTCCCCTGCCGTTGGCGGAGGGGGTGAGATTCGAACTCACGGTCACCTTGCGGCGACAGCGGTTTTCAAGACCGCCCCGATAGACCGCTCTGGCACCCCTCCGCGGCAGGGGTCAGGGAACAGGGGCCGGGGGTCAGGAACAGAAGAAGAAAAGACAGAAGAAGCAACCATCCCGGGTTCCGCGCGCGGGCGGGGCTGCGCCCTCAGCTCTTCGCCGCCTCCTCCAGCACGGACTCGGCCACGAAGATCGGCGCGCTCAGACGGACGGCCACGGCAATCGCATCGCTCGGCCGCGCGTCCACTTCAACCATCTTGCCGTTCAGACGGATCGAGAGTTTCGCGAAGAAGGTGTTGCTCCGGAGGGTATGGATGCTCACCCGTTCCAGCCTCCCGCCACACTCCGTGATCACGTTCGTCAGGAGATCGTGCGTCATCGGTCGCGGCGGATCTTCGCCGGTGAACGGACGGCGGATCGCCTGCACCTCCATCCGCCCGATGACGATCGGAAAGCTCCGGTCGCCCTCCAGCTCCTGCAGCACGATGATCTGTTCTTCGCGCGACTCCGCGAGGATGATCTTGCACAGTTCCATCTGCACCAGCGGCTTCGCTTCGGCCATGTCGGGATGATAGCAGCGCCCGCAGGGAGCGTCAACCGCATTCGGGGCGCCCTTGAGGGGAGAGACCGCATGGCGGGCGGATTCCTCGCCGCGCTCGGAATGACATGGACTTGCGGGAGCGGCAGAAACGAAGGAGCATTGGAGTGACGCGTGGCAATTGACGCGCCCCACTCCCCCTGCTATCATCGGGGCACGATGATCACCCAGGCGGATGTCGACCTTGCGAACGCCGCAATCGTGCAGAAGCTCCTCTCCAAGGAAGAGGCGACCGAGTGTTTCCGCCAGCTGAAGGGGCTCGAGCAGGCGGGAAAGTCGAAGACCTTCGCCGCGTACCTCCTGGACAAGGGGGTCCTCTCCCAGGCGCAGATTGATTCGCTGGCGTCGCGGCCCACCCTCCGGGCGACGCCGGAAGCGACACCGGCTCCGACCGTTGAATCTCCCCCTGAGGGCACGGGCCGCAAGCCGCCCGTGCCACCCCAGGCGGCGCCCACCGGCACGGGCGCAAGGCCGCTCGCCCCCCCCACGGCCGCCGCCAAGCCCTCGAGCAGCGGGTCGGCCGTTCTCAGGCAAGACCCTGCGGCCGCGGGCCGGGGCAGCCGGCCACCCGTGCCCCCCCGGGGAACGCCCGCGCCACCCGCCGCGCCGAAGCCGGGCGGAACTCCGCCACAGCCGGTGCCGGGCCTTCAGATCGTGGGCAAACTCGGGAGCGGAGGCATGGCCACCGTCTTCCGCGCCCTGCGCGAAGAGGACCAGCGGGAGGTGGCGCTCAAGATCCTCTACCCGCATCACGTCAAGAACCCGCTCTTCCTCGCCCGGTTCGTCCGGGAGGCGGAACTGCTCTGTTCGTTCGAGCACCTCAATATCGTGAAGGGGGTGGCGCACGGCTGCTCAAACAACCTCTACTACCTCGCCATGGACCTGATCGAGGGGAAGTCGGTCCAGACCCTGATCACCGAACGCGGCACGCTCGACGAGGAGACGGCGCTCAACATCATCGTGCAGATCGCCCGCGCCCTCGAATACATGCAGGCCCAGGGGATCGTCCATCGCGACATCAAGCCCGACAACATCCTCATGCCCGAGGACGGCATCCTGAAACTGTGCGACCTCGGCTTCGCCAAACAGATCGGCGCCAGCGAGGGCGGCGAGAGCATGACGTGCGGAACCCCGCAGTACATGTCCCCCGAGCAGGCGCAGGGGCAGGGCGATCTCGACGTCCGGAGCGACATCTACTCCCTCGGCGCCACCCTCTACCACATGGTGCTCGGGGAAGTCCCGTTCACCGGAACCGACAACATGGAGATCATGGCCGCCCAGTGCCTCGCCGAGCTGAAGTCGTCCGCCGTGAAGAGCGGCACCATCTCGCAGCACATGCACTATTTCATCGAGAAAATGATGGCGAAGGAGAAGGAGATCCGCTACCAGAACGCCGCGGAAGTCGTCGAAGACATCCAGGCGCAGATCGAGGGATACAAGAGTCTCCAGTACGACCCTGAGGCCGAGGCCGCCCCGGCCAAGGCGCCGCCCGCCCGGCGCCCGATCTCCGGACGATCCGCACCCACTCGCCGCCCGCTGAGCGACTTCGGAAAGCGTCCGCCCGGGGCGCGCGATTCCAGCCGATTCTTCCGCCGACCGAAGTGAGACCGACGCATGAAGCCGACCGATTCCATCCCGAAGAAGGCCCCGCGCGCCGCCGCCCCGGTGAGGATGCAATTCGACGCGCGCGTCGAACCGTTCTGGGCCGAGTTGAACGCGAACCGCCCGAACTACAGCACGCTTGAACTCTGGAGGCAGAAGCGCCGGCTGACGCGGATCCTCAAGCTGATCCGCGCGGAGTTGGCGGCCCAGGGCGTGGAACTCCCGGCGGACTGGGACAAGTCCGAAGCCCCCACCGCCTGCCACATCCGGATCGACAAGATGGGCGTATTCCAGGAAGTGCGCCAGTACGCGAACGAGATCCAGAACCCCAGCCAGCCGGATCTCCTCGAGAACCGTTTCGAGCCGAACTCCTTCATGCACGTCCTGCGCCACCGGGAGCGCCAGTCCTACTACCTGCCCGTGGACTTCCCGGAACCGTTCAACATCCAGCCCGAGAGCGGCGCCGACCTGGTGCCCGTGGCGAGCTCCATCCGCGCCGCGGAGGAACTCGACCGGATGAACCGCGAGCTGAAGGTGGAGTCGTCCTTCAAGATCAAGGGGATGAAGGACTTCGTCGAGGCCACCGAGGCGAACATCGCGCAGTTCGAGTCGTCGTTCAACTCCGCGGACCGGTTCTGGGTGAAGTTCGGCTTCCTGGTCCTGCAGCGACTCGTGAAGCAGAGCGTGGCGCACAAGCTGCCGGTGATTTTTCAGTAGGACGACTCCCCCCGCACCGCCACCGCCGCGTTTTGACCCCCGAAGGCAGAGTGCAGAACGAGTATCGAGGCACTCCGCGGCAGCGGGACCGGCCCGGTGACGGGCCTTAAGCCAAGACACTCCGGATCGGGGCGCCTGAATCCCGACGTTGGGGGGAGAGACCCCGTCGTCAGGGCCACGACGGCGGTGGCCATGTCGAGCAGGCCGGCGGGTCCGAGCGCGTGGCCGTACAGGGACTTCGGCGCGGTGAAGGGCGGAACGGCGTCGCCGAAGAGAAGGCGGAGCGCGGCGGCATCGGAGCGGTCGCTCTGGACTGTACCCGTGCCGGACACGATGACGCCTCCGATCATCTCCGGGGAGAGACCCGCGCGGGCGAGCGCGATCCGACCGGCGCGGGCGAGGCCGGTTCCTGAGGGATCCGGGGCGGTGAGGTGGAGGGCGTCGGAGGTGAGGCCCCAGCCGAGCAGGTGGGGCCTCGGCCGCACAGCCCCCGCTCCTCCCCCTGTCCCCTCCCCTGCGGAGAGGGGGGAACCCCAAGGGGCTCCCAGGCGCAAGACAACCGCGCCCTCGCCCAGCGCCATTCCGCGACGCTCCCGGTCGAACGGTCGGACCGCATCCGGCGCCAGCACCTGGAGGGAGGCGAAACCTGCAGCCGTCATCCGGGTGAGCGCGTCGGACCCGGCGACGTAGACGGTTTCCGCCTCGCCGGTCTCCAGCAATTCCCCCGCCCTGGCCAGAGCCGCCAGCCCGGAGGCGCACCCCACGTTGATCGTCTCGATCGGTCCGCGAATGTCGAGCCGACGCGCCATCGGGCGGACGGGGGCCTCGCAGGCGATGGCCCCCGCGCGTGACGGGACCATTCCGTCGAGATGGCGCGGGAGGCCGCCGAGGGTGGTCGCGAAGACGAGAGCCCGGCGCTCCGGGAGGGGAAGGGTCGCGGAGGTGTCGTCATCCGTGCACTCGGCCGCGGCGGCCTCGAGCCACTCGGCGACCCGGTCCCCGCCGTGGGCCAGGTCCACCGGAACGCCGGCGGCCAGGGGGGGCCACGGGCGCAGCGGGGCAGGAACTCGCTCCGAGGAGACGGCCGACTCGCCGCGGGCGATGGCGGAGCGGAACCGATCCCGGCCCCGGCCGAAGGGAGTGACGAGTCCGAGGGCGCTAATGAACGCCGTGCTCCGGCGCATGCGGGCCGCCCTCCAGAATCCACCCCCACGCCTCGGTCACGGCAAACGCCTCGCCGAATCGCTCGCGCACGCGCCGCAGCATGTCTTCGCTCACGCGGTCGCCAGAAAACACCGGGGCCGGAAGGAGGGTCGCGGAAGAGTCTGGGACGGCCCTCTCGAACAACGCCGCCGCCGCCCCTTCGCCGAAGGGGCCCGTCCGACCCGATCGCCGGTAGACCTCCTCCACGACCGGCTCGAGCTCCGCCGCGGCGACGGCGAGCACCGCCGTCACCCCCGGTTCCGCCAACAGCACCGGAACCAGCCGCAGCAGGCGCTCCCAGCCCTCCTCCCCCGCGACGACGGTGGTGCAGGAGCCGGTGAGACCGAGTCCCTGGGTAAGGTGAGAAGCCGGCGCATTCAGAACACTGGTGGAGAAGAGCATCGGACTCACCCGAGACGGACCCTCCCGGAGGAGGGTTTCGGCGAATTCGACGGTCTGATGCGCCGCGCCATGGGTGGTCGTGAGGAGCAGGGAGACATCCGCGGACTTCCCGCCGGGCGGCGACCGGCGACCGGAGGCGAGAAAGGCCTCCAATCCGGCGGCGAAAGCGAACCGGGAGACGCCGGCCATGCGGCGGGCATCGGGGAGCGCGGCAGACACCTCGGTTGGGGCCGCGGGAACGTGCCGGTCGCCGGGTGGAACCGGCGGCTCCGCCCGGGCCCCCCCTCCCGCCGCCCTGAGCGCCGCCACGCCCCAGCCACCGGGCGAGACCGCCCCGAGTCCCGTGCAGATGCAGGCCTGTTCCGGTCCCATCGCCCGATGATATCCGACAGACATCTTTCCCTCAAAGTTTCTTGCCCCGCAGCCCCCCCCCTGCTAGAATTCCGCGCCGCTACCCCATCTCGGGAGGGACGCCCCGATGGCCGGGACTCCGGACGAACGACTCGCCTTCGTACAGTGTCTGATCTCCGTGGCCGCGATGGATCGCAAGATCGCGAAGCCGGAGGACGACATCATCCAGCGGTACGTGAAGGAGTTCGAACTCCCTCCGCTGGGAAAACCGGACTACAAGGTCTACGAGATCCAGAAGATCCCGGGCCGGATCAGGACTCCGATCCTCAAGGCGGCCGTCGTCCGCGAGATGCAGAACGTGGCCCAGGCCGACGGAACCTTCAGAGGCGAAGAACGGGGTCTGATCGAGTTCCTGCGCCACGCGTGGGGGCTTCCCACTCCGGCCGGCGTGCCGGACGGCGTTCCGGGGACGCCGGCGCAGTTGAAGGCTCTCGAATCCCGGTACATGATGAAGCTCGACCGGGCCAACAAGGCGCTCCTGGAGGCGGAGCGGTCCGCCAAAGACGAACAGATCGCCACGATGAGGGCGAAGCGCGCCGCCGGGGGGCCGAACCCGATCCTGATCGTGCTGCTCCTGGCGGTCGTCGGGGCTGTAGCCTACTACTTCGGCACCCGCGAGCGGAGCGAGACCGGCCGCAGCGGGGCCATCCGGGGGGGGGGATCCGGCGACGCCCGCAAGCCGGACATGCAGGAATACCTGGTCGCCATCGACCGCGTTTTCGGGGACGCCGCCAACCCGTCGACGCCGATGTCCATCGATGACATCCTGCTCCGGCTGGAGGCCGTCAAGCTCGAGAAGAAATCGCCCCCGAAGCCGGTCCCCAAGGACATCTACACCGAGATGTGCGACGAGCAGGCCCGTGTCCCGACGCTCCGTCGGGAAGTCGAGACGCTGCGCGGGAAGTTCAGGGATCAGCGCGTGGATGTCGCCGGCGCGACCCGGTACCTGAATGAGATCTGGACGCTGGGTCCCGTCCTCGACCATCGCATCCGGGCGATCCGGCAGAGGGCCGCGGGCGATCCGACGGTGATGATCGATCTGGGAGTCCCGGTCAACCGGACCGAGCGAGGTCGGGCGCTCGCCACCTACCTGGAAGAGACCTTTCCCAAGACGACCCGCGAGATCCGGGACGGCTTCGACGACGTCACCACGTACATCCTCGATTGGCAGGCCATCTACCTCGGCAACCGGGCCTTCGCCGTCGACTTTTACGATTTCCCCGAGCTCGCCTCGGCGCAGTTCGTCCCGGTCCTGAAGCAGTCCCCCTTCGCGCTGGGGGGGACGATCATCTCCTCTCTGCGCCTGATCAACAGAAGCGGAGTCCTGGTCAGCAACCCTCACGGAACCGTGACCCTCCTTCTCAAGGAGGGGATCGCGGAGAAGCGCGTGCAGGAGCGCTTCGCCGTGATGTGGGTGAGGGACGAAGGCTTCATCGCCCTCGAAGGCCTGAGCATCCCGCCCTCGCAACTGAAGGCGGTGAGCCTCGACATCTGGACCGACGCCCGGAAGTGCGAGAAGGATTTCGATGCCAGGGACCTCCAGACCGAGAAGTAACCCCTCGGCGGCACACTTCTTCCTCATTCCCGCGAGATGGAAGGCGGTCGGACTCTTCCATACTCCGAAGGGCCCGCCTTCGCGGGTAAGCGGAAGCACAACCATCCGCAAGATCAGGAGCGGAGTCGTCATCGAGGGAACGGTGCGATTCGCTTCTGATCCGGGACGCCGATACAGTTCCACCTACCGCCTCCGCCGCACGGTTCCGACTCCGCGTTGGACGTTCAGCCTGTCCAATTCCTCCTGTCCCTCTCAACTCTCAGGAACGGCGCTGGCGACCGACTCCTCCCTGACCCTGGTCTCGCGGTCTCGCGACGGCCGGCGTCGAGGCATTGAGACGGTCTTGTGGCGATCCGCCGGCATCGCCCAGGTCGTCGGCGCGCTCCTGGAGCGAGGTGAAATCCAGATGACCTGGGAAGTGACCCTCGTCCGGGTCAATCGATCCTGATCCCGCCTCCCCCTTTCCCTCTTCCTGCGCCGGTGCAGCCCTGAGACGCAACTTATGCAGGGCGCATATCTTGCCTCGTGCGCTCCAATTCCATTGCCTCACCCCCGCTCCATCTGCTAACATTGTTTCGTCCCCATCGTCCCGCCCCCCGCTCCAGGAAAACCATGAGAGTCGTCGTCATCGGCAAGGGGCATCGTTTCCTCGAAATCGCCCGGACCTTTGCCCGAAAGCGCTACCCGGTCACCGCGGTCAGCCCTGACCCCACCACGGCCGTGGAGCTATCGTCTCTCGACGTGCCGGTGGTCAATGGTCCTCTGGAGTCGGTGGATCTGCTGCAGTCCCGGATCGTGCTGGACCGTCAGGATCTCGTGATTGCGGCGGTGGACGATGCCGCGCTCCTTCGAACGGTGATCCAGAGGCTGGTGGCGCAGGGGACGGCCGCGGCGATCACGGCCGTGACTTCCGGGGAGGGGGCGTCGCTTCAGCGCGAGTTTCCGGAGGTGGATGTCCGCAACGAAGACCTCCGGGGCGAAGGGGAACTCCACGCCATCCTTCACAAGGCCGCCACCATACGGCGGGTCCGGCGCCTTCGCGAGCTCGCCAACGGCGCCCGCCGACTGCTGATCCTGATCTTCGGCAATCCCGACCCCGACGCCCTCGCCAGCGCCATCGCCCTCAAGGGACTCCTGCGCAAGAACCCGGACCAGATGACGGTCGCCTATACCGGGGAAGTGGGGAGACTCGAAAACCGGGCGATGATGCGGATGCTCTCCATCTCGGCAATTCCGTACGAGGCTTCGATGCTCGCGTCGCACGAGGTGATCGCGTGCGTCGATTGCCAGCCGAGCTTCTTCACGCTTCAGCCGGCGCCCCGGTTTGACATTGTCATCGACCACCACCCGCGCGCCATCGGGCCGGAGGCCCCCTTCACGGACATCCGGCCCCGAACCGGGGCCACTTCGGCGATCCTCACCGAGTACTACATGCAGACGGGCGAGCGGATGTCGCGCCGGGTGGCCACCGCGCTCTACTACGGGCTCAAGGTGGACACGAACAACTTCCAGAGGTCGCTGGCCGAGGAGGACATCGCCGCCCTGAAGTTTCTTTACGGACACGCGGACAAGCACCTGGTGCGGAAGATCGAGCTCTCCCAGTTCACGGCGAACACGCTGGACTACTTCGGCATCGCCCTCCTCCGGAAGAGGGTGGTGCGCGATCTCGTTTTCGCCCACCTCGGACTGGTGGAGAGCGCGGACGTCTGCGTGCACATCGCCGACTTCTTCATGAGGATGAACGAGATCTCGTGGGTGATCGTGGGGGGAATCGCGGGGGGACGGCTGGTGGTGGTCTTCCGCTGCGACGGATACCAGAAGCACGCGGGGCGCCTCGCGGAGAGCGCCTTTGCCGCGATCGGCTCCGCGGGCGGCCATCGCACGATGGCCCGGGCGGAGATCGAACTGGAACGGGTCCGGGACCAGGTGGCCGGCCCTTCGAACGAGACCGTCGAGGAGTTCCTCGTGAACCGCCTGGCCCCGCACCTCCGACAGGTGCGGCGGCTCCAGGCGGAGGGCAGCCCTCCCCCCCGGCCGGTCGCCCCAACCCGAACCAAGTGATCCACGGTTTGCGGACTTGCGCAAGTGCACCATGGCGCAAGTGCGCAAGTGTGGCCAAGGGCGAACGTCCCCCGCCGTCCCTCGTCCGTAAAGTCATGCAGAATCCGTATCTGCCCTTTACCCGGTGGCGTCCGATCGATGCCCGACGACCAGTTTGTCCCCGACGAGTCTTCAACATATGGCACCACAATGA
>JACPTZ010000077.1 GCA_016192525.1 Planctomycetota bacterium
CAGAAGAAGAGACAGAAGAAGAAACAGAGGAAGAAACAGAAGAAGAAACAGAGGAAGAAACAGAAGAAGAGACAGAAGAAGAAACAGAGGAAGAAACAGAAGAAGAAACAGAGGAAGAAACAGAAGAAGAAACAGAGGAAGAAACAGAAGAAGAGAGACACCTCGCGAGCGGAAGCGGGGTATCGCCGTTCGGGCCGTGGCCTGTCCCCAACCGACGCATCAGAAAGCGGGAACAAGTTCCCGCACTCCCGAGTTGGGGGGGGGCAGGTCACGCGCGATACTCGCCCGTTCTCAGACGCAGCCTCTTTGGATTGCCGTATCTCCGGGCCGGCCTTATACTGAACCCAGGGAGAGTGCTCCATGCGCCTCTTCGATCCGCACGTGCATATGTCGTCCCGGGTGACCGACGACTACGAGAAGATGCTCCTCGCAGGCATCGAGGTGGTCGTTGAGCCCGCTTTCTGGCTGGGTCAGCCGAGGACGCACCCCGGGAGCTTCTACGACTACTTCGATCTGATCATCGACTGGGAGACGCAGCGGGCGCGGAATCACGGGGTGGACCATTACTGCACGATCTCGATGAATCCGCGGGAGGCGAACGACCGCGCCCTCACCGCCGAGGTGCTCAAGAACATGCCGAAGTACCTCGCGAAGGACCGGGTGGTGGCGGTGGGGGAGATCGGCTTCGACTACATCACCGACGCCGAAGAGGGGGCCTTCGTCCGTCAGGCGGAGATGGCCCGGGAGCACAAACTGCCGCTCCTCATCCATACGTCTCACCGGAACAAGCCGCAGGGGACGGAGCGGATGATCAAGGCGCTTCAGAAGCTGGATTACGACCCGGCCCTGGTGCTCATCGATCACAACACCGAAGAGACGATCGAGATGGTTCGCGCGGCGGGCTACTGGGCCGGACATACGGTCTACCCGGTGACGAAACTGTCCCCGGAGCGGGCTGCCAACATCATCGAGAAGCACGGCGTAGAGAGGATGATGGTGAATTCCTCGGCCGACTGGGGGCCGTCGGACGTCCTGAGCGTCCCTCGCACGGTCGCGGAACTCCGGAAGCGGGGGTTCAAGGAGAAGGATCTCGAAACGCTGGTGTGGGACAATCCGGTGAAGTTCTTCGGGCCGTCCGGGAGGATGAGGGTGCGGTAGGGGCTGCGGGAGACCGGGAGAGAACAGAGGGAAAACAGAGGAAAAACAGAGGAAGAAAAAACAGAAGAAGAAACAACAGAAGAAGAAACAGAAGAAGAAAAGAGAGGACGGAGAGACGAGGAGGGGTTCTCGCGGAGACGCGGAGGCGCGGAGGGGGAAGAGGCGATATGCAGTACGGTGAAATCTACGTGGGGGGGAGGTGGGTTCCGGCCGATGGGGGCGGGACCTTTGAAGTGTGCAGTCCCTCTACGCGCGAACGGGTGGGGCGGGCGGCCGCGGGGGGACCCGCCGAGGCCCGCCGGGCGATTGATGCCGCCGCGGACGCGTTTCCGGCCTGGGCGGCCACACCGGCCCGGGATCGGGGGCTCTTCCTCCTCAAGATCCGGGATCTGATGCTGGAGCGGCTGGAGCCCCTCGCGCGGACGATCACGCTCGAGCAGGGAAAGCCGCTCAAGGAGGCCCGGGCGGAGATCGCCTACGCGGCTGAATTCGTCACCTGGAGCGCCGAGGAGGGGAAACGGGTGGCGGGGGAGACGATTCCGGCGTCCACGCCGAACAAGCGGCATCTGGTCCTCAAGCAGCCGATCGGCGTTGTCGGCGCCATCACCCCCTGGAACTTTCCCTCCGCGATGATCACCCGGAAGGTGGCGCCGGCCCTCGCGGCCGGGTGCACCGTCGTCGTCAAGCCCGCCGAGCAGACTCCGCTCTCCGCGATCGAGCTGTTCCGCCTCTTCCACGAGGCCGGCCTTCCCGCCGGCGTGGCGAATCTCGTGACAGGGGAGCCGGCGCCGATCGGCCGGGAGTTTCTGGAGAACCCCAGGGTCCGCAAGATCACCTTCACCGGCTCCACCGAGGTCGGAAAGATCCTGATGCGTGGGGCGGCGGATCAGGTGAAGAAGATTTCGCTGGAGCTCGGCGGCTGCGCCCCCTTCATCGTCTTCGAGGACGCCGATCTGGACAAGGCCGCCGATGGGCTCGTGATCACGAAGTTCCGGAATGCGGGCCAGACCTGCATCTGCGCCAATCGAGCCTTCGTGCACGAGAAGGTGTACGACGCGTTTCAGGAGAGGCTCGTGGGGCGCGTCAGGACCCTCAAGGTCGGCGATGGACTCGCGGAGGGGACGACGATCGGCCCCCTCATCGACCGGGCCGCCTTCGACAAGGTGAGCGAGCACGTCGGGGACGCCGTGCGCCAGGGGGCCCGGGTCCTCTGCGGTGGCCGGGGCACGCCGGAATCAGGACAGGGCCGGGGCTACTTCTACGAGCCGACGGTGCTCGGAGAGTCCACCCCGGCGATGAAGGTGGTGAGCGAGGAGACCTTCGGTCCCGTGGCGCCGCTCGTGCGGTTTCGGGACGAGGAGGAGGTTCTGCGGCTGGCGAACGACACGACCTACGGCCTCGCCGCCTACTTCTACACGCGGGACGTCGGGCGCGTGGTGCGGGTCATGGAGCGCCTGGAGTACGGGATCATCGGAGTGAACGACCCCGCTCCGGCGGTTCCGCAGGCCCCGTTCGGAGGATTCAAGGAGAGCGGGATCGGCCGGGAGGGGGGGAAGTACGCCTTGGAGGAGTTCCTGGAAATCAAGCACGTGGCCATGATCGTGTGAGACCGCCATGGAAACCCGCAAAGAGCCCGAGAACAAGTCCTTCGACCGCATCCGCACGGACCATGCGGTCCGCTTCAAGTTCCTGACCAAGGAATTCACCGACCCGCGACTGGCGGAGATTCGGGAAGGGACCGCCGTCGCCCTCGCCAAAGACGGCCTCCTGCTCTGGGCCCCGCCCCCGCCGCCCGAATGGACATCGGATATGCTCCGCGCGCGGGTGTACCTCGGGATCAACCTGGTCCTGCCGACGCTTCCGAATCCGCTCAAGGCCCTGGCCCGAGTCGCCTGGATCGAGTCGGTCGACAACGACCGGCAGCGGTGCTACTACGGTCTTCGCTTCCAGGAGATCGACGACGAGGCGAAACTCGCCCTCCAGTCCTTCCTGAGCCAGAAGACGGGAATCTGGTAGGCGATCCGTAGCGGCGGCCCTTCCGTCGGCCCGCCATCCGTATGGCGGGGCCGCCCGCCTGTAGGCGGGCCAGGGAGAGCCGTAGCGAAATGACTGCGGCGCGTCTCCGGGGAGCGTAGGGGCGGGGCTCGCCCCCGCCCCCCTGCCGAGTGACGCTTTGAGCGGACTGGCACAAGGAAACTGAGGCATCTCCCACCGGGGGGCGACCGCAAGGGTCGCCCCTTATATGAGCCACGCCCTGCTGTCAAGTGAACGGGTGCCTGTCTTCCGTTTTTTCTTCTTCTTTCCCAAGCACCCTCTCTCCATCCAAACGTGGGAACGTGTAGGTCGGAAGCGGCGCGGTTCGCG
>JACPTZ010000058.1:0-34662 GCA_016192525.1 Planctomycetota bacterium
CCTAAACAACTACTTCTTCGGGGACGTTCCCAGGCTGCAAGCCGCCATTGTGGGCGCCTTCAATGTCTTAAACCAGAATCCGAAGACGACCCTCTCGCTGGCATACAGAACTTCTCAGAATTTAGGTAAGACCGCTTAGTTCCCGCTTTCCGGGACATCGCCTGAAACCCGGACCCGGACTCCGGCCGGACGGACGATGATCGTTCCGAACACCCTGAGATCGGAATCACTATGATGGTCCACATCCTCGGCATCGACTACGGCTCGAAGCGCATCGGCTGCGCCATCGGCGACCTCGAGACCGGGATCGCCTTCGGGCTCCCGCTCCTCGACGGGGTCGCGGACCCGACGAAGGATGCGATGGCGGTCGCGGCCCTGGCCGACGCGCAGGGGGCGGATCGAATCGTCGTTGGCCTGCCGAAGACGATGGCGGGCGAGGAGGGACCCGCGGCCGCCGGGGTGATGGCCTTCGTGGAGCGGCTCCGCGCCGCGGTGGCCCCGCGACCGGTCGAGACGTGGGACGAGCGCCTGACCTCGGCCGGGGCCGAACGGGCGCTCCGCCACGCGGGCGCCGACCTCGGCCGGAAGAAGAAGCGCGAGCAGGTGAACACGATGGCCGCGCAGATGATCCTGCAGGGGTGGATCGATGCGCATCGGCGGGCTTGACCGGCGGGATGCGATTGGGATACAATCCCGGGCATGGAAAAGCAAATCCACTTCATTGACGCCCCGCGCTGCGCCTGTTATTCTGCCGCCGCCCGGGAGGCAGAGACAGGATGCAAATCACCGTCCTCTTCGACACCCATCGACCCCCGCCCGCCGATCAGAACTATTCTGAATTTCTGAAGTCCGATGCCGACGACGTCCAGTTCGCCGTCGCCCGCGGCCTGGAGAAGCTCGGGCACACCGTCCGGCTCTTCGGCGTCTTCGACGATCTCAAGCCGCTCCTCTCGGAGCTGGAGTCGAACCGGCCGGAACTGGTCTTCAATCTCTGCGAGGGGTTCCGCAGCCGCTCCATCTTCGAGATCCACATCGCCGCCCTCCTGGAACTCCTCGGCCTCCGCTACACCGGTTCGCCGCCGATGGGGCTGATGTTCGCGCGCGACAAGGCGCTCACGAAGCGGGTCCTCGCCGACCAGGGGGTGCGGGTGCCGCACTTCCATGTGTTTCCGCGCGGGGTGACCGCGCCGCGACCCTCCGATCTCCGCTTCCCGCTCATCGTGAAGCCGATCGCCGAGGACGCGTCCGTAGGGATCGCCGAGGCCTCGGTCGTCAAGGACGACGCCTCGCTCGCGGAGCGGGTCGCGTTCATCCACTCCCGGCTGAACCAGGCGGCGATCGTGGAGGAGCTGATCGCGGGCCGCGAATTCTACGTCGCGGTCCTCGGCAACTCGCCGCCGGAAGCGCTTCCGATCGTCGAGATGGTGTTCTCCAAGGAGCCGGAGAACTCGACGAAGATCGCCACCTTCAAGGCCAAGTGGGATGAGAAGTACCGGAAGCGGAGGGGGATCAAGAACCTGTTTCCCTCGGATGTGCCGCCTGAGGTGATCTCGAAGATTCACGCCGTGTGCGTCGCCTGCTACCGGGCGCTCCATCTCCGCGACTACGGCCGCATCGACTGCCGGCTGGCCCCCGACAACGAGGTCTACCTCCTCGAGGCCAACCCGAACCCCTACATCGCTCCCGGCGAAGACTTTCCCAATGCGGCGGCGAAGGCGGGGCTGGAGTACGTCCCCTTCCTCGAGAAGCTCATCGCCATCACGATGTCGCGCGAGGCTTGAGCGTCCGTCCCGTCTCACGGATCACCCGGCCTTCGGGGCCGGGGGGGGGGAGGCGCCGGGTCTGGCGGGGGGGGGCGGCGTCTTCGGCGCGGCGGCGGCGATCGCCGCGGCCACGGCGGGCCGGGGGAGCGGGGGAGGGGTGATCCCGGGGGCCACGGGCACGCCCGGCGTCCCGGACGCGGGATGGTCCTCCGCCGCCACCGAGACGAGCTGCTCCGGCACCACCAGTTCGTTCTGGCACTTGTAGCACTTGATGAGCGCGCCCGGCTGGAACATGATCACGTTGAACTGCGTGCTGCACTTCGGGCAGGTCAGGATCTTCTTCTTCTGATAGTCGAGGATCTTCGTCACCTGCTCGTTCGTGAGGAAACCCTTCCGCACCATCACCTCCCCCATCCGCATGAAGAGGTCGTCCTCCATCTTCGCCTGGATCCGGACCGCCTCGTTGACCTGATCCTCCGTCGCGAACCCGAAGCGGATGACGAGCCGTCCGAAGAGGCCGTCCTCCCGCTTGAAGCGGGAGTGGATCGCCTTCTCCTGGAGGTTCCGCTTCTGAATCTCGATGATTTCCTCGAGCTGCTTCTCCGAGATGTAGCCTTTCTCGATCAGGATCATCCCGAGCGGCTTGGGCTCCGGGGCCTTCTCCTGGATGTGGATGCACTCGTCGATCTGGTCCTGCGAGACCATGCCGGCGTTGATGGCGATTTTTCCGAAGAGGATGTCGGCGCGGGAGAGCATGGGGGGGGAGTGACGGAGTAATCAGGTAAGAGAGTAACGGAATAACAGAGTAACGGAGTAACAGAGTAACAGAGTAACGCAGTAACAGGAAGCCGGGTTCAGGTCACTTCCAAACGTTTTGCCGCCAGGAGGAGACCCAGGATCGACTTCGCGTCCAGGATTCGACCGGTCCGGGCCCAGCGCAGGGCGGTCGACCAGTCGACGCGGATCGTGTCGATGATCTCGTCCGGGTCCCGATCCACGCGTCCCGGGGAGAGCCCCTCCGCGAGGTACAGCCACATCTTCTCGGTGCAAAATCCGATCGCCGGGTAGAAGACGGCGAGTCGGCGGAAGCGTTTCGCCCGGAAGCCGGTCTCTTCCTCCAGTTCCCGCCGGGCGCAGGCCAGCGGAGCCTCGCCCGGTTCGAGCGTGCCCGCCGGGATCTCGATGCAGGTCCGCCGGACGCTGAACCGGTACTGTCGGATGAGGCAGACCCGCCCGTCCGGAAGCACGGGGACCATCGCCGCCGAACCGGGGTGCGTCACCAGGTCCCGCTCGGACCGGCGACCGGAGGCGAGCCTCACCGGGGTTCGCTCCACGCTGAAGACGCGGCCGCGGAAGAGTCGTCGTCCCGGGCCGCGCGGCTCGATCGACTCCGCGCGCGACATCGGGCGGATTCTAGGGCGGCGGAGATTGGAGTGTCAAGGGAAACGGCCAAAACCCTTGACCCGCGCGGGGCGCCGGCGCTATCATTGACGGCGCGTGTTTTCGACACCCCGTGGAGTGCCCAGACCATGGCGGACGTCAGCCGAATCTACGACAAGGCTTGTGAGGCGTTCGACCGCAAGAACTACGACTACGCGGTGAATCTCTACCAGCAGGTTATCGCCCTCGACCCGGACCACCAGAAGGCCCACAAGGGGCTGTACGCCACCTGCATGAAGAAGAAGGAATCCGCCGGCGCCACCTCGAAGCTCGGCAGTCTCTTCGGGGGGATCAAGAACACCTCCGTCCTGGCCTCCCTGGGCGCCCTCGGGAAGCCGGACAAGATTGCGGTCGAAGCGCAGAGGATTCTGGTCACCGACCCGACCAACAGCAAGGTCCGGGCGGCCTACGGCAGGGCGCTCAAGGATATGAACCACCTGGAAGGGGCGGTGGTGGAGCTCGAAATGGCGCTGCAGTTCGACAGCGACAATGTCGACATCCTGAAGGCCCTCGCCCAGTGCTACGACGCGAAGAACGACATCGCGAAGGCGCAGGAACTGTTCGCCCGTGTCCTCAAGAGGGTCCCGGAGGACCGGGACGCGCACAAGGCGCTGCGCGATCTCGCCGCGCGCGGAACGATCCAGGACAGCAAGCTGGAGACGGCCGGGCACTCCCGCGACATGGTCAAGGACAAGGACGTTCTCAAGGATCAGGAGCAGGCCATCAAGCTGGTGAAGTCCGGCGACGAACTCGACCAGGAAATCGCCAAGATCCGCGAGCTGATCAACGCCGATCCCACCAATCTGCAAATGGCCAAGCAGTGGAAGAAGATCGGGGAGATCTACAAGAAGAAGCGCGACGCCCACGGCGCCCTCAAGGCCTACGAGGAGGCGCTCAAGCTCGACACCTCCGATGCGACGATCCGGTTCAACATCGGCGACATGAAAATGAGGATCATCGAGGAGGAGAAGAACGCCGCCCAGACGGCCGGAAACGTCGAACTCGCGAAGAAACTGACCCAGGATCTCGTGGCCTTCAAGATCGCCGAGTACGCCCAGCGCGTGAAGGACCATCCGACCGACACTGGCCTCAAGTACGATTACGGCACCGCCCTCTATCAGGGAAGGCAGTTCAAGGAGGCCCTCGGCCAGTTTCAGCAGACCGTCAAGGATCCCAAGCGGAAGATGAACTCCCTCCTGTACCAGGGTCTCAGCTTTCACCAGCTCAAGTCCTTCGATCTCGCCGTGAACAACTTCCGAAAAGCGATCGAGGAGAACACCGTTCCCGGAAACGACTTCGACAAGAACGTCCGATACCACCTCGCGACCACCCTGGAGGCCAAGGGAGACAAGGCCGGCGCCTGTGCGGAGTACGAGAGGATTATGGAGATCGACATCTCGTACAAGGACGTCTCCGCCAAGGTGGAGAAGCTCAAAGGCGAACTTGGTACTTGATCCCGTCCTCCTGACCCCGCAAGGAATCCCTCATGCCCCGCTCCGTCTCCGCCAAGAAACGCGTCCGACAGAACCGCACCCGCCGCGACTACAACTCCGTCTACAAGTCGCGGATTCGCACCCAGATGAAGAAGGTCCTCGCCGCCGTGGCGGCGAAAGACGCCAAGAACTCCGAGGCGGAAGTGCGGATGGCCTGCGTCCTCCTCGATCGAGCCGCCTCAAAGCACGTCCTGCATCGCAACGCCGCGGCCCGATACAAGTCGCGTCTCGCCCGGAAAGTCCACGCCCTCGCCGGGGCCGGGGCCAGATCCTGAGCCTCCTCTTCCGTCCGCGCGGCCGGGGCTGAGTCCGCTCCGGTCGGGGAGGGCTTAAGTCCGCCTCCGTCGGGGCCGATAATATCGCTGTCCCTTCGAGGCCGATCGCGATGTCACGTCCCCGTACGACCCTCCTCTGGCTCCTCGCCCTGCTGGGCGGGATGCTGACCTCCATCGCCACTCCCGATGAGGTCCAGATCACCCTCCGGGACGGGACCAAGGTGATCGGGACGTTGAAGGGACTCGCGGACGGCCACTACGTGGTCGCGACGGGCGGAGGCGAGCAGAGGGTTCCCGAGTCGCGAATCCTGGACGTCGAGTTGATTTCCCCGTCGTCCACGGCTCCGACGAGCGCCACGTTCGGGAGCGCCGGCGGCCCCACTCCCGAGAGCGCCGCCGGGGCGCTGGCCCAGGCGCCGCTTCCGGTCCTGGTCTACGCCCCCTCCGGGAATCCCGACGCCAAGAAGGCCTTCGATGCGGCGGCCGCCGCCGATCAGGCCGGAAAACTGGACGAGGCGATCGAGGGGTACCGGAAAGCGGCGGCCGCCGACCCCTGGTTTGCGGCCGCGCGGCTCGCCGGCGCCGCCGCCTGTCTCCGCGCCCGGCGGCCGCGGGAGGCCGTCGTCTGGTGCGAACAAATCCTCGAGATCGATCCCGGCGACACGCGCGCGCTCGATATCCTCGTCCGCGCCTACGCCGCGGATCATCAGCCCGAACGGGCGCTCCAGATGCAGGAGCAGCTGCTCGCCCGCCGTTGCCCTCCGGCGGAGGCCGCCTATCGTGCGATGCTCCTCTGGCGCGGGGCGGGAAACCTGGTCCAGGCGCGCGAGGCCTGGGATCGCTACCACGCGCTCGATCCCGAACTCCGTTCCCCCTTCTGCGAGGAAGGGGCCGTCTGGCGGAGCGCCGAGGAGGCCATGACCGCCCGAAACTTCGACACCGCCCTCGCGCGTTACTACGAGGCACAGAGGCGCAATCCGTTCCTCCGGGAGAAGATCGTTCCGCGACTCGTCGAGGTGCATCGCGCCCAGGCCGAGGCCGCCGCCTCCGGCGGGCTCATTCTGGAGAGCATTGAGCAGTACCGCATTCTGAGCGCCATCGATCCCCCGCGCGCCCCGGAGTGGCATCAGCGGATCTACGGACTGCACGCCGCCCGGATCGAGAAAGCCTGGAAGGAGAAGAAGCCGGTCGATCTTTCCGCGGCGCTCGCCCAGATCCGGGGCGATCTCCCCCCGGCCGAAACGGCCCGGCTGCTCGGCGACTCCGCGCGATCGCTGGTCCAGGCGGTGGAGGCGAACCTCCGGGAATCTCCGTGGAGTCCCTGCATCGGGTCGATGCTCGAGGCGACCCGGGGCTGCGCGGAGGTCCCCGCGGAGGTGGAGACGGCCCTTCTTCTGGCCTGGGTCCACCAGGGAGACGCCGCCCTCGCCTCCCAGGATCCCGACGGCGCCCTCGCTGCGTACGGCCGTGCCCTCGCGGCCGATCCGGACCTTCATCCGCCGCTCGATCCCAAGGTGGCCGCCGCCTATCAGGCCCTCGGACAGCGGGCGTTTCTCCGCCGCGACCTCGCCTCGGCGATCGAGGCGTGGCGTCGGGTCTTCGAGTACAAGCCGGAATCTCCGGAGGTGTTGGCCCAGCTCAAGACCGCCGAATTCCAGCGCGCCCAGGAGGAGGTGGCGGCCGCCCGCGAGACGCGCGAGAAGCTTCGGATCATCGAAGCCTACCTCGCGGCGAAGCCTCCCGACGACCTCGCCCGTCAGATGCGCGAGCAACTCGCCCGCCTCACCGCGACGCCCTCGATCGCCGCCGCCCGTGTCTCCGATGATCTCGCCCGATACTGGCCGCTCCGCCGCGGGGCCTGGTGGAAATACCGCCGGGGAGATGAGGGGGAGGAGATCGTCCGCGTCCGCGAGGTCGACGAGACCGATCCCGAACATCCCCGCTTCTACTGCGAGCGCTCTCTCCGGCGGGGCAGCGAGGAGAGCGTGACCCCGTACACCCTTTCCGCCCGTCCGGGGGAACTGGGCGTCGGGAGCGGCGGTTCGCGCGAGGTCCTGTTTGAATTCCCCGTCGAAATCGGCCGGACGTGGTCCTGGAGCGATGGGACCTTCCAGTATCGCCGCACCTACGTCGCGAAAGATGTCCCGGTGAAATCGAAGGCGGGGGACTTTCCGAAGTGTCTCAAGATGGAGTTTCGGACCACCACCATCGTGACTTCCGAATCGCCGCTTGAGATGACCTCCACGCTCTACTATGCGCCGGAGGTCGGACTGGTCCGGATGGAGGTGGCCGGAGAGGGCAACGCCGATCTGAATCTCGAATTGGTGTGCTTCGAGCTGCCCGCCCCCCTTCCGGAAACGCCGCGCCCCCCTCCGCCGCCGGGGAGGAAGTAGGCGGACCCGCCGCGGATCGGGGAGGGAAGGGGAGAGGGAAAGGGGAACGTCATGCGTCGAAATCGACCTGGAATCGTGCTCTGTTTTCTTCTCGCCGCCGGCAGCGGTTGCACGATGCTCGGCAACGCCGTCAGCAATCTGTCGCTTCCGACCCGCGCGAAGATGAAGTACTCGCCCGTGTATCCGCAGTCCTTCGAGGATGTCTGGGGGGCGGCCAAGGAGGTGGCCGTGCGCGACTGGCGCATCGAGACGGTGGACAATGAGCGCGGCCGGCTCGTCTCCGATTGGGACGTGGTCCTGGCGCCGTCCCTCTACGCGGGCACGCGGCGAAAGCTGACGATCGAGGTGCAGCGGCAGAAGAAGGGGGGGGTGCGTGTGGGGATCGAAGTGGCGCGTCACGTCAACGAGAACGTCAAGGAACCCCTGAACGAAGCGGAAGCCGAGTGGATGGCCAAGGGCTCCGATGAGGAAGCCGAACAGGTGCTCCTCTATCGGCTCGACAGCCGGCTCACCCGGTTTCAGCCTTCCCCCGAGCTGCTCCGCCGTCTCGAGTGGGAAAAGGCCCAGGGCGCCGCCGAACGGAAATCCTCGACGAAGTAGGATCCAGGACGTAAAACGTCGGGGAGAGGGAGCCTCGAGATCGCCCATCCGGTTCCGTATCGATCGCGTCGCTCTTTCCCCTGGCGCTTTCCGTCCCACGATTCAATCCCGGATCCCCCATGACGCTCTTCCGCCGTTCTGTCGTCCCCCTCCTGTTCCTCCTCTGCCTCTCCTCCTGTTCCCCCGGGAAAGAGTCGGGCGCGGTCGCTCCGACTCTCCCCACCGCGTCGATCACGCTCGGCGGCCGACGGATCCAGGTGGAGTGCGCCACCACGAGGGAGGCCCGCGAAAGGGGGCTCCGGTTCCGCTCGCTTCTCGGGGCCGACCAGGGGATGCTCTTCTGCTGGGCGGACGATGCCCTTCGCGCCTTCTCGATGAGGGAGACCGTGATCCCCCTGTCGGTCGCCTTCTGCAAGGCGGATGGGACGGTGATCGAAATCCGGTCCTGCCGTCCGTTGGACAAGGAGGGGCCGTCCTCCGGCGACAAGTTCCGCTACGCCCTGGCCCTCACCGACGGCTGGTTCGCCGAACACGACGTGAGAGCGGGGGCGAAGATCGAGTGGGGACCGGAGGTGACCGCGCTGAGGCCCGAGGGGGAGGGTCCGCTGCGGATCGATCTCCAGGTCGCCGGCCACAGCGTCGTCACGGAGGTCGTGTACACCGAGAAGGCGCGCGAGACCGGTCTCATGAACCGGGACGCCCTGGACGCGGAGGCCGGGATGCTCTTTGTCTATGCGAAGGACCGTCCGCTCTCCTTCTGGATGAAAGACACCCGCCTCCCGATCGCCATCGCCTTCCTGAGCGAGGCGGGAGTGATCGACGAGATCCGCAAGATGAAGCCCTACGACCTCACGCGGATCAACGCCAGGAAGCCCGCGCGGTTCGCCCTCGAGGTGAACGCCGACTGGTTCGACCGGCACCAGGTGAACGTCGGCGACGCCGTCACCCTTCCTCAGCAGGTGCTGGGACTTCCCGCGGATCCCTGAGGCCATGCGCAAACCCACGCGCAGCATCGGCGCGGTGGCCGTCATCGGCGCCCTCGGCTGTCTCCTCCTCATGTTCGCCTGGTCCACGAGCGCCGAGAAGGTCCTCGGCACGGGGCCTCTCGTCGGCACCGCCAAGTTCGTGCGCGACGCGTATCATGACGTCATCCGCTCGGCGGTCTGCCGTCTGCGGCCCGCGAAGGGGAATGATCTGATTCTGGCCGTCGAGTACGCGGCCTCCGGGCTGCTCCCTCCGGAGGATCGGTCGAGGCTCAGCAAGGAGATCGGCGAGATGGCCTATCTGAACTACGTGCAGGACCCGGAGGTCAGGGCGGAAGGGCAGGCGGGGCGAATCGTCCAGGTCACCATCACCTGCACGGAGGAGGTCTCGTCGGGCTGCTCGAAGCAGACCCGGCAGACCTCAGAGTCGTGGAGCCTGATCCACCCCGCGCCCCGTCCGTCCCCCCCTCCCCGTTCCCCGGCGCCGCCTCCTTCCGTCGTGCCGTCCAGGTCCCCGGACTCCGCTTCTCCCGCGAAACCGCCGCCGGGACCGCGATAGACCCTCATGCACCGCTATTTCGCCCTCCTCGCCCTCCCCCTCGCCCCGTACTTCGCCGCGGTCTTCCTCGGGATGCTCGTGCATGCGTGGCGTGTTCCGGTCCGCACCCATGTCCTGCTCTCCTTCCTGCTTGTGATCTACCTCCTCGGTATTCACGTGATGGCGATCTTCATGCTGGTCGGCAGTGGCGCGGCCCTCAGGGACGCCGCGGCGGGGAAGGATTGGGCGGGGCCCTACGTGGACGCGACGCGCGCGCTCAAGCGGCGGATCCTCCCGCTGGCCGCGCTCGCCATGATCTGCGGCGTGGCCGCCGCCTGGATCGGCGGGGCGGTTCACACCGGAGGCCTGCCGGTCTGGGCGCACCGATCCGCGGCGATCCTGGCGACCGGCGTGAATCTCGGCGTCCTCTGGGTCGAGTACCGGGCCCTTCGGGAGAACTCGCGGTTGCTGGCGGAGGCGAGCGGGAGGCTGGACGCTACAGCATGCTCTGCGGATCCACATCCACCGTCACCGTGATCCCGTGGCGCGGGGCGAAGAGAGTCCCGGCGCGGAGCGGACGGAGGACCGCATCGAGCGTCGCGCGGGAGACGGCGCGCAGGCAGACGTGCCACCGCCAGCGGTCCCGGATCCGTGGAAAGGGGCAGGCGAGCGGACCGAGAATGTCTCCGCCCTCCGCCGGCAGGTGTTCCGCAGCCGTCTCCGCGATCATCCGGGCGCGGCCCTCCACGTCGCCCGAACTCTCTCCTTCGACCACGAATCGCACCATCCTCGTGAACGGGGGATATCCGACCAGTTTCCGAAACTCCAGTTCCCTGGCCGCGAATCCCTCGTAGTCGTGCGTCTGCGCGGCGGCGATCGCGTAGTGCGTCGGGTGGAAGGTCTGGACACAGACCACGCCGCCGCGCGGCCCGCGGCCCGCCCGACCGGCCACCTGCGTGAGGAGCTGAAAGGTCCGTTCCGCCGATCGGAAATCCTTGAGGTGGAGCGCCGTGTCGGCGGTGATCACGCCGACCACGGTCACGTTCGGATAGTCGAGTCCCTTCGCGATCATCTGCGTTCCGACGAGCAGGTCGACTTCGCCGATCCTCAGCCCGCCCAGCATGTGCGTGTAGTCTCTTCCCGACTTCATCGCATCGGAGTCCATCCGCCCCGCGGCGATTCCGGGGAATTCCCGGCGCACCTCCTCCTCGATCCGCTCGGTTCCCACCCCGAGCTGGCGGATTCGTCCGGCCCCGCAGGCGGGGCATCCGCGCGGCACCGGCTGCCGCTCGTTGCAGTGGTGGCAGATCGCCGCGTCGCGCGACTTGTGAACGGTGAGCGCCACCTCGCATCGGCGGCAGCGGAAGACCATCTTGCACTCGGAGCAGATGAGGAGCGTCACGAAGCCGCGCCGGTTGAGGAAGAGGAGCACCTGCTCCTTATTCGCGAGGGCGGCGCGGATGCGGAGGACGAGCTGGCGCGAGAGCAGGGGGTAGCGCTTCTGCGCGCGGAACTCCGCCCCGAGGTCGCAGATCTCGACCGGCGGGAGCGGGCGGGACTCGACGCGCTCCGGCATCCGGAGCAGGGTGTACCGGCCCTGCAGGGCGTTCCGGTACGATTCGAGCGCCGGCGTGGCGGAGCCGAGGATCACGACCGCCCCCTCCATCTGGGCCCGCTTCACGGCGACGTCGCGGGCGTGGTATCGGGGCGTCGACTCCTGCTTGAAGGTCGGCTCGTGTTCCTCATCGACGACGATGAGGCCCAGCGAGCGGGTGGGGGCAAAGACGGCCGATCGGGCGCCGATGACGATCTGCGCCTCGCCGGAGCGGATGCGGGACCACTGGGCGGCGCGCGCCCCTTCGGCGAGGTGGGAGTGGAGGACCGCGACGTTCGGGAATCGGGCGCGAAACCTCCCCACGGTCTGCGGCGTGAGGGCGATCTCAGGGACCAGCACGATGGCCTGCCGGTCCTGGGCGAGGACCCGGGCGAGGGCCTGCAGGTAAACCTCGGTCTTTCCGCTCCCCGTGACGCCATGAAGGAGAAACGTGCGAAAGGTCCGGGCTTCCACCGCTTCGGCGATCGGTCGCAGCGCGGCGGCCTGGGCCGCGGTGAGGGCGGGTGGGACGGCGGCGTCCAGGTCGAGCGGCATTTCCAGGAGCGGATCGGTGACTCGCCGTTTCTCGATTCGGACCAGGCCCTGTTTCGCCAGAGTCAGGAGCGGGGCCGAGCTGGTCCCGGCGCGACGGGCCAGATCCTCCGCGGGCAACGGGCCATCGGCGGCGGCGAGGGCGCCCAGGAGGGTTGCTGGCGGAGTCTCGGAGGAATCCGCAGGGGCGGGGACCGGCCCGTCCTCCGTCATCCCCTGTTCTGAAACCGGAATCGTGATCCGATCGGGAGGGAGTTCTTTCAAGGGCGATGAGGTCGGGACCCGCCCGCCCCCCGCGGCCGCGATCCGGCCGAGTTCCGCGGCCCGGGCCCGGCCGGCCTCGGTGAGGATCACCCACCGCAGCGTTTTCTCCTTCGTCTGCCGGCGGACCCCGGTTGGAAGGACGGCATCCAGGGCCTGCCCCCAGCCGCAACAGTAGTAGTCCGCGATCCAGCGGGTGAATTCGAGCATCCGGAGGTCGACGATCGGCTCGCGGTCGAGCGCCCGCACGATGGAGCGGCACTTCTCGGGCGGACAGTCCGGCGTCTCGGTGAGTGCCACCACATAACCGGCCCTCGCGGCCTTGCCGAAGGGGACCTCCACCCTCCGCCCGACCGTCACTGTCTCCCGCATCGCCCCGGGGATGGCATAGGAGTATGTTCGATCGATCGGCAGATCGGCGACGGCGACCGAGGCGAAGGCGGCGCCATGGGCCGGGGACGGGGTGGACGAAGGGTCAGGCATGGGGGGGACCGTTCCCGTCAGGGGCTGTTTCGAACGAATCGGCGCCCGATTCCTCAACGCTTGCGCATCGCCGCCGTGCATGCTACTGTGTCGCGCGACCCGACGCAAGCGACTGGAACCGCTTTCTCCGGAGACCCGCCATGATGAAGAAGCGCACGCTCAGACATGTCATCGCCGGACAGAAACTCCTCAACGTCCCGCCCAAGTCGACCGTGCTCGCCGCCGCCCAGACGATGGCGGAGAACAACGTCGGCGCCGTCCTGGTTCTCGTCGAGGGGGAGCTCGCCGGCATCTTCACCGAACGCGACATCCTCCGCCGCGTCGTCTCGCAGGAGAAGGACCCGGCGAAGACGCTCATCGAAGAGGTGATGACCGTCAACCCCATCACCATCGACGCCGAAGAGGGGGTCCTCGACGCCCTCGCCCGGATGCGCGAGGCGCAGTGCCGGCATCTCCCGGTGGTCGACAAGGAGAAGGTTCTCGGGGTGCTCTCCCTCCGCGACGCCCTCATGGTGGTCCTCGAGCTGAAGGAGGAGGAGATGAAGGACCTTCAGGAGTATCTGGACTATCTGCCGCCGGAGTCAGGGGTGGGGTAAGGGATGGATGGCGAATGAGGAATGACGAATGACGACCACACGGACGACGGCCGGGATGGCCACGATCATCCTGCTCTCTGCGATCGCGGCCGTTTCTTCCGGATGCCGTCAGTCCGGTTCCAGGACGGCGGGGACGGAGCGCGAGCCGGCCGTAACCCCCCGGGACGCGCCGCGCGAGGTCGAAGCCCCTCTCCCCCCGAACTGGGATCGCGTCCTCCGACCCCAGGGTCAGCCCGCCCCGCTCCCGGTGGGCGATCCGGCGCTCGACCTCATCCCGGGCGAGCACTTCCCGCGCCTCCGGACCTATGACGTCCGCCACTACCGGATCGAGTGCTCCATCGACTTCGAGAAGAAGACGATCTGCGGCACCGTGACGATCACCCTCACCCCGCTCGGGCGCGGGTTCGAGCGGTTCGAGCTCGACGCCTCCGAGATGCGCATCTCCGCCGTCTCGCTCGAGTCGGTCACGCCGACGCCCTCGAAGGAGCGGCCCTCCGAGGCCCAGTCCGAACCGCCCCGGGGATTCGCCGCCGACGCGACCCCGCCTCCGCCCGCGCCCTCGGTCTCGAAGCAGGCCCTCGCCTTCGTCCACTCCGACCCGAAGCTGGCCATCGACTGCACCGCCGTCACGACTCCCCTGGGCCGCGGATTCGGCCCCCAGGATACGCTTACCGTCTCCGTCGCCTGGTCCGCCACCCCGCGCAAGGGGCTCTACTTCGTCGGCCCGAACCCCGCCTACCCCGACAAGCCGGTCCTCGCCTGGACCCAGGGCGAGCCCGAGGACAACCACTACTGGGTCCCGTGCTACGACTACCCCAACGATCGCGCCACCAGCGAGACCCTCATCACCGTCCCGGAGGGATACCGGGCCGTCTCCAACGGCAAGTTCATCGGTTCGACCTCCGATCCGAACGCGAAGACGGTCACCTGGCGCCATCGCGAGTCGGTCCCGCACGTCGCCTACCTCCTCTCGATCGTCGCGGGCGATCTCGTCGAGTTCAAGGACCAGTGGAAAGAGGTCCCGCTCCTCTACTACGTCTCGAAGCGCGACGCCGACGAAGGCACCGTGAAGCGATCGTTCGCGAACACCGCCGACATCATGGAGTGTTTTTCCGCCCGGTTCGGCACGCCGTATCCGTACGAGAAGTACGCCCAGGTGGTCGTCTACGACTTCATCTACGGCGGGATGGAGAACATCTCCGCCACCACGCTCACCCGCTCCACCCTCCACGACGCCCGCGCCCACGGCGACGCGCTGAGCGAGGGGCTCGTGGCGCACGAGCTGGCCCACCAGTGGTGGGGGGACCTGCTGACCTGCCGGGACTGGTCCCACATCTGGCTCAACGAGGGGTTCGCCACCTACGCCGAGGCGGTCTACTACGAGCACTGGAAAGGCGCGGACGAGTACCGGCGCGACATGGCGGGGTGCATCGGCGCGGCCATCGGGGAGGACCGATGGCAGTACCGGCGGCCGATCGTCCACTCGTGGTGGAGCGACCCCGACGACATGTTCGACACGCACACCTACCAGAAGGGGGGGAGCGTGCTGCACATGCTCCGGTTTGTCCTCGGCGACGAGGCCTTCTGGAAGGGGATCGCGAAGTACGCGCAGGACAACCGCGGGAAGTGTGTGGTGACGGACGACCTGAAGCGGGCCATGGAGGATTCGAGCGGGCAGGACCTCGGCTGGTTCTTCGACCAGTGGCTCCACAAGGCGGGCCACCCGGAGTACAAGGTGCGGTGGGAGTGGGACGAGCCGGGGAAGATCGCCTGCGTCATCGTCACCCAGGCGCAGAAGACCGACGCCGTTACGCCGCTCTTCAGGATGCCGGTCGAGATCCGGTTCCTCTGGAACGATCGCGATCCGGTGACGCGTCGCGTGATGCTCGAGGGGAAGGAACAGCGCTGCTACTTCCCGTGCGAGGCGAAGCCGGGGGCGGTGCAGTTCGACCCGGCGGGGTGGCTTCTGAAGACGCTCGAGTTCGGGAAGTCGAAGGAGGAGTGGCTCTGTCAGGCGAAGCGGGCCGCGGAGGCGCTCGGGAGGCAGGAGGCGGTCGGGGAGCTCGGGAGGCAGGGCGGGGACGATTCGGCGGCCGCCTGCATCGAGGCGCTCACAAAGGACGGCGACTACGGCGTCCGCACGGCGGCGGCCGGGGCGCTCGGGGCGCTGAAGGGCGACAAATCGCGCGACGCCCTGCTCGGCGCCCTGGCGGAGGAGAAGGACTCCCGGGTTCGGGAGGATATCGCGCGGGCCCTCGGGAACTTCGGGGAGGATCCGGTCCTCGCCGCGCTCACGAAGGCGCTGAACGAGGACGCGTCCTATTCGGTGAGGTCGGCGAGCGTGGAGGCGCTGCTCCGGGCCGCGCCGAAGAAGGCCCGGGAGACGATCGAGGCGGCGCTCGCCCAGGACTCGCACCACGAATGGATCCGGAACGCGGGGCTGCGCGGACTCGCCGACCACGAGGGGACGCGGGCGCTGGAGCTGTTCGCGATCTGGGCCCGATACGGCGGGAACCCGCATTCGCGGGGGACGACCCTGGGCGCGCTGGCGCGACTCGGAAAGGGGAACCGTGAGGTGGAGGATCTCATCCTGTCGCTCATCGACGATCCCGACTTCGGCTTCCGCCGTCAGGTCTTCGGGACGCTGGCCGATCTCGGCCGGGTGGAGGCGGTGGCGCCGCTCAAGCGTCACGCCGAGACGGAGTTCGACGCCCGGATGCGGGCGGCGGCCGCCCGGGCCGCGCGCAAGATCCTCCAGGCCCAGCCGGCGTACAAGGTCGCGTCGCTCCTCCAGGAAGCGCGGAAACTCGAGAAGCAGGCCGAGGCGAAGGAGGCCGAGATCCGAAAGGCGACGCTTCAGATTGAGGATTGGCGGCTGGAGGCGCGCAAGAAGCGGCTGGAGGCGGAGCAGACGCCGATTCCGAGATAGCGCTGGTGCGGTATCCCACCTTCCGGCGCGTGATGATGCAGAGTCGATCCCGCAGAAAGGGCTTGACCTCCCGCCGCTGAAGTGACACACTGTGTCACATGAAGAACGTTTCGATTCGGGACCTACACGACAAAACCGGGGACTGGATCCGCAAGGCATCCCGGGACGGGGAGATAGCCGTCACCTACCGTGGAAAGGTGGTGGCGAAGATCGTGCCGCAGGCGGCGGAGGCGGAAGTCCCGTACTTCTCCCGCCGACGGCTTCGACCCGCCTATCGGCGGCTCCAGGAGAGAGGACGGCTCCGGAGCGGCTCCAACAGCACGACCCTCATCTCGGAGGAGCGCGACGACCGGAAGACGTGATCTACTTCGACGCCTGTTACGTCGTGCGGCTGTATATCGACGATCCGGGGTGGCAGGTGGTACGCGCCTTCGCCGCGACGGACCATCTGGCTTGTGCGCTCCACGGCCGGGCGGAGACGGTCGCCGCCTTTCATCGCAAACTCCGTGAGGGGGCGCTCACACGGGCCGAGTTCCGTACCGTGCTCGATCAATTCGAGGTGGACTGCGCCGCCGGCGCCATCGCGTGGCTGCCGCTCTCCCTGGCTGTCGTGGATCGTGCGACGCGCCTGTACCGAATCCTCTCGCGTACCCATCCGCTCCGCTCCGCCGATGCCCTCCACCTCGCCTGCGCCGCCGAGAATCGCTTTCGCGAGGTTTACTCGAACGATCGGCGTCTACTCGCCTCAGCCGTCCACTTTCGCCTCCGGGGGGTGGATCTGATCTGAGCGGAAGCAACGCCCTCCTTCCCTGCATGGCGGGTTCGATGACCCCCCCTCACCGTCCGCCCTGTCCGCACCATCGCCGGGTAGGGCGCGGCCGAGTCACCGAGTAGCCCCCCGAGTCCCCGAGTAGCGATCCGACGCGCAGCGTCGGATCGCGTAACGAGGGGCCGAGGGGAGTGAGTGGATCGCGAGACGGCTCCGCCGGCGGTCGCAACAAGGCGCGGAACCCGCAGACCCAGCCCGAAAGTTCACTCGTGAACATTTATGTGTAATGCAACTATCGTACTGCACATAGGTTGTGTCGTACCAGCGAGATTCTTCAAAGAAAGTCATTGACGCGCGAATCCGTGAGTATCCTTCCTTCGTTGAGAGGCGCGGGGGGCCTTCATCTCTCCAGCGTGACATCCGTCCGGGAAGGCATCGCTCGATGAGGAGGGTCCGATGTCCCACCACGAGGCCGACTCCGCGTCGTTGAGTTCTCGACCGACCGACCGACCGACCGACCGACCGACCGACCGACCGAGTAGAAACATCACTCCAGACTGATTTGGAGTGCGGGAACTCGTTCCCGCTTTTCCGGACCCTGCCCTCGCTCCGTCTCCTCGCCGCGAAGCGCCTGCCCGCCATCTCCGCCACATGGATGGCGGACAGGCGTGTGGCGGGGCGCCCCGGGTCACGCTCACCCGCGATCTCCGTTTCTGCTTCCGCTGTTGTTGTTTCTGTTTCTTCTCCTGCCCCCATCCTCTGTCCCCTGCCCCCTGCCTTCGCTTCCCCCCTTCGCCGCTCAGCGGCCGCCTTGGAGTGCGGCAGCTCGCTGCCGCTTTCAAAGGCGCAGGGCCGCAACGTGCTCGCACGCCGCGAAGCGGCGTCCCGGGTCACGCTCATCCGAGATCTCCGTTTCTGTTTCCGCTGTTGTTGTTTCTGTTTCCTCTCCTGCCCCCCGCCCCCTGTCTCCTGCCCCCTGCATTCGCCGCCGGCGGAGATCTCCGCGTGACCGCCGCCTTGGCCGCTCTGGCCGCGATCAGCCCGAACGGGGACGGGGTGCTCGATGCGACCACGATCTCCGCCGAGTTCCGGATCGCCGGAAAGTGGGGCATCGTCGCCGACAGCGAGAAGGCCCTGGCCGAGTCCCGGAGAACTCCGTTCTACCTCCACGTCTCCGTGGCGGTGGAAGGTCCGGCGGGAGCGGTCCGGCTCCTGACCGAACGCATCACGGTCGATCCGGTCCTGAGGCCCAAAGGAACGCCGGCAAACGGGTTCTTCATCGCGATCCCGTATGCGGGGACGTGGGACGGCATGACCGCTTCAGGCGGACCTGCGCCGGATGGCCTCTACACGCTGACGTTTTCGGCCGTGCTTCTCAGAGGACCCAACGGCGCGAATGCCGGGGAACAGGCCCTCGCCACCTCGGACACGGCCTCGGCCCTCGTACGGGTCGATGCCACGCCGCCCATCATCGTCGATCTTGTCCCCGCCGGCGGTTCTTTCACGAACAACCCCGCGCCGGCGATCGCTGCCGCCTTCGCGGACGCCGGAACGGGCGTCGATCCGGCCGGCGGTCATCTGGCGGTCGCCGGTGTGGATGTTTCGTCCGCCGCCACGTTTACGCCTGACAGCGTTGCCTACACCCCGACCGGCGATCTCCCCGAGGGCGATATCACCGTCGCCCTGTCCATCTCGGACATCGCGGGCAATGTCTCCACCGCCGCGTGGTCCTTCACGGAGGACCGCACGGCCCCGTTGCTCACCCTCGATCCTCCGGACGGGGCCGCGGTCTCATCCGCGACGCCGCTCATCGTCGTCTCGTACGAGGATCCGTCGGTCGGCGCCCCGCCCGTGTCGGGCGCCGGCCTCGATCTCTCGACGCTCCAGATCGTGCTTGACGGCGCGCCCGTGGCGCCGACTTCAGTCGGCGCATCCCAGGCCACGTACCAGGTCCCGGAGTCGAGCCCGCTCCCGAACGGCCCCCACACCTTCACCGTCACGCTCGCCGATGCCGTGGGGAACGTCGCCCAGGCCGGAAGCGCCTTCACGGTTTCCGCCGGACCGCCTCCGGCCACCTCCCTCCCGAGCGAGATCTTCTCGACGGAGCAGAAGACCTTCATCGGGAACCCGCTGCCGAACCGGTTCGCCATCACCGTACGGGACGCGGACGGAAGTCCGATGGAAGGCGTGGAGACCTCGTGGCAGATCACCGACGGCACTGGACGTCTGGAGAATCCGCTCACCGGCGAGTTCGTCGAGGCGCACTCCCCCTCGGGCATCCTCAAGGTGGTGACCGATGCCCAGGGACAGGCGGTGGTCCTCTACTTCCCGTTCAACCAGAGCGGGACGACGCACGTGGTGGCCTTCCTCACCTTCTTCGAGACGATCCCGCGGGTGGAGTTCGAGACGGAGGTCGCGCCACAATCGCCCGAGCAGTTCACGATCGTGAGCGGGAACGACCAGACCGTCACCCCGAACTCGCCGGTGCCGTTGCCCTTCGTGGTGAACCTGAAGGACCCGAACCAGAACCCGGTCCCGAGCTGGGGGGTCATCTTCCGCTCCGAGTCGGGCGGCGGACACTTCCAGGAGACGCCGGGGATCATCGGGACCTTCACCGGCGGTCAATACGGAGAGGGCGGTCTGGCGACCTCCGCCACCCTCGCGTTTCCCGTGGAGGTGGAAATCCAGAGTATCACCCCGTGCTCGGGGGGAGAGGGTTCTCTGATCGCCCTGAGCAGCGCTCACCGTGTCGTGAAGGTGGACGAGAGCGGGGTCCTGCGCTCCGTCGTCGGGATCGGATCCGCGGGTTTTCGGGGGGACGGCGGTCCCGCCGGGGAGGCCCTGCTGAACGCTCCCTCCGGCCTGGCTTTTGATGCGGAAGGGAACCTGTACGTTGCCGATCGCACGAACTAGCGGATCCGAAGGGTGGATGCCATCACGCAGGTTATCACGACGGTTGCCGGGAGCGGCTTGTTCGTTCCCGGCCCCCCGGGAGGCGGGGATGGAGGGCCCGCCACCTCCGCGACGCTTTCGAGCCCCAACGGGGTGGGGATCATGCCGGACGGGGACATTCTCATCACAGAGAGCTCGAGCAATCGCCTCCGCCGGGTGGATCGGGCCACCGGGATCATCAGCACGTTCGCCGGGGGAGGCGCGGTGTCGCCGTCCGTGGAAGGGCCCGCCACGAGCATCTCGCTGGACACCCCGCTTTCCCTGAAGGTGGATGCGTCCGGGACGGTGTACATCGGGACGTCGAGCCGGCTCTGTCGTGTGGACGTGAGCGGGGTGCTCTCCACGATCGCGGGGACGGGGGTGGCCGGCCCCGGACCCGCGAGCGGACCGGGGACCTCGGTCGCGCTGGACAATGTCCAGGGCATCGACGTGACCCCGGACGGGCAGGCGCTCTACTTCTGCGACGTGTTCAACAATCGCGTGCGCCGGCTGGACCTGACGACGGGGTTCGTGACGACCGTAGCCGGAACGGGGACGCCGGGGTTCGGCGGGGACGGCGGCCCTGCGGCTGCGGCGCAGATGACCCGCCAGAGGGGGGCCGCCTTTCACTGCACCGGGGAGTTCCTCTTTTCCGACAACGGAAACCGTCGGGTACGGAAGATCCGTCTCGACGGCACGATCGTGACGGTCGCAGGGTCGGACAACATCGGAGACAACGGTCCGTTGACGGGGGGACGGATCACCCTGATACGGAGCCTCCACGGCGACGCCCAGGGCAACCTGTACGTCACGGATTCCTTCCGCATCCGGCGGGTGGATCGGGACGGGGTGATCGCGACGATCGTGGGGAACGGCGAAGAAGGACCGGCCCCGGACGGGGCGGTGGCGGCCGCCTCCCCCAGTCTCCTGCCGTTCTCGGTCACGGCGGACGATGCGGGAAACGTCTACTTCAGCGAGATCCGCACGAATCCGTCGCTGGGAGTCCCGATCGTACGGATCCGGAAGGTGGATGCCGCCGGGATTCTGAGCACCGTCGCGGGGCAACCCACCGGCATGGGTTTTTCGCCGGACGGAACGCCGGCCGCGCAGGCGCTGCTTCAGAGCCCGCAGGACATCGACATCGATCCGCAGGGCCATCTGTACTACTACGATCAGACGTTCGGCCGGGTGCGGCGCATCGATGCGTCGACGGGTCTGATCTCGACGGTCATGGGAGGGGGGAGCGGGGCGATCATCGAGGGGGCCGTCGCAAGTCAGGTGGCCCTCGGGGGGACCGTGAACATTGCGGCCGGGACGCAGGGAGATGTGTATGTCTCGGTGTTCAATAACCGGCAGGTGTACCGGGTCGACGCCTCGGGCATCCTGCACGTGATCGCGGGGGTGTTTGGAGTGTTCGGGTATTCGGGGGACGGAGGTCCCGCGCTGCAGGCGAAACTGAACCGGAATCTGGGGCTGGACGTGGACGGGGCGGGGAACGTCTACGTGGCGGATTCGGTGAACCATGCGATCCGGCGGATCGACGCCGCGACAGGAGTCATGTCGAGGTTTGCGGGAGCGGCGCCGGACTTCAGTGAGTTCGCGTTCGGGCTGGGGACGCCGGGGGCGTCAGGAGATGGAGGGCAGGCGACGGACGCCCTGCTGAGCGACCCGAACGATGTGTGGGTCGACTCCCTGGGAAACGTCTACATCGCGGATAGGGGCAACCTCCGCATCCGCCGTATCGCCTCCGGTACCGCGACCTCCGTCCTCGCCGTGACGGACGGCACGGGGACGGCGACGAGTCCCGCGTACGTCACCGGTCCTGCGGGCTGCCAGACGGTCACCGCCACGGCCCCGGGGGTGTTGGTGGGCGCGCTCACGTTCGATATCCGGGGGACCGATCCGGCTCCCGCGGCGCCGGACCCATTCCTGATCGCGGAGGCGAACGCCTCGCACGTCTCGCTCGTTTGGAACGTGGTGGACGAGCCGGATGTGGTAGGCTACCGGGTGTACCGGGGGGCCGTCTCCGGGGGACCGTACCCGACCATGCTCACGCCCCAGCCGATTGCCGACAACTCCTTCGTTGACACCCAGGTGGCCCCCGGCCTGGACTACTTCTACGTCGTGACGGCCGTGGACGCCTGCGGGGAGGAGAGCCCCTTCTCGGTGGAGGCCCACGCCCGGCCGAGGGACATCGCCACGCCAACGGTGATCACCTCCCCGCCGGAAGGGTTCGAGACCACGGACCCGTTTCTCACGGTCAGCGGCACGGCCGAGCCCGGCGCGACGGTGACGGTGTACTCGACCGATGCGGAGACCGGCGAGATTACGGAACTGGGCGCGGTGACCGCGGATGCGGGCGGCAATTTCGCAGCCGCCGTGCTGCTGACGACTTCCGGCGCACAGGCGATTACGGCCATCGCCGTGGACGCCTTCGGCAATACGGGGGTGCTGAGCGCTCCGGTGAACATCCTCGCGGACATTCTGCTTCCGCCGATCGGCGATTTCTCGCGTTGCGTGACGGTCGATCCTCCCTGCGCGAAAACCCCGGAGCCCGGCGAGACTCCCCAGACCATCACGTTCACCTACACGATGGTCGCCCCGCCGAACCAGCCGAAGTACTTTGGGATCGCGCTCAGCGCGGACGCGGCGGCGAGTTTCGTGGACCTCGTCTTCGTGCCCGGAGGGGTGACGGTTGTCCGGACCCGGCCCATCACGGCCGATTCCGTCGATGCGCGCCTGCATCCCGCGGCTTGGTGCAAGTCGTTCCCAAGGCCGATGAGGGGCAATGCCCAACCGCTCTATGCCCAGTGGCCCGGACCGTCTCTACAATATTCAATTATCTTGACCTCACGCCGCGCCTCGGATAGGGTACCGCCATGAGCCGAGCGACCCGCCTTGAGTACGTGGGCGCCTACTATCACGTGATGGCCCGGGGGGTGGCGCGCCTGGGGCTCGGACCGTATCGCATATCAGAAATAATCGTTGACGAGGGGACGGCGGCGGGGTAGGCTTTCGGAATGAGCCGGGCGGTGCGGATCGAGTTCGCGGGGGCTTGGTACCACGTGATGGCCCGTGGCGTGGCGCGAATGCCCACGTTCCTCGACGACGAAGACCGCCGGACCTTTTTGCGGAAGCTGGGGCGGCTGGTGGAGGCAGGCGCCCTGGAAGTTCACGCCTTTTGTCTGATGCCCAACCATTTCCACCTTCTCGTCCGCACCCCCCGGGGGGAACTGGCCCGGTGGATGCGGCATGTGAACGGGGACTACGTGCGCGGCTTCAACTACCGGCATCGCCGGGTGGGACACCTCTGGCAGGGTCGTTACAAGGCGATCCTGGTGGAGGACGGGCGGTATCTGAAGGAGTGTTCGCGGTACATCCATCTCAACCCAAATCGGGCCAGGATCACGCGCCCGGCGGAGCGGTACTTCTGGTCGAGCTACCGGAACTACGTGGGGGGAGGCCCCCGGGCGGTACCCTGGGTGGAGACCCGGGCGGTGCTGCGGGAGTTCGAGGGAAACCGGAAGGCCTACCGGGCCTATGTCGAGGCGGGGAAGGGGGAGAAGCCAGTGAGCCCGTTCGAGCGGGCGGTGGCGGGTCTGGTGCTGGGGAGCGAGGCGTTTGTGGCGCGGATGCGGAAGTGGGTCTCCGGGCGGACGGAGGGGGGGGAGCAGCCCTCGCTGCGAGAACTGCGACGGAGCGGGCGGGCGTCTCCCGAGCGGGTGGAGGCGGCCGTACAGGAGATCTTTGCCGGAGCGGGTCCCGCGCGGAGGCATCGCCTCTGCCTCTACGGGCTGAAGGTGCACTCGCGGCTGCGAACGGTGGAGATCGCCCGCCGATACGACCGGACGCACACGGCGGTCCTGCTGGCCGTGAAACACCTGGACGCGGCGGCGCGGCACGACCGGGCGCTCGCCAAAGGGCTGTCCCGACTGGCCGTTCGGGTCGGCGCCTCCGTCGCTGATTCGCCAGAGGCACAGTAATTTCTGATATTCGATACGGTCCGGGCATTCCGGGCATTACAATGGCCTCGTGAAGGGACTGCCGATCCGCGGCCGGCAGAGCGTAGTAGTAGGCGGATACGTCTCTCGGTCGCGGCAGGGCCCAGGTATCTGGGCCGATCGAGTCCTTGGCGGCGACTACCCCCTGCGTCTTCAGGTTGTGGATGGCATCCCGAAGGTCGCCCCAAGGCTTGCCCAGCAGGCGGGTGAGCGCGGCAACGGAAGCAGGTCTGGCGAGGACGGCAAGCGCGGCGACGACGCTTTGCGCGGTGTCGGGGAGCGAGCGAAGCCGCCTTCGGGCTCGCTTGACGTCGCGGGAGAGAACCGGCCGCTGGGACCAACCGGTCCACGCGGCCTCGGGCACAACCGCGGTGCCGCCGCGCCAGCAGGCTGATCGGGGATCGGGGGCCGAGCGCCCGGGGGGAAGAGTCCCCTCGTCCTGGGTGGGATCATCCGGGGCTGACCGCGCCCCAAGCGAGGCTGTGGACATCAGGCACTCCTCCCTCTTCCAAGGTGAGGATTCTAGCCGCGGAAGAGGAGAAATGTCCAGCGCGGTTTACACAGGCAACGCTTCGAGAGTACTTCGCCTCAGACGTGTGTGTCCATCTCGAAGGAAAGGCGGATGCGGCTAGGGGTGGCGGATGAGTTTGACCTCCGTCCGCGTCGCTAGTCCGGACACATCAGCCGTGATCCACTGTTTCCAGGTTTCGTAGCCTTGGGACTCAACCCGGAGTTCAATCGGGCTGGTCTTCTCGTACGCGATCGAGAACGTCCCGCGCACACTCTGCGTGACGCGCGTCCCCTTTCCCGAGGGGGACGACACAGTCACGGAAGCACCTGAGATCGGCTCTCCGGTCGTGGAATCGGATATGGTCCCGGTGATAGTCACAGTGCCTGCGACATCGGGCATGTCACTCGGATCGAGCTTGACGGTCACTTCTTCGGACTCCTCAGGAGCCAGGATGACATCGAACCGACCCTCCTGGAACTTCGGCGATCGCACGGCGAACTGCTGGGGGCCGGGCGACAGGCCAGGATAAGTGAATCGCCCTTCTTCATCTGTTGTGGCCCGACACGCCATGGTGACGTGTGGCTCAGGTATCTGCCCATCAACCAGCAGGTAGACGCTCGCGGCGGGAATCCCCCTCCCTGTCTGGGACTCTACGACTTTGCCCACCACCTTTGCCCCGGAACGAAACTCGGGGGTCACGCTCTGCGTCTGATCTTCCAGGACAGTCACATCGAAATCGGAATATTCATTTGGCGGAAGGGGTAGACCGGGCGGCGCGGACGATAGATCGGGAGCTCGGCCCCGCAGAGTGATATTGAAGCGACGACCCGCTGAGAGAAGCAGAGAATCGTCCCGATACGCGGACGGCTTCTGCAATCTTGGGTCGCGGCCCACAAAGGGCCATGCATTATACCTATAGAGCGCACGATCATAGGCGTGGGAGTCACCGAGCCACACGGGTTCCAGAACGGTGCCGGGATTCAACAAGTCCCGTATCGTCACAGAGTAGTCGGACCCCTGGTGTCCGTTCGGGAAGGACAATTGAACAAACCCCTTCCCGGAGGGAGGGTCCTTCTTCATCGGGATCTCCACCGGTGCGGATCGCGGGGGGATTAGAGTTTCCACGAGTTCGTAACGGCCCAGGGAATCCTCCACTCTTACATTCACTCCTGCCCCGGCCGGCACGCAGGGGTAGCGGAAGTGGCCGTCAACCTCGATCGTGACTTGGTGACCTAGGCAGACATAGCGCTTTCCATCGACATCGTACACAATCTCGGATTCCTCTCCATCGACGTCCTCGAACTCGCACGAGAGTTCGAGATCGGCGATGTGGGACGGCGCGACTCCGCGCACCCAGCCCTCGAGGATCCACGCGCGCTGCAACGGAATTCGGACGTCAATGAACTGCCCCTTCGAGACATCCGGGAGTTTGAGCGAGATCGCGGCGAACCCTTCTGCATGCACGTTGGCGCGTGGAGGCCCCGCTCCGCAAAGGGGGAGCCGGAAGACGGCCAAACCTTCCCTGTTGGTGCGCAAGAGCGATAGCCATCGCTCATACATGGTCTCATCAGTCGGATTGACGATGACGCTGTTTTCGAGGAAGGTGTGTTCATAAAACTGAATACACGCGTTCGGGATTGGGATGCCCACACGATCGGTGACGAAGATTCTCATCCCCTGGTCCAAGGGCGCAGGGGGCCAATCTCGGGGTACAGATAGCGCCGTCCGAGGAATCGCCGCAGGCGGGGAATCTCTCGCTACACGCGGGGACCCAACCTGCGCCTCTCCCCGATCTTCAGCCTTCTCCGGCGTCCTGGGTGAGGAACTGTCCGCGTGTGGCGGAGGAGCCGCCTCCCACCTGAAGAGGAGAAGAAAGACTGCCAGCACGCCTACAAGAAGACACAGCAGGAGACCGGCCCAACGCCTACGCTCATTCTGGGGGCGGGCGGGCTCGTATATGGGCGAGGTTCCTGGCACTGCTGTGACCTCTTCTGTCCGTCGGGGTTGTTACTTCACGGCACCTTCAAAGGAATCGAGTCCTCCCGAGATGATATCCTTGGCGGCCGCACGGACTTCCTTGGGAAACTTTTCAGTGAATCTACCTTTGGCACCTTGAAACGTCAACTTCATCAGCGACTGTCCAAAATCATCGAGCCGCTTTTGAGCCGCCGCCTTTGCCTTGTCCCATTTCTCGGTATCTTTCTGCGCCTGTTTCGCCGCCTTCTCGGGAGAGAGGTTCGGCGAGAGGAACGTGCCCGGCAAATGGAACACATAGGTCTGGAAGTCGCTCTTTGTGCTTACGGCCACAACCTTCGGCGGGTTCGAGTTGTCGAGACACACTCCCACTCCGGCGACGATGTAGAAAGTCTCCGCGAACCCGTAGCCCGCCGCCCATCCGTGGGCGGTCATGTCCTGATTGGCTTTTCCGCTGATCGTGATGTCGCTCCCTTCCGTGCGCCCTGGAAAACCAATGCCCACGGCGCTCCGCGGGTCATGCTCGAACAGACGATCGGGCTCCGAAAGCAACTTGCCCTGTTCGCTCCTCACGTACGTCGCACGCGCAATCGATCTGGAGACGAATTCGTTCCCTCCAACGCGCAGGGTCAACTCGATCTCGGGTTCTACCTCACCGGAGCCCGCCAGAGAAAAGGGTTCCTGCAGCGCCTTCTTGATGAAGTGCTTCAATCCCGGGATCTTTGTCTCGGACCGTATCGCAAATCAGAAATGATCATTGACGAGGGGGCGGCGGCGGGGTGGGCTCTCGGGATGAGCCGGGCGGTGCGGATCGAGTTTTCGGGGGCATGGTACCACGTGATGGCCCGTGGTGTGGCGAGGATGCCCACGTTTCTCGATGACGAGGACCGCCGGACCTTCTTGCGGAAGCTGGGGCGGCTGGTGGAGGACGCGCGGTATCTGAAGGAGCGTTCAAGGTACATCCACCTCCATCCAAACCGGCCCCTCGATACGCCCGCCAATCCCTCGGGGCGGCCGCCCCGGGGGCGGCCTACTCGGGAGCGGCGGGCTACTCGGGGCGATCGGGATTCGGAGAGGCCGGCGGAGCGGTATCCGTGGAAACATCGCGCGATCGCGAGCCGGCGTCCCGCCTGGAGGATCTCGGGAGACGGTGGCGATAATACTCAACATTCGACACGTACAACGACTCCCGCGCCTCTCCTTCTTGACGGTCCGCCCCCGCTTGTCCTACCCTGTCGGCGAGGGAGGGACGAGGGAACCAGCCGGTGCACCGCATCCGCCCCCTCCGCACGATCGCCGAGTATCACGCCTGCGAACGGCTCCAGCAGAGGGTGTGGCAGTTCGCCGACCGGGAGATCATCCCGTCGAACGAACTCATCACCATCGCCCACAACGGCGGATGCGTGATCGGGGCCTTCTCCGGACGGAGGATGGTCGGGTTCTGCTTCGGCTTCCCCGCCTGGCGGAACGGCGAGACCTACCACTGCTCCCGCATGCTCGCCATCCTCCCCGGCCTGCGCGACCGCGGACTCGGATTCCGGCTGAAATGCGCCCAGCGGGCCTTCGTCCTCCGGCAGGGGCTGAAGCGCATCCGCTGGACCTTCGACCCGCTCCAGGCGCGCAACGCCTTCTTCAACATCGAGAAGCTCGGCTGCACCGCCTCCGAGTACTCCGTCGATCACTACGGTCCCAGCACGGCAATCTTCAACCGCGGGCTCCCCACCGATCGCCTCATCGCCGACTGGGAGATCGGGTCGGCCCGCGTCGTCGCCGCGCTCCGCCGGACCCGCCGGGCCGGGGGCGTCCCCGTCCGCCGCCCCCCGACGGGGACCCTCCGCTGCGAAATCCCGCCCAACATCGAGGTCCTCCAGCGCTCCGCCCTCCCGCTCGCCCGGCGATGGCGTCTCCGGGTGCGCCGGGCGCTCCGCCTCGCCTTTCGCCGAGGTTTCGAAATCACCGGGGTGTCGCGCCGGCCCGATGGAGACGGGAGGCGGTGCGCCTACCTCCTGAGCCGGCGCGACCTCCACCGCTGACATCGAGGGCGCCGGGACGCGGATCGCACCTGCGGCGTCTCTTCCAAGAGCGCCTATCAGAATGACCGCCGTAGCATGTCATCCTGAGGCCGCCCCGCAGCACGTGCTGCGGGGCCGAAGGATCACCCGTCTGGGACCGGCTGGGCACTGAGCTGGTGATCCTTCGCCTCGCCCGCCAAACGGAGGCGGGCGAAGCTCAGGATGACAAGTTCATTCTGATAGGCGCTCTAGAGTTGACTTCGCCGCTTCGCCTGCTAGACTGTCGGCGCGGATCGGCGCGGTTCGACGCGCCACGCACACCTCTGACCGGGGAAGGGGGCTTCCCAGGAAGGGGGTCGCATCATGTTCATCGGGGTCGCGGGCATCATCGGGGCGGGGAAGTCCACCTTCACCCAGCAACTGGCGGAACACCTCGGCTTCGAGGCCGCCTACGAGCCGGTCGAGAAGAACGTCTACCTCGCCGACTTCTACAGGGACATGCGCCGCTGGGGCGCGATGATGCAGATCTACCTCCTCGCGAAACGGTTCGAGCAGCACCAGCAGATCGTCTGGTCGTCCGGACCGGGCGTGGTGCAGGACCGGACCATCTACGAGGACACGATCTTCGCCCAGATGCTCGCCGACAGCGGGCACATCGACGCCCGCGACTACGCCACCTACCGCTCTCTCTTCGAGATGATGAAGCGCTTCCTCGCCTATCCCGACGTGATCGTCTACCTCCGGGTCCATCCCGAGGTGGCCCACGGCCGCATCCAGAAGCGCGCCCGGTCGGTCGAGAACACCATCACGATGGACTACCTCCTGAAGCTGAACGCCGGGTACGAGAAGTTTGTCTCGGAGATCGGACGCTGGACCCGCGTGGTCACCTTCGACTGGAACGAGTACGGCGACGTGGCCGACGTGGCGGAGCGGGTGCAGGAGGAGGCGGCGAAGTCGGTGGATTTTCTGCGGGATTTGAAGAGGATTTGAAATGTGAGACGGGAGACGTAAGACGTAAGACGTAAAAACGCAGAACGTAAAAACGTAAAACGTAATGGAGGAAGCGGATCGGAGCCAGGATGTCAACCCGAGGCGGCTCCCTTTCCGAGGGTCGCTTCGCCACAAGGACACAGAGACTCTAGCCCGGACTATTCGTGAACCAGATACCGTAGCCCCGAGTAGCGGGCCGCAGGCCGCGTAACGAGGGGCGGCCCAGGCCACGCGGCCTCGAATGCAGGGCCGGCCCCTCGTTACGGCTCCGCAGCACGTGCTGCGGGGCCTACTCGGGGCCTCGGCAATCCGCAGGAACGCTCTCTCGCCGGGGAACGCCGGAGAACTCGCGAATAATCCGGGCCAGGAATCACCAGGGCGGAATTGTCTCCTTCTTTTGCGCTCTAAGTTATGCGCTCTTAAGTCCTCGCGTCTTACGTCTTACGTTTTACTCATGCACATCCTCCCCAACGGCACCGGCTGGATCGAAGTCATCTGCGGGAGCATGTTCTCCGGCAAGACGGAGGAACTCATCCGCCGGGTGAGGAGGGCCGCCCTCGCGAGGCAGACGGTCCGGGTCTTCAAGCCCGACACCGACACGCGATACGCCGCCGACGCCGTTGTGTCGCACGACCGGCAGCGGCTCCCGAGCGTGGCGGTCCGCACGGCGAGGGACATTCTGCGGCGGACGCGCCGGGACGTGCAGGTGGTGGGGATCGACGAGGCGCAGTTCTTCGGGTCGGACCTCGTCCCGGTCTGCGAGGCGCTCGCCGACCGGGGCGCCCGCGTGATCGTGGCGGGACTCGACCAGGACTATCGCGGGCGGCCCTTCGCCCCGATGCCGGAGCTTCTGGCGGTGGCGGAGTTCATCACGAAGAACCTCGCCATCTGCATGCGCTGCGGCAACCCGGCGAACCGCTCCTATCGGAAGTCGGCCACGCGCCGCCGGATCGCCATCGGCGCGGCGGAGCGATACGAAGCGCGGTGCCGGAGGTGCTTTTGCAGGCGGAGGTAATCCTACTACGCTACTCTGCAGAAGCGTTTCCGGGAAGCGGTGGGCTTCGGCGATGTGTCATCCCGAGGAGGCCGCCCGCTGTTTGGGCGGCCGACGAGGGATCTTGCCCGTAAGGCGCTCTTCCCGGAAGCACGGAGACGTTCGCACCAGATTCGTCGCGTCGGGCGAAACGGCCGCCCGACGCTCGGAATGACATGATGCGTCAGGGATTGCGTCGCGCGCGGCCGTTCCAAAGTAGCGTAGTGGGAGTAAGGGACCGTCAGGAAACAACTGCGACACGTGTCCGGGAATTGTAGGGGCGGGGCTTGCCCCCGCCCCCTGGTTGGCGCCGCCGCCAGCGGGCCGCACCCCCCATGAGATTGATCGCCGCGAACCCCTGAATCGCCCTGTTGAGGCCACCCATGCCCCGCCATGCCCCCGGCACCACCACCCGGATGCGCCGTCACTCTTCGGCGCGGGCGCACGGCTACGTCCAGCTCCTGGCCCAGGCCGCTTATGCCCTCGCCGAGGGCGAACCGGCGCGGAGCGCGCTGGCCTCCGTCCTTCGGGAGGCGATGACGATCGTCCGGGCCGATCGCGCGGCGCTCTGCTTTCTTGCCCCCGCCTCCGGCCTCGCCCGGTGCGTCGCCTCGATTCACGTGAGCCCCGCGTTCCGCCGGGCGCTGACCCGGTGCTTCCCGACGCTCGACCACCGCGCCCTCTTCGACGCGCCCGAGGGGCTCCACAGCGCCTCGGTGCCGGACGATCCCCGCTGGAAGGGGCTGTCGGAAGCGGCCCGCAAGGAGGGAATCCGGTCCGTCGGGATCTTCCCGCTCCGGTTCCGGGAGACGCGGCTCGGCTTCGTGACCTTCTTCTGCGATTCCCCCCGCGAGTGCCAGACGGAGGACGTGGCGGTCGGTCGTGCGCTCGCCGCGGAGCTGGCCCTCGCCCTCCATCATGCCCGTCTCGTACACGAGCACAAAGCGACGACCGCCCGTCTCGCCGATCGCGTCTCCGAAGTCTCCCTGCTCGCCGATGTAACCTCCAAGGTGTCGCGATCCCTCGACCTCGAGGAGACCCTCCGGGCGATCACCGAGAATCTGGCGCGCATCATCAACGCCTCGGACTGCTTCATTTTCCTCGCCGACGAGTCCGCGCAGGCGCTCCGGCTCGCCGCCGTCTCCCCCGCCATGCGCCCCCAGACCCAGAACGTCCGCATCGGATACCACGAGCCCTCCGGAGCGGTGCAGTGCTACATCGAGAAGAAGCCGGTGGTCTCGGAGGACACCCAGCACGACGCTCGTCTGAGCCCCCGCATGGTGCAGCTGACCGGCGCCAAGGCGGTCCTGTTCGTCCCACTCCTCCTCGGCGACCGTTCGATCGGCGTCATGGCCTTCGATGAGACGCGCCGGAAGCGGGTCTTCACCGCGGAGGAAATCTCCCGCTGCCGGACGGTCGCCTCGCAGGTGGCGGTGGCCGTGAATCACGCCCGCCTCTACGAGGACCTCCGGCGGTCGCACGAGGAACTGGTCCGCGCCCAGTCGCAGGTCATCGCCTCGACACGGCTCGCGGCCATCGGCGAGATGTCGGCCGTCATCGCGCATGAGATCCGGAATCCGCTCGGGATCATCCAGAACTCGATCGAGATGCTCCGGCAGGCCATCCCCGCCGGGAGCGGCCGGGACGAGCTCTTCACGGTTCTCGGACAGGAAACCCGCCGGCTCAACCGGATGCTGTCCGACTTCCTCATCTTCTCGCGTCAGAAGCGGCCCGTCCGCGTCGACTACGACCTGACGGAGGCGATCCGGGGCGTCTGCGATCTCGCCCAGAGAGACGCGCAGTGGGCGCCGACCCTCCGCCTCGAGCGGCGGGGCCCCCCCCCCGGGTTCGTCTTTCCGCTCGATCTCGACCTCTTCAAGCAGGCCCTGTTCAATCTAGTCATGAACGCCGTGCAGGCGATGCCCGACGGCGGAACGCTCACCGTTTCCGCGGAGGCGCCCGAGACCGCGAACGGTCCGCTCATCCTCGTCGTGGCCGATACCGGGACGGGGATCCCTCCCGAACTCCAGGAGAAGGTTTTCCAGCCGTTCTTCTCGACGCGCCCGCGCGGGACGGGGCTCGGGCTTTCGATTGTGAAGCAGATCGTCGAGGCGCACGGCGGGGGTGTCTCCGTGGAGAGCGGCCCCGGGAAGGGGACCCGATTGACGACCGTCTGGCCCCGCCCCGGCGCCGCAGCGCCGTCGGCGGCCGGCGACCTCCGTCCCGCCGCCGGGGGCCCGGGGATTTCGCGATGACCTCGGTGACGGTGATTCTGGCCCTCGCCGGCGGCTATCTGATCGGGTCGATCCCTTTCGGCATGCTGGCCGGGTGGTGCCGCGGCGTCGATGTGCAGCTGGCCGGGAGCGGGAACATCGGCGCGACCAACGTCGGCCGCCTCCTGGGCCGTCCGTGGGGGTTCGCGGTCTTCGCGCTGGATTTTCTGAAGGGGTTCGCCCCCGCCACGTGGGCCGCGGCCGTTCTGTCGGCGGCCCTGCCAGAGGGGGCCCTGAACGGAGAAGTGGCCGGCGTGGCCGTCGATCAGGCCGTTCCGCTGGCCGGCGGCGTGGGGGCGGTGTTCGGGCATGTATTCCCGGTCTATCTCCGCTTTCGCGGGGGAAAGGGGGTGGCGACCGGGGCCGGGGCCTGTCTCGCCATCACCCTCTGGCCCACGGTCTGCGGGCTGGTGGTGTGGGGTCTGGTCCTGGGCCTCACCCGCTACATGTCGCTCGCGTCGATCGGCGGGGCCGTGGCGCTTCCCGTCGCCCACGCCCTTCGTCCCGGGGCGCACTGGCCGGAGGACGGACCCGTCGAGGCGGTGCTGATCCTCCTGGCGATGGTGGTGGCGATTCGGCATCGGGGCAACGTCGGACGGATCGTGAAGAGGACCGAGCCGAAGGTGGGGTCGAAGAGGGAGGAACCGCCGGCGGTGAGCGGGTAGGGTTGGGGGCGTGCCAGCACGGGGAGGGGGGAGCAGCGGAGGGTCATCCGCAAGTCCAGGATTGACGGATCACCGGGTTTCTTTCGCCCCCTTCGGACCAGAGCCTACAGATGAGACTCTCGATCACCATTCCGTATGGGGACACGATCCGCGGCACCTCGCGGAACTCCGGCGTCGGAGGGAGAATCGACGCTACCTCCGCGGCGTTCCTCTGCCGGGGGGGATTCGCTGGACGGGGGATGCCGCCGAAGCCGCTTCCGGGGCGCACCTGGCCGTTCTGGCGATCCCGGTCCAGTTCGCGCGAGGGGCCCTCGCTCCCTTTCGCGGGGTCCTCGCCGCCGGCGTGCCGGTGGTCTCCGCCGCGAAGGGGATCGAAAAAAAGACTTCGGAGACGCCGACTCGGATCGTGCAGGGGGTCCTGGGCTCCCGCCGGACCGCCGTCCTCTCCGGGCCCAGTCACGCGGAGGAGGTGGCGCGCGGCCTGCCGGCGACGGTGGTGGTCGCCTCCCGGTCGGGGACCGTCGCGCGGCAGGTCCAGTCGGCCTTTCACGGCGGATCGCTGCGCGTCTACACCTCGCGCGACGTGGCTGGGGTGGAGCTGGCCGGGGCGCTCAAGAACGTGATCGCCATCGGGGGCGGGATCTGTGACGGACTGGGCCTCGGCGACAACGCGAAGGCGGCGCTCGTGACGCGCGGACTGGCCGAGATCGCGAGGCTGGGCGTCGCCTGCGGCGCCCGCCGCGAGACCTTTTTCGGCCTGGCCGGGATCGGCGACCTCCTCACGACGTGCTATTCTCCCTACGGCCGGAATCGCGCGGTCGGCATCCGCCTCGGCCGCGGAGAGACGTTGAAGGCGATTCTCGCCTCGATGGAGCAGGTGGCGGAGGGGGTCTGGACCACCGCGGCCGCCCGCTCGCTCGCCCGGTCCCGGGGGATTGAAATGCCGGTGGTGGACGAGATGTACGCGATTCTCTATCGCGGGAAGTCGCCCCGGGAGGCGGTGCGGGACCTGATGCGGCGGGCGCCGAGGGCGGAGTGACGGCAGGGGGCAGGGGACAGGGGACAGGGGTTAGGGGTTGGGGGTTAGGGGTCGGGGGGCGGGGGGCGGGGGTTCGGATTTCGATTGTGCGCCTTCAGACGATGGCGTAGAATGCGGCCTGCACTTCATCGGGGCGTGGCGCAGCCTGGCTAGCGCGCTTGCTTGGGGTGCAAGAGGTCGCAGGTTCAAATCCTGTCGCCCCGACCATCCTGAAAACGAAAGGGCCGGAGGAGGAGCAGCCGCTCCTCCTCCGGCCCTTTTCTCTTGTTTTCGGGTCAATAAGGGGAGGGACCGCCAGCCTCGATCCTGAACAGGCGCCTTCCGGGGGCAGGCCTGGCGATCCTTCGCGTCCGCCTGCGGCGGACGCTCAGGATGACAATGCGATAGCCTTGCACCTTCGGGCGGGTCCCGACCTCCTGGTTGCAGGGAAGATCCGCCGGCCGATTGAAGTCACGGGCGCGACCTGAGCCGGGCCGCCCCACACGACCGGTCGGTCCCCGCCCCCACGCTTCCCCCCCCCCCCCCCCCCCCCCCCCCCCCCCCCCCCCTCCCCCCCCCCCCCCC
>JACPTZ010000058.1:34672-57863 GCA_016192525.1 Planctomycetota bacterium
CCCCCGACCCCCGACCCCTGCCTACTTCTTCACCGGCGGCTTGAACAGACTCCACACAAACTCCCGAACCTCCCGGATCTCCTCCGGCGAGAGGGCGCCGTTCGGCTTGCCGAACTGCGGCATGCCGGTGTTGGGGTCGAAGTCCTTCGAATTGTGGACCCACTTCAGGAACCAGTCCCGGTCGATCCGGCCTCCGATGATCTCGAAGGGGGGGGCTGGATTCGAGGGCATCGCCTGTCCCGGTGACGGGTGGCACTTGAAGCACTGCTGGGCCTGGAAAATGTTCTCCCCGGCCGCGATCATCTCCTTCGCCCGGGCCGGCTCGATCGCCTCCGGGCTGGCGAAGGGGAAGGGGTCCGTCGTGCCGTCGTCCACGAACTTCTCCGAGGCGATCAGGCTGAAGTACCGGACCAGCAGGTTAGCCTCCTCATCGGTGAAGCCGAAGGTCGGCATCCGCACCTCGAGCCACGGGCGGATTTCCTTCGTCACCGGCGCCTTGAGAAACCGGAAGAGCCAGTCGGGTTGCACCCGCTTCCCCTGGCCGCGCAGCAGCGGCGGGGCCTTGTTGTCTCCCGCCTCCAGATTCAGGAACTGGGCGATCCCGCCCTCCTGATACCCGTAGACGAGCGTGCTGTGGATCGGAGGCTCATTCCTCAGCAGCCGCTTCATGACCGGGTAGGTCACAAAGGCGTTCTTCGCCAGGAGGACGCTCATCTCCTGCGAGTCGAGGAGGTCGTCCGGGCCGAGCTCCGATTTCCTGGTCCGCAGCGCGGTTTGAAGCGATGAGACCGATCTGGCCATCTTCTCCGGATCGTTGGCCTCGATGTCCGCCAGCGCGGTCCGGGCCTGTTCCGCGATCTTCTCCATCCCCGGGCGACCGGCCAGGCGTTCGGCGAGCCCTTTCACCCGTTCGGCGAGTCCGGCGCGCAGGGCCTCCGTGAGCTTCCCGGCCTTCAGAAACTCCTTCATCTGCAGCGACTCGTCCACCGGCGTCATCGCGATCTGCTCGCGGCCGTCAAGGAAGAGGTGCCGGGCCGACCACATCGTCTCGCTCGCCAGAGGGTCGAGCGAATCCTCGTCCGGCATCTGGATGCGCACCGGGAAGACGCCGATCCGGTGACACCCGGCGCAGTTGCTCTGCTGGATCAGTCGCCGGGCCTTGAAGACGAGTTCCTTGTCCGGCGTGGTCGTGCTCATGTACTCGCGCGGGAGTTTCTCCTTCACGAGGCTCAGCAGGTAGGTGACGATCGACTCCCGATCCTCCGGCGTGAGGTCGAACTGCGGCATCCGGAGGCGGTCCTCGAAGGCGATCTCACGCCCACGGTCGAATCGCCGCGGGTCCTCCAGCTTGGCGTCGAGCCAGGCCTGGACGGTGTGCGGGATCTGGTGCTCGAACCCGAAGTCGATCTTCGCGAGATCCTTCGAGCCGATGGCGGCCGATCCGCTCAGTTCCACCCCGATCTTCTTCTCGTTCTCAAACCCCGAAATCATGTGACAGCCGAAGCACCCCTGCCGGCGGATGGAGGTTTCGCCGAGGAACAGGAGCTGCTGCTCCTGGTTCATCTCCTTGAGCTTCGCCTCCGACTCCGTCGCCGGGAACTTCGCCTGCAGGAAGCCGAGGACGGTCCGCCCCAGCACGCCCGGGTCGACGGCTGGGAGCGACTGATGCTTCGGGTCGGCGTCCCAGTCCGGCTGCTTGAGCGTCATCAGGTAGGCGGTGATGTCCGCCGCCTCCTCGTCGCCCAGCCGCAGGTTCGGCATTCTGGTGTCGGGGAAGTACTGCGCGGGGTCCTTTACCCAGGCGTAGATCCAGCCCGGATTCAGCTTGCTGCCCACGCCCGACAGATTCGGTCCGAACGAGGTCCAGTCGGTTCCGCGATTCTTGAGCGCGTCGGCATCCTCTCCCACGACGTGGCATCCCAGGCAGCCGACCTTCTCCAGCAGTTCCTTCCCCTTCTCCGCGTCCCCGGCGGGCGGTTCCGGGTAACGCGCCTTGTTCGACTTCGTGAAGAGGTAGTGGAGGATCGACTGCACCGTCGCCTGGTTCCGGGCCTGGTCCTCCGGCGCGTTCGTATTCGACAGGTTGAAGAGGCGCGGCATCGTGGTGGTGGGGCGGAACGACTTGGGACTCATGACCCAGTGGTAGGCCCACGCCTCGGAGACCTTGGACTTCACGCCGCGGAGGTCCGGACCCGGCTGGCGGAGGTCCATCGACTCCGCGTTCGGATGGCAGCCGAAGCACCCCTGGCGTTCGAACAGCTCCTTGCCGCGGTTGAGGCGCGGGGCTTCCGTGACGCGGATGTCGGCCGAGTGGCATTTCGTGCAGGCCGCCTCGTAGTGCTGGGAGGGATACATCGGGGTGTCGAAGTAGTGCGGGAGGCTCCAGCCGTACTTCTGTTTCCACTGCCAGGTCTGGGTCTTCTCGAGTTCCGCCTGCAGGGCGGGGTCGTGTTCGTGGTGGAGTTTCTCCTCCAGTTCGTGCGCCCGGGCGAAGTCGCGCGGGGTGTGGGCCGCGGTCACGAAGTCGACCGAGCGTCCCGATCCGGCGTGACAGACGGTGCAGCCGAACTTCGAGACGGCGTGCGGGCTGTTTTCCGAGAGGTAGAGATTCAGGTTCGGGTGGCTCCGGAAGGGCTGGGGGACCGGCTCCCACGCCTTCTTCTCGGCGTTCCACATCGTGTCCCACCCCTTCTTGTCGATGGCGAGGTGGCAGGTGGTGCAGCGGTCGATCCGCATCGTGACGCTGAAGTTCATGTCCTCCGTGAGGCCGGGGAGCATGGTCTGCTGGATCTGGAGCGGGTTGGCGAGCATGTCGACGACGGGGGCCGCGAGGATGTCCTTGCGGACGTCCGGCGCCAGCTTCGACCGCTTGCGTTCCACGGTGGCGATCTGCTTCTTCAGAATCGCGATTTCCTTCTCGATCCCCTTCGCCTTGCTGAGGATCTCCTCCTCCTGGGCGACCAGGCCCTTCCATTCCCCGTCGATCTTCTCGAAGTCGCCCTTGATGCCGGAGAGACCGTCGGGGCCCAGGAAGCGCGTGACCCACTCCTCATATCTCCGCTTCCACGTCTCCGCCTCGGCGGCCATGGCCGGGTCGTTCTTCGCGGCCTCGTACTTGGACTTGACGGCGTCGAGCTCCGATTTGGCATTCTTGAAGTTCATCTCCGTCTGCTGCCAGGCGCCGAGGATGCTCTCCTTCTTCTGCGATATTTCGTTCAACCGGTTCGCGTCCTGCTCCTTCCGGGCCTCGGCGAGGGCCTGTTCCAGTTTGGAGATGGCGGGGCCGTACTTCTGCTCCACCTCCTCCCGGATCCGGGTCTCCTCGTGGACGGACTGTTCGTAGGCGAGGGTGTTGAACGTCCGCTGGTGCGATTTCCACGACCGGGCGTAGTCGTTCCAGAACATCCAGACGATCGTGGCGCAGAGGGCGATCGACGAGAGGGCGAACGCCCGGTTCATCGCCGGCAGGTTGCGGCACGTTCCCGTGTTGAGTTTGGCGCCGATGGCAGGACTCCTTGCTCGCGGGCCTCGATCAGATGTTGAAGAAGAACTCGGGGAAGGCGACGATGTACTTCAGGTTGAAGATCCAGCGCAGATACATCTTGGCCACCATCCCCACCACGCCCAGGAACAGGTTGATCATGACCATGTACCGGAGGAACCCCATCGAGGGGTAGAACTTCCGGAAGCAGGTCTTGGCCAGGACGAGGGGGAGGAGCCCGAAGTAGACGGCCAGGACGAGGAGGCCCGGCGCCTCACGGACGAGGAAATTGGCCGGCATCGCCCGCCCGAGCAGGCGCATGTAGAAGTACTCGGAGAGATTCACGCTGGTGAGCGGTTCGAGCTTGTGGATGTCCCAGTATTCATACGGGCCGAAGAAATTCCAGTTCGGGCCGCGCATGAAGGTCCCCATGTACACGAGGAACACCCACAGGACGAGGAACCCGAACATGTAGATCGTGACCGCGAACGGGCGCTCCTTGAACGTGTAGTACCCGTTCCCCTTGGGGTTCTTGTCGATGTACGGGATCGCGCCGAGGCCGATGATGATGAGCGTCGGAAGGACCACGCCGGCGATCCAGGGATCGAAGTAGACGAGCATCTCCTGCAGCCCGAGGAAGTACCACGGGGCCTTCGACGGGTTCGGCGTCCGGGCCGGGTTCGCGGGCTGTTCGAGGGGGGCGGCGAGAAGGATCGACCAGACGATGAGGACGATCGAGCAGATGATGAGCGCGATGAACTCCGCGTAGACGAGGTCGGGCCAGACGTAGACCTTGTCGTCCTCCCGGTTGTCCGCCTCCATCGGCGGGAGGCCCTTCTCCAGCCGCTCGTCGTTCAGGGCCGCCTGCCGGAGCCCCCACCAGGTGCATCCCCCGACGAGGACGAGCATGAGGACGATCGGGACGTTGTCCGACTTCGAGATGATGATGAAGAAGTTCGGGTCGCTGATGCTGAGGCAGAAGAGGACGATCAGGCCGAGGGAGAGGGGGAGGGCCACGACCGGCTTGGTGACTTTCCGGTACTGCCAGAGGCAGAGGAAGAAGAACGCGATGACGAGCGAGACGGTGATCGCGGCGGAGGAGAGCAGGTGGTTCGCCGCTTCCTTGAAGGCTTCGGGGAGCATGGATACTCCGAAAACAGGGTCCTGACCACTGTTCCCCCCTCCCCGAAGGAGAGGGGGGAGGGGACCAGCGGCCGTCACACTGCAAAAAACCCGTCATCCGTCAGAGCGGCCCGCTTACCCCTCCGTCCTTCCGCACCCGCCAGAAGTGCACGGCCATGAGGATCGCCGCCACGAGCGGGAGGGCGACGCAGTGCAGCACGTAGAAGCGGAGGAGGGCGGCGGGGGCGACGAAGCGTCCGCCGAGGAGGCCGAAGCGGACGTCCGATCCGGCGTGTACGAGACTGATGTCGCCCAGTTTCAGGAACGCGGCGCCCGGCCCCTCATGCCCCACGACAGGCGTGGCGCGCGCCATGTTCGTCCCCACCGTCACCGCCCAGATCGCCAGCTGGTCCCACGGCAGAAGGTAGCCGGTGAACGAGAGGAGAAGCGTGAGGACGAGGAGCTGCACCCCGATGTTCCAGTTGAACTCGCGGGGCGGCTTGTACGACCCCGTGAGAAAGACCCGCATCATGTGAAGCCAGACGGTGATCACCATCGCGTGGGCGCCCCAGCGGTGGATCTCCCGCATGATCCCGAGCGGGATGTCCTCGCGGAGCGAGACGATGTCGTTGTAGGCGAACTCGGCCGTGGGCCGGTAGTAGAACATGAGGAGCACGCCCGTGAGCGTCTCCACCAGGAAGAGGAAGAACGAGAGGCCGCCCATGCACCAGGTGTACTTGATGCGGATCCCGCTCTTCCTGATCTTCACCGGGTGGAGATGGAGGAAGACGTTGGTGAGGACGACGAGCGACTGATCGCGCGGCGTCTCGGGCGCATCGTGGCGGAAGACCGAGGTCCACAACTGCGTGTGGGTGATGAACTGCCAGAGGGCGTTCTTCCTGGCCTTCGGCGCGGGCGGCTTCGCGGCCGGCTTGGGGGCCGGGGCGGCGGGCGGCGGGGCGGCCGGAGGGGGAGGCGCGGCGGGGGCGTCGGGCAAGGTGAAAACTCCTTCCTTCGGATCACGCGGTCACGGGGATAAACGAGTCGGGATCGTTCCACTCGCCCTTCTCGTACTGGAACTTCCGGGCCTTGTCGACCATCATGTTGCCGTCTTCGAGCAGGACGATCTTCGCCCGCTCGAGCGGCCGCGGGGCCGGACCCTCGAAGTTGATGCCGTTTCGCCGGAAGCCCGATCCGTGGCAGGGGCACTTGATCTTCCCCTCGTTCGGGAGCCAGTTGGGCGTGCATCCGAGGTGCGTGCAGACGGTGATGAGGGCCGTGATCTGGCCGGCGTCCCGGACGATCCAGACCCCGTTCGAGTCCTTGTACTTCTCGTAGACGTCGTCGCTCGGGTAGTCGTCGGGCGGCCCCACCTTCACGGTCGCCGGGAGTTCGTAGAGGACGTTCGGGAACATGAACCGGCCGGTGGCGATGCTGCCCACCCCGCTGGCGGCCGAGAAGGCGGCCCAGCCCAGTCCGCTCCACGAGATGAGGCCGAGGAACTTGCGGCGCGAGAGGTCCTCCGCGCCCGCCGCCGCCGGCCTGGCGGCGGCCGTTGCGGGTGGCACGGGCAGCTTGCTGCCCGTGCCCGCGGGGGCGGGCGGGGAAGCACCCGCCGGAGACGGGGGGCCGGCCGGGGGAACGGGATTCACGGGATTCTCAGGGGGCATGGGGTCATCCTCACGCGGGGCGTCTTCTCCGGTGTCATTCCGAGCGCCGAGCCTCCGTCGGCGAGGCGCGAGGAATCTGCCCGCTTCCGGACTCCCCGCCTCGCGCGGCCGGCCACGCGGGGACCGGAGGCGCCTAACGCTGGACCAGCTCCAGCCACTCGCCCGCCGCGCGGCGGACGTCCGAACTCGGGTCGTGCCCCGCCAGCCGCTCCACGAGCGGCCGGAACGAGGGATCGTTCAACTCGCGGGCGCCCATCATCGCGTTGATGAGCACCTCCGACTTCTGCTCCTCCGGCATCGCCAACCGGTTCCGCGTCTCGACCTCGTTCAGGTGGGTCCGGTCCAGGAGGAGCCGGATCGTCGGGGCCGCCTCCGGGTCGCCGAAGCGCGTGAGCGCCAGAGCCGCGTTCCAGCGGACATCGTCGATCGGATCCCCCCGGTGGACGGTCCGCAGCGCCTCCTGGATCTCGCGCGTCTTGTCGGGCGCGGTCGGAGGGAGGCCGTCCGCGGCCGCCCGGCGCGGATTCAGAAGCCCGAGGGAGAAGACCGCGGTCTTCCGGATCCCGGCGTCCTCGCTCTTCGCCAGCCGGAGAAGATCATCCGCCACGGAGGCATCGCCGATCGTTCCCGCCGCCTGGATCGCGGTCACCGCGACCACCCCGTTCGGGTCGTCCATCGCCGGCTGGATCACCTCCAGGCCGCGCGGGTCGCGCAGCAGTCCGAGGAGCGACAGGAGGAAGACCCGCGTCTGGAAGTCCTCGTCGGTCTTGCCGTCGATGCCCTTGTACGCCCCGATCAGTTCCGCGACGAGGCGGGGGTCCTTCCGGGCGGCGGGGTCGCCGGTGAGCTTGTCGTAGAGGGCGAAGGCGTTCTGCCAGCGGGCGGTGCCCTGCGTGATCCGGATCTGGCGGATGAGGCCGAAGGCGTCGGTGGAGTCGGAGGTGAGGAGGCGGACGCCGAGGACGATCCCGGTCCCGATCGCGGCGAGGAGGAACGGGACGAGGAAGAACTGGGCGACGACCATCATCGGTCGCCGGGCCTCGGGCGGCGGCTCCGGGGGGGTCCAGGGCGGCCCGGCGGGGGGCTCGGTCGGCATCGGCGGCCCGACCTCGTCCTCGACGGGGACCGAGGATTCCGGGACTCCAGGCTCGGGCTGTGTCGTCTCCATTACATAATTGGGTAACACAACACAGCCCGGTTCGCAAGCAAAATGGAGTGCCTGCGCGCGTGGAAATCCCGCCGTTTCCGCGATCCCGCGCGCCGTTCGCGCCAGCCGGCCACGAAGTCGTTCTTCCCGTGTCCGGGGTTGATCTTGCGGCTTCGTGAGACCGCGAAAAAGGCCGCGCTACGACTCCAGCGGGACGTTCCAGTAGGCGCGGGAGAGGAACTTGTCCCACGACTCACGTCGCTGGCCGAGCGGGAGGAAGACGGTCGGGTGCCACTTCGGCTGGATGGGGGAACGACGGAGGCGCATCGCGGACTCTTCCGGCGTGCGACTCGCCTTGCGGGCGTTGCACGGGACGCAGGCAAGGACGCAGTTCGTCCAGGTGCTTTGGCCGCCCCGGGCCTTGGGGATGACGTGATCGATCGTGAGCTCGCTCGTGCCCGGCTGCGAGCCGCAGTACTGGCAGGCGTACCGGTCGCGCTTGAAGATGTTGCGGCGGGTGAAGACCACCTCGCGGCGCGGCATGCCGTCGTAGAGGGCGAGGAGGACCACCTCCGGAACGCGCATCTGAAGGTAGGCCGAGCGGATCACCGGCTCGTGGGGGAGCGCCGCCACCTCCGCCCACGACTCGAAGTCGTAGACCTCGTACGTGGCCGGCTCCACCACCTTGGCCGATCCGGTGCAGAGCATCCCCAGGACCTCGCGGACCGCCGCCGAACGGATCGGCATCCAGGTCCGGTTGAGGACAAGCACCCGCGAATCCAGCACCGCCGCCTGCGAGTTCATGGTCACCCTGCCTTCGCCGGCCGGGCGTCTGGCGGATCGCCGGCCGAACGACGGAACGACGCATTATGGCACTTCCGGACCGGAGGAGTCAAGCCGGAACCGGTGATCCTCAGGCCCGCTCGAGATACTGGTCCGACTTCATCCGGTCCGCGTTCGGGTGCGGCTCAATCGATGCGAGGCGGACGACCTCCACTTTGTGGCCGGATACCGACATTGTCCCTCTCCTCGGAGGAGTCGCAGGACCGCCGTGACTCCCGGTTCCTTAAACCGCCGGGGTCGCGGAAGGTTGACGGAGTTCATTGGGGGAGGGGCGGGAGGAGGCACCGTCTGCCGACGGGTCACCCTTCGCTCCACCATTATTGATTTGTGGGCGGAGCGGGCCGTGAATACAATCCGGCCAGGTTCCCGGGTGGAGTGGCCTCTTGCGGATCGTCCTTGTCGGGTTTGGCGTGGTCGGTCAGGGCGTGGCGCGGCTCCTCCTGGAGCGTCGCGAGACGCTCGCGCGCCGGCACGGGATCCGGCCGGTGGTGGTGGGGATCGCGGATCGATCGGGGCTCGTGACCGCGCCGAGGGGGATCGATCTGGCCGCGGCGCTGGAGGCGAAGGCGAGGAGCGGGGGGGCGAGCGCGCGGGTCGGCACCCTCGGGCGGGGCCCGACCTCGGAGCGGGAACAGACGCCCCGGGACAGTTCTCCGTCGTCGGCGGGGACGGAGTCTCGGATCGGACTGGAACCGGCCGGCCCCCGCCCCTACGACAGTATCGACAGCGATGTCCTCATCGAGGTCACGTCCTCCAACCTTGCCGACGGGGAACCGGCGCTCTCGACGATCCGTGCCGCCCTCAGTTCGCATCGGCATGTGATCACCGCGAACAAGGGGCCGCTGGCGCACGCGCTCCCGGCGCTCCTCGAACTGGCGCGCCACCATGGCGTGGCGCTGCGGTTCAGCGGGTCGGTGGGCGGCGGGACGCCGGTGCTCGACTTCGCCGGGAAGTGTCTTCCCGGAAACCGCGTGCTCGCCCTGCGCGGAATCCTGAACGGGACCTCGAACTACATCCTGTCGCGAATGACGGATGCGGCTCTCCCGTTCAGCGCGGCGCTTGGCGAGGCGCAGTCCGCCGGATACGCCGAGACGGATCCGACGGCCGACGTGGACGGCCTCGATGCGGCTGCGAAGTTGTCGATCCTCGCCAACTGGGCGATGGAGCGCCGGGTCACGATCCGGGACGTGGCGATCGAGGGGATCCGTGGCGTGACGATGGAGGAGATGGCCGCCGCGCGCCGGGAGGGGGCCGCGATCAAGTTGATCGCCGGCGCCGACGCGGAGGGCCTGCGGGTCCGCCCCGAGCGGGTCCCGCTCACCGATCCGCTGTGCGTTCACGGGGCGCTGAACGCGGTGACCTTCGTGACTGAGGATGCGGGAGCGCAGACGCTCGTAGGCAAGGGCGCGGGCGGCCGCGAGACGGCGAGCGCCATCGTGCGGGATCTCGTCGAGGTGAAGCAGCGGTATCGGGTGGAAGGGTGAGGGCTGAGGGGCGAGAGACAACAGCCCGGGGCAAGTCCCGCCTCTCCGTCATCAGTAGGGCGGAAGCGAAGCCCCGCAGCCCGTGCTGCGGGGCCTGTTCGGGGCCTCGGGGATCCGCAGAACGCTGTCATGAATAGTCCGGCCCAGGCACAGGGTGGATCGAATGCTCCTCATCCAGAAATTCGGCGGCACCTCGGTGGGCGACGGCGATCGGATCGGCGCCGTGGCCGGGATCGTGAAGGCCACTTCGCTTCGCGGACACCGCGTCGCCGTCGTCGTCTCCGCCACGGGCGACACCACCGATCATCTCCTCGATGCCTGCCGTCTCGCCCGCAGGGGAGATGCAGCCGGCGTCTCCAGCGTCGTCGAGGCGATCTCGGCGGCCCACCGGGTGGCGGTGGCGAGGGCCATGCGCCCCGGCGCGGTCCAGGAGTCCGCCATTGAAGTGGTGGAGGCGTTGCTTCGCGACCTCGCCCGCATCCTCGGCGGACTCGCCGCGATCGGGGAGGTGACGCCGCGTTCCCAGGATGCCGTCGTCGCCTTCGGGGAGCGCCTGTCCGCCCCGATCCTCGCCGCGGCGCTGAACGACCGCGGCTGCAAGGCCCGCCCCTTCACCGGAGCCGAGGCCGGGATCTGCACCGACTCCACCTTCGGCGAGGCCCGTCCGCTGATGGACGTCACGCGCCACCAGGTGAGGTTGGCCCTCGGAGCCGTCCTCGACGGGGGCCTCGTGCCGGTGGTCACCGGGTTCATCGCCGCCGACTCGCACGGGGTCACCACCACCCTGGGTCGGAGCGGTTCGGACTACACGGCGACGCTACTCGGGGCCTGTCTCTCCGCCGACGAGGTGGAGATCTACTCGGACGTCGACGGTCTCATGACCGCCGATCCGCGGATCGTCCCCGACGCGCGTGTGATTCCCGAACTGGGTTTCGCGGAGGCGGAGGAGATGGCCTTCTTCGGGGCGAAGATGATGCACCCGATGGCGCTCGAAACCGCGAACGAGGCGGGGGTGGTGGTGCGCATCCGGGGGACGTTCAAGCCGGAGTTCGCGGGAACCAGGATTGTCCCCAATGCGGCCCGCGGGCGGGTCCCGGCCTCGACGATGCAGGAGAGGTCGATCGTCGGGCAGGAGGCTCCGCGCGATCCGCAATCCCGGGCTGACGGCGACCGGCCGGTCCCCGCCCCTACGGATCGTCCCGGATTCGCCGCTGCTTCCGCGACTCCGCTCCTGCCCCCTTCGTTCGATCCCCAGCCAGTGGTCCGTGCGGTCTCGCTGATCCGGAACGTGGGTCTGATCACCGTGAGCGGGGCGGGGATGGCGGGGTTGCCCGGGACGGCGGCGAGGGTGTTCGACGTTCTCGGAAAGCAGCGCGCCAACGTGCTGATGGTCTCGCAGGGGTCGAGCGAAGTGAACATCTCGATCGTGATTCCCGCCGCGTCGGTGCCCGGCGCGGTGAACGCCCTCGAACTCGCCCTGCTGGGCGGCGAGGCGGTGCACGACATTCAGTGCGAGGAGGAGGTGAGCGTAGTCGCCGCGGTGGGGGCCGGGATGAGGGGGACGACCGGTGTGGCGGCCCGCATCTTCGGCGCCGTGGCCGAGGCCGGCGTCAACGTCCGGATGATCGCCCAGGGATCGAGCGAGTTGAACGTGTCGTTCGTGGTGTCGTCGGCCCAGGCCCCGGCCGCCGTCAAGGCGCTGCACGCCGCCTTCGGCCTGGGCGACTGAGGACAGGGGCGGCCGCCGTATTTCGTCTTGACCCCACCCGTCCCGCCGTGTTAGTTTTTGTGTCACATGTGGGTCACATTCCGGAGGCTGCGATGAAGACCGTCGCCGTAAGGGAACTGAAGCACCGGATGAAACAGGTGCTCTCCCGGGTCGGGCGAGGCGAGCGGCTCGTCATCACCTGTCACGGGAAGCCCAAGGCGGCCCTCGTTCCGCTCTCGGAGAGCGTCCGGGACCCCCGCTTTCTTGCCGACAATCTCGATTGGCTGCGTCTCTCCGAGAGCAGTCTGGACTTCTGGAAGAACCCGGCCGACGAGGTCTGGAATGAGTCCTGATCGGGGCGACCTCGTCCTCCTGCCGTTTCCCTTCACGGACCTCAGCACGCAGAAGAGGCGCCCGGCCGTGGTAGTTTCCCCGGATCGGCTTCACGCGGTGACCGAAGACAGGGTCGTAGTCGCGGTCACTTCAAACCTCACGGCCCGTCTTCCCGGCGGCGCCATCCCGCTCTCCTCCCGCGATCTGGTTCGCGGGCGCCTTCCAGCGCCGTCGCTGATACTGCCGGGAAAGGTCTTTACCCTGCATCGCACTCTCGTGGTCAAGGTGCTGGGTCGGCTGAGGCCGGACACCCTGGAATCACTCCTGAGCGCGCTCCGGGCTCTGTTCGCGCACCCCTGAGGCCGCCGGCATGCCCTGCACCGCCCACTTCGCCTGCTTCTCCGGCTGCCCCGAGACGTACCCGCTCAACACGGTGGTTTACCGCTGCGCCCGGTGCGGGGGGCTCCTCGACGTCATCCACGACCTCAAGGCCCTCTGCGACCGCAGCCCCGCCGCCTGGATGCGGCTCTTCGAAGAGCGCTACATGCGGACGGGGTGGCCGTACGGGAGCGGCGTCTGGGGGAAGAAGGAGTGGGTCTGTCCGAACGTGGCCGACGAGAACGTCGTCTCGCTCTTCGAGGGCGGGACGAACCTCTTCTGGGCGGAGCGGCTCGGGAAGATCCTGGCCGTGAACGATCTCTGGGTGAAGCAGTGCGGGACGAGCCACACCGGGTCGTTCAAGGACGTCGGGATGACGGTCCTCGTCTCGATGGTGAAGCAGATGCGGGCGGAGGGGAAGGACGTCCGCGCCATCGCCTGCGCCTCCACGGGCGACACCTCCGCGGCCCTCGCCGCCTACGGGGCCGTGGCGGGGATCCCGACGGTGGTCTTCCTGCCGAAGGGCCGGGTCACCGATGCCCAGCTCATGCAGCCGATCGCCAACGGGGCGATCACCGTGGCCCTCGACACCGACTTCGACGGCTGCATGAAACTGGTGCAGCAGGTCTGCGAGAAGCACCGCCTCTATCTCGCGAACTCGATGAACCCGCTCCGGATCGAGGGGCAGAAGACGATCTCGATCGAAATCGTGCAGCAGTTCGACTGGGAGGTCCCGGACTGGGTGATCGTCCCGAGCGGGAACATGGGGAACATCTCCGCGATTGGGAAGGGGTTCCTCATGATGCAGGCGCTCGGACTCACGACGCGCCTTCCGCGTCTCGTGGCCGCGCAGGCGGCGAACGCCAGCCCGCTGGTCGAGTCGTTCCGTCAGGGCTTCGCCACGTTTACGCCCACCCGCGCCCAGCCCACCGCCGCGAGCGCGATCCAGATCGGCGACCCGGTAAACGTGCCGAAAGCGATCGCCGCCCTCAAGCGGTTCGGCGGAATCGTCGAGTCCGCGACCGAGGATGAGCTGGCCGATGCCGCCGCGCTGGGCGATCGCACCGGCCTCCTCGCCTGTCCGCACACCGGTGTGGCGCTCGCCGTGCTGCGGAAACTGATCGCCTCGGGACACGTGAAGCCGGACGATCGCGTGATCGTCGTCTCGACGGCCCACGGCCTGAAGTTCATGGATTTCAAGCGGGCGTATCACTCCGGATCGCTCCCCGGCGTCACGCCGGAGCATGCGAACCGGGTGGTGGAGTGCCCCGCCGTCCTGGGCGACGTGGAGCGGGCGCTGATGCCGAGATTGGATCTCGCAAAGTGAATCCCCGATGGCGCGGTTGCCGGACAGAGCAGACGAGGAGGGAATATGAACAGCGAGGACTACACGGCCGACTACATCTGCCGCGCGATGGGACTTGCGTCCTTTGTGGAGGACTCTTGGAACAGGGACGGCGCGGAACGACTGCGTATTCTCCTCATGCCTTCCTTCGATCCGGAGGTGTGTATCACGCTCTTCCAACTCGGGGAGATCGCACGCATGTCCGTCGTCGTGCCAGTGGAGATGATCTGGCACGCCCCGTATCCGGTCGTACTTACTACGCTCCATGATGAAATCGATCTTCCTATCGCTGAGTGCAAGGGGATGTTGGCGGCATTTGGCCGGGTCCAGGAGAACATCAACACAACTCCTCGCCAGTTCTGCCTCGACGGGATGCCCGTGGAGACGGCACGTGTGGAAGGTGGCTCGGAGCGCCGCTTCTCGAGGGGGAACCCTGGAAACCCTGGACCCGTCGAGAGAGAGTACTTGGCGACACTGCTCCGGTTTGCCTGGGACAAGTGCCGGAGCCTCCGGGTGAAAAACGCCTTGTCCAGAGTTGCTCGCTACGTCGACGTGGATCTGCCGCGCTCTCAGGAGCCTCCGGCCCCGCCACTGACGAATCTCTTGGTTCTGGGGACTGAGGGCGAGAAGCAGTCTTTTCTGCAACGCCTTCTCGGGCCGCCTGGTCCTCCCGGAGGGGAAGGCGCAGGTTCGGGATGATCCCACGGGGAGGCCGCGGCGCCCGCCGCTCTCCTTGCCCCGCGGGACAGATGCTGGTTTCGGCGGCGAGCGAGACTCACCGCTCAGGCTCGGTCTTCAGCGCGCGCCTGTTGGGTGTGACGCTCACGAGCCGATCCTTGTACTTCTCCTGATCCTCGCGAAGGCCCTCGAAGTACTTGTGCACGTCTCCTCCAGCCTCGCGATCCAGGTCCCGTCGGATCTGCCGGATTTCCGCCATGACCGGGTCATTATTCGGTGAGTTCATTCCTCGTCCTCCATGCCCATCAGTTCCTCGGGGGTGCAGATGATCGGTGTCGCCACTCCACGCGAGGCGTTTAGTTCGGAGAGTCTGCGCCGGATCATCGCGTTGGCGATGTGGGCACAGTTCCACGTCATCAGATAGTCCACGGCATAAGCACAAGCGAACGCCAGATGGGCGGCGTCAGCGATGGCCCGCGCGGGGATGGACAACTCCTTCGCGTAGATTCGCGTCAGTTCCTCGGTTTCCTCCGTCGTCGGAAGGACGGGGAATGACGAGAGTCGTTCCAACCGGGACTTGGCCATCTCGGCGTCTCCGCGAGCCGCCTCACGAAGCACCGCCGGGGAGACGTACGCCTGGAACAAGGTCAATCTCTTTCCCCACCACGCCCGGGTGGCTTCCTGGTGGGCAAGGACCATCAGATCGCGCGACGGACGCGCCACGAGATAGCTGACCACGGATGTCTCAAGATAGAGGCTGGGTTTCATCGTCCACACGCAGTCTACACTTCCGTATCCCACGGGTCAATGGCGGGCATCGGGAACGTTGGACATGGGGGGGAAGCGTATCGCCGGAGGATTCCAGCCCCCTCCAGCGGGTTTCCCGGAAGCCCTCTGAAGGGGGCTGTGTCCCAAGGTCCGATCCTGGTTCCCGGCGCTTCAGCGCCGGGTTGGAAGAGAAGGCCTCCTCCCACGCTTGACCATACGACATGACCATAGTATCATGTTCATGGTCACTACGGGAGTGAATCCATGAAAACCATCGCCGTGGGCCAGTTCAAGGCGCGCTGTCTGGGGCTGCTGGAGGAGGTGCGCCGGAAGAGGGAGCGTATCACCATCACGAAGCGGGGCGTGCCGATCGCCGAGGTGGTCCCGGTCCGGCCCGCGGAGAAGGATCTGCGCGCCTGGCTGCGGGGCTCGATACTCCAAGAGGGTGACATTGTTTCCCCGATCGGTGTGAAGTGGAAGGCGGCCCGATGATCGTCCTCGACACACACGCCTGGGTCTGGTGGAGCACGCGGGTCGAGAAGGTCGGCCCCGCCGCGCGGGCGGCGATCGAACGCGAATCGATCGAGTCCGAAGTCCTGGTGTCCGCCGTCTCGTGCTGGGAGATCGCCATGCTCGTCGCGAAGGGGCGTCTGACGCTGGCCGCCGAGGTGGAGGCCTGGTTCGACCACGCCCTCGCCCTCCCCGGCATCCGCCTGGCTCCCCTCGAACCCCGGATCGCCGTCCTGAGCACCCGGCTTCCGGGGAACCCGCCGCGCGATCCGTCCGACCAGATCATCCTGGCGACGGCCCTTCATCATAGGGCCACTCTGATCAGCAGGGACACGGCGATGCACTCGTACGGCCGCGTCCCCATCCTCTGGTGACCATGCCCCGCCTCCGAGTCCTCTGGTCCCGCGTCGCCCCGCGACTGCCGCGGCCCACCGCCCCCGGGGTATTCGCCATCATCCTCTCCGCGGACCTCTTTCTCACCGCCTGCTTCCAGCAGAACAACCTCCTCATCTTCCTGGCCTGCACCGTGGCGGCGGCCTGTATCTGGTCGGCCCTGGGGGCCACCTTCGCCCTCGCCGGTCTCCGCATCAGGCGCCACGTCCCGCCCAACGTGTTCGCGGGGGAGCCGGTGGTGATCGAGTACGTTGTCGGAAACGCCTCCCGCGGGCTCGTCTGTCCGCCCGTGCGGATGCGGGAGGTCCTCGCCGCCGCCGGTCGTGCGACCGCCGCCGGGGCCGGCTTCCTCTGTCTCGTGCCGCGGCTCGCCGGACGCCGCCAGGCCACCGTCTACGCCGACGGCCTCTTCCGCCGCCGCGGGGTCTTTTCGCTTACGGCGCTCGACTGCGTCGTCGAGTGCCCCTTCGGCCTCTTCCGCGCGGCGCGGCGGATCGAGATGGCGGACGAGGTGATCGTCTACCCGGCGCTCGGGCACGCCCCGCCCGGATGGCGACTGGAACCGCATGCCCTCGCGGCGAGCGGAACCACGCAGCAGTCGATGACCGGGGAGGGCGAATTCGCCGGTCTTCGCGAGTACCGCCCCGGCGATCCGGCGAAGTGGATCCACTGGAAGCACTCGGCCCGGCTCGGCGGACGGTGGCTCGTCCGGGAATTCGACTGGACGACGCAGCAGGGGGTGGTCCTCCTTGTCGATCTCGCCGTGCCGACGATCCCGCCGGCGCAGACGTGGCGGAGGGCCGATCTCGCGGCGAGTCTCGTCGCCACGCTCGCCCGGTCGCTCCATCGCGACGGCCACGAGGTGACGGTCCGCTTCGCCGACGGCCTCACGCCGGAGCACACCATCCTCGCCGGCGGTCGCGGACTCGAAGGGCTCTGGGCGACGCTGGCGACGCTCCCCCCGGGCGGGTCGCCGCTCGGCCCCGGGGAACTCGCGGCCGCAGGGGCGGTGGCCGGGGCGATGCTGCCGGTGATCGTGGTGAGTTGCGGGCATCCGGACTCGCTGGGGGCGATCGACCGGTCGCCCCCGGTGCAGCACTGGGTGGCGCACGAGCCGCGGACCCGGGAGATGTTCGGGATCGGCGGGGTGTCCGCCGACGAACGGGAGCTGTTCTGGGGGTAGGCCGCGAATGCGCAGCACATCCCTGTCCGCCGGGCGTCGCCGCCGCGATCGGACTTCCTCCACATCGGACGGGATCCGCACCGCGCTCGGATGGCGGGCGCGGGGGACGATTTTCGCCCTCGGGCTGATCGGTCACTTCGCCTTCGGGGCGATCGGCGAGGCGATGGTCCCGCCCCGCCTTCTGTTCATCGCCGCCAACGCCTTTCCGCTCGCATGGTGGGATCCGGGACGGGGCCGGGCCCGCGGACGCCGCGCGATCACTTTCGTCCTCTTCGCGATCCTCCTCGCCGGATACGCGGTGGTCGATGCCGCCGTCTTCGAGGAGGACGGCGCCGCCATCATGGCCCACTTCCTCTGGGGGATGGCCGCGTGCGCCTTCGTCCTCCCGATCGTCACCGCGGAGGCGCTCGGCACCGCCCTCACCGTGGCGCTCGCCCACCTCGCGATGATCGCGACGTTTCGCGGGGTGGCCCGCGAGTTCACGTTCGGTTCGCTGGCGATGCTCCCCGTCCTCTGTTACGGGCTCCTGCTCCACGCCCAGTTGAGGACGCTGGGCGAGATCGACGAGGAGTGGCATGCGGCCGCGCGGCGCTGGGCGCTTCCGACGATGGCCCGCGGGCTCATCGACTGGGCCCGCGACGGCGCACTGGCCTTCCGCTCCGTCGTCTCCCTCCTCGCCATCAGCCTCGTGCTTTTCTTCGTCACGCCGCGCCCCACGTTCCCGTTCGGGGCCGGACGATCTCCCGAGGGGGCGGGCGGCCGACAGCCCGTCTCTACCGGGCCCGGCGCGGGGAGCCATCGGCCCGCGCCGCCCGGGGGGGACGCACCGTCCCGCGGTACCGTCCGCCGGGTGCCCGAGCCGCCCTCGTCCGGAGGGACTCAGGCCGGAGCCGCCGAAGAGGCCTTCGCCGAACGGATTGCCGGGATGAAGGCCGACCGCAACGTCCTCCTCTTCTGGAGCGTGGCCGAGGCCGACCTCCAGCGGTGCCTCACGGGCGGCCTGGCCTACGTCCCCTCCTTCAAGAGCGAGGAGTACGCCGGCGGGCACTGGCGCCTGCCGAAGGGAGGCCGATTCGCGAAGGACGCGCAGGATGGCCTCGCCGACGGAATGGTCCGGATCGATCCCGATCCCTCGGACCCGTCCCGGGTCCCGCTCGTCCAGGATTGCCGCATGGCGCCGAACGGGACCCGTCTTCTCTACGCGGCCGGGCGTCCGCTCTCGGTCGATCTCCCCGAGGTCTGGGTGGACAACCTCGGACGCGTCCGCCTCGCGGCGACGCCGACCGGCTGGACGAATTATCGGGTGCGTTCTTTGCTCCCCGATCCCCCGGGGCGCGGCCCGCGATCGCCCGATCCGGCGGAGTCGGCGAACAATCTCCTTCTTCCCGACGGACTCACCAATCTGAAGGAATTCGCCCGCGCCGCGGACGACGACGGACTCTCTCGCCGGGATCGGATCGCCCGGCTCACCGCGGCGATCCAGCGGGTGGCGACCTACAGCCGGGAGGAACCGAAGGCGGCGATCATCGGCGACCCGACGGAGTACTTCCTCTTCACCGGCCATCGGGGCTCCTGCACGCAGTTCGCCTCGGCGCTCGCGCTCTGCCTGCGGGCGGTCGGGATCGAGGCCCGGTTCTCGGCCGGCGTAGCGGGGGTTACGGGACTCCGGAAGGGCGGGGCCTTTGTCTTTCGCGGGGCGAACGCGCACGCCTGGGTGGAGGCGTTTGTCTCCGGCGACGGCTGGACGATCGTCGATCCCACGCCGAAAGAGGGGCGCCCGACCTCATCCGGAGCGGGCGCGGCGGAGGAGCCGGACGAGCCTACCGCGCCGCCGCGTGACGTGAGCAGGATGATGGAGGAGTATGGGTGGAGGGAAGGGGTGGGGTGGAAGGCGACGTGGGACGCCATCGTGGCGTGGCTCGGACGGCTGTGGCCGGTCCTCTGGCGCGTCCTGCTGGGGCTGGGGATCGCGGCGGCCGTCGGGGTGGTGTATCTCAGGGCCCGTCGTCGCGGGTGGACGGGGCTTCTCGAACAGGACGAGTTTGTCCCGGCCGGGGCCCCGGCGCCGACGCGTCGCGTTCCCTTCTACGAGGAATTCGAACGGCTCGCACGGAGGATCGGCTATCGCCGGGATTCACCGGATACCCCCATGGAGTTCGCCGGTCGGATCGAGACGGCGCATCCGTCGGTGGCGGCGCGCGGGATCGCGGAACGGCTCTACGCGGTGCGGTTCGGCGGGGTGAAACTGGCGGCGGGTGACCTGGCGGCGGTCAAGCAGGCGCTTCTCGCGCTCCGGGGCATCAAGCGGAGGCAGGGGGCAGGGGACAGGGGATAGGGGACAGGGGACAGGGGATAGGGGACAGGGGACAGGGGATAGGGGACAGGGGTTAGGGGACAGGGGACAGAGGATAGGGGACGGGGGACGCGGGACAGGGGACAGAGGATAGGGGACGGGGGACGCGGGACAGGGGACGAGGATAGGGGACAGAAGAAGGAAACAGAACGAAGAGAAAAAGAGAACAGAACAGAACAGAACAGAACAGAAGAAGAACAGGGTGCCCAGAAACCCGGGTGGCCCGACCCGAAGGATCGGGTCGATCGCCGACCTGTCCGCCGTAGCCGCAGGTGAAGGCGGAAGGCGATCAACAGGAAGCCCCCATGCACGAGGTTACCGTCCCGTCCCTTGTCATCCTGAGCCTCGGCCGCAGGCCGAGGCGAAGGATCACCAGCGTGTACGGTTCGCAAACTCCGGCGCTGGCGATCCTTCGCTCAGCCTGCGGCCGGCTGAGCTCAGGATGACAATGCGGTAACCGCGTACGCCCCCATTCCTGCGCCCCTCGTAAATCGACGTCTGACCTGTCTCTGCGTGCCGGAGGCGGTTTCTCGTCTCCCCGTCGCATGTGGCGACCGACAACCAGCCTCCCCCCGCGCCCGGGAGACGACTCATGGCGCGACTCCTGAACGGCGCGGGTGTTGAAGGGATATCCGGTCGAATCACACTTCCCCCGGCGGAGACCCGAGATGAGACACGTCAGACTCCTGGTCCTGCTGCTGATTCTGCCGCTGGCCCTTCCGGCCCAGGACAAGCCTCCCGCGAGGAAGGCCAGGGGACCGATTCCGGAGGGGGTCGCCGTCGAGCGTGACGTCGAGTACGGGAAGGGGGGGGAGGTCTCGCTCAAACTCGACGCATACCGTCCCGAGAAGGCCAGGGAGAAGCCGGTGCCGGCCCTCATCCACATCCACGGCGGGGGCTGGCGCGGAGGGGACAAGGCGGGCGGCGGCGCCCTCCTCGCCTGGTTCGTGGGGAAGGGATATGTCGTCTTCAGCATCAATTACCGGCTGAGCGGGGTGGCGCCGTTTCCGGCGGCGGTCGAGGATTGCAAGTGCGCCGTCCGCTGGGTGCGGGCGAACGCGGAGAAGTACGGCGTGGACCCGGAGAAGATCGGCGTCTTCGGGGGCTCGGCAGGCGGACACCTGTCGCTCATGGTGGGGCTCGTCGACGAAAGGGCCGGGCTCGAAGGGAAGGGCGGGAACGAGGGAGTTTCGAGCCGCGTGCAGGCGGTGGTCGACTGGTTCGGCCCGGCCGATCTCACCATCGGCGGCGACAAGTTCGAGGGCGGCCGCGGGAGCGCGGTGACGCGGTTCCTCGGCGGCGAGATGAAGGGTCGGGAGGAGCTCTACAGGCAGGCGAGCCCGGTCACCCACATCGGCGGGGACGACCCGCCGGTCCTCGTGATCCACGGCGACAAGGACGAGACGGTGCCGTACTCCCAGTCAGAGGCGCTCTTCGAGAAGCTCGGGCAGGGGAAGGTGGAGGCGCTCCTCATCCAGGTCGAGAACGCCGGCCACGGATTCCGGCCGGTGGGGGGGACGATGAAGCCGACGGCGGACGAGATCAACCAGTCGACGCTGGACTGGTTTGAGAAGCACCTGAAGTGAGTTCAGAACCAGGCCTTCTTTTCCACCATGTAGACTCGATGGAATTCCTCGTCGGACTTCGTGAGGAAGATGATCCCTTCGATGAAACCGATGATGCCGCCGATGCCGCAGGTGAGGATGGTGATCACGATGCGGATGATGCCGCCCTTTGAGTCGCCGATGATGAATCGGTGTACGCCCCATGCCCCCAGCAGGAGGCCGAGAATCCCGGCGAGGACCTTCTTGCTCTCGGCCGGGTTGAACGGGGGTGCAGCGCCGTCGGTCATGAGTCTTCTCCTTCCCAGAGGTTCATGAGGTGTCGGGGCGCGCTCACGCCCGTCGATTCGACGCACCAGTCTAACCGCATCCCGGAACGTGTCAAGGATTTGGAGCGGTCGAGCCCTTCGCCGCGTGAATGTCCGCTCCCCCTCCGCCCGGCTTCACCAGGTGGCAGGCGGCGAAATGGCTTCCGCCGCAATCGACCCACGGCGGGGCCTCCACCCTGCATTTCTCTTCGGCGAGCGGGCAGCGGGGATGGAAGTAGCAGCCGCTGGGCGGATTGACGGGGGAGGGGACGTCGCCCTTGAGCGTCAGGCGGTCGCGCTTTTTCTTCGGATCGGCCACCGGGATTGCATCGAGCAGGGCCTGCGTGTACGGGTGCTGCGGCGACCGGTAGAGATCCTCGCTCGTCGCCGTCTCGACGATCTTCCCGAGGTACATCACGGCCACGCGGTTTGAAAGGTGTTCCACCACCGAGAGGTCGTGCGCCACGAAGAGGTAGGAGAGATGGAACTCGTCCCGGAGTTCCGCGAGAAGGTTGATGATCTGGGCCTGGATGGAGACGTCGAGGGCCGAGACCGGCTCGTCGCAGACGATGAACTTGGGGCTCACGGCGAGGGCCCGTGCCACGCCGATCCGCTGTCGCTGGCCGCCCGAGAACTCGTGCGGGTAGCGGTTGTAGTGGTTCGGATTCAGCCCCACCTTGTGGAGGAGGTCCTTGACGCGCCGGGTCAGTTCCTCCCCCTTCGCCAGGCCGTGCACCACCATGCCCTCCCCGACGATCGCGCCGACGGTCATGCGCGGGTTGAGCGAGCCGTAGGGGTCCTGAAAGATGATCTGGAGGTCCTTCCGCTTCGCGCGGAGCGTCTCACCCTCCAGTTTCAGGAAGTCGACCCCCTCCACGATCACGCTTCCGGCCGTCGGCTCAATGAGGCGGAGGACCGAGCGGCCGGCGGTGGTCTTTCCGCATCCGCTCTCGCCGACCAGCCCGAGCGTTTCCCCGCGCCCGACGTGGAACGACACGTCGTCCACGGCCTTGACGTGGCCGACGACCTTGCCGAAGAGGCCCTTTCGGATGGGGAAGAACTTCTTGAGGTTCTTCACCTCGATCAGGGGCTCAGGATTTGAGGATTCGGGGGTCACAGGCGCCTAAGGTCTCGGGTCTCGGGTCTCGGGTTCTGAGTTTCGGGTTTCGAGTTACAGACAGAGGAAACAGAGAAAACGGAAGAGAACACTCCAGTCGGACCGCACATCCGTCGGAGGCCTGTCCGGGCAAATTGCCGTCCATCGGCTCAGAACAACGGAAAGAGGGAACCGCTGAAATCGCTGAGGCCACTGAAACGGAGGGTCCCTCTGTTTTCGTTTCCTCTGTTTCTTCTTTCAACCCGAAACTCGAAACCCTAACCCGGATCATTCATGAACGGGAGGTGCGTCTCCCAGGAAAACCGTCCGCCCTGAGCGAGCCGGCCTCCGTCCGACCGGCGAGTCGAAGGGCGGGACCGCAACACCGTGTCGCCCTTCGACTCGGCGGTCGAAACAACCGACCGGCGCGAAGGCACCGCGCATTCATGAATCATCCGGGCTAAACCGGCACCGCAAACGTGTCGCCGATCGTCTCTGCAAAGTGGCACGCGCTGGTATGGCCCGGCCGGATCTCTCGCAAGGTCGGTTCATCCGTTTTGCACCGGTCCTGGACGAACGGACATCGCGGATGGAACCGGCACCCCGGCGGAAAGTGAAGCGGGTTCGGAACCGTCCCCGGGATGACGTCCAGTTTCTCCTTCTTCACCCCGAGGCTCGGGCGGGAGCGGAAGAGCCCCAGCGTGTACGGGTGCTTCGGCGCTCCGAAGAGCTCCTCCACCGAGGCATACTCCACCACCCGACCCGCGTACATCACCGCCACGTGATCCGCCATCTCGGCCACGACGCCGAGGTCGTGCGTGATGAGCAG
>JACPTZ010000078.1 GCA_016192525.1 Planctomycetota bacterium
CGTCTCCAACCTCCCATTCAAGGCGTGGGCGGAACTGCTCCCCTCCGAGCCCCAGGCCGTCGCCATCGTCGATCGCCTCATCGACCAGGCGAGCATTCTTCGCTTCTCCGGCAAGTCCTTCCGCGTCCCCCGCGACGTCCTCGGGGCCCCGCTCGACGGCGAGGCGTCCGCCGCCGCGGAGTCGGGGACGGCCGGTGCGCCTCCAGCGGGGCTGTCCTCCCCGATCTCCCCGGTGGCGACCCCGGCGGCATCCCCGACAAGCCCGGCTGCGGCATCGACGCCGGCGCCCGGAGCGTCGCCCCCGACGGGTTCGGCGGACGGCAAGAAGGGGGATGCGGCATCATCCGCGAACGCGGGCGCGTCGGTGACGGAGGACACCCCGGTCTCGGCACCGGGCCACGGCGGCGCAAGGAGAAAGGGAGGCGCGGAGAAGTCCGCGAGGAAGAAGAAGGAGGGACAGATGGGCGAGAGCGGCACCCCGCGGCGTTCCACCGCTACGAAGCCGAAGTCGTCGAACGCGCCCCGTCCCCCGGTCCCGCCGCCCGCCTCCCCGCCCGAGGCCGACGCCTCTTCCGCCGAGGCACCCTGAAGAACTGACAGCGCACGGCTGCTCTCGCGTCTGAGCCCCGCCGGACCTCGATCACTCCACTTGTCGCATCGGATTGCGTTCAGGGGCACTTCCCGGCCCCGTCACGTCCTCGCGAGGGCCGGAAGGGGACTTCCCGCCATCCTCTCCGGTCCCGTCCTCTCCGAAAGGGACCGGCCGACACCCCCAAATCTCCGCACGCCTTCATCGCCGTCCGGCGAATAGGGACCACCCTGCGGAGGCTGCCTCCCCCCCAAATCCCCCTCCCGACACCCCTTCCGAGGGGCCTCTCCGGCCCCCTCCGGACCGGCACGCGACCCACCGGCGGTGAGGTTTCCACCCCAATGTCCCATTCTCCGATCACGGTAGTGCCACCAGCCTTGCTCATTTGAAGCGTCTTGACGCCAGCTTCAGCGGATGGGCATTCATCAAAGAGGAGTTTCAGAAAGAGAGGCTCGTGTGAGAGAACGATCACCTGTTCTGCCGAATCCGACAGCCGATGAATGAACTGCTGGGTACATGTTCTTCGAAATCGATCAAGGCTGGTGAACGGGTCATCGAACACCACTATCTTCCGGCCGATGCCGGCGTCCTGCTTGAGCATGGCGAGAAAGAAAGCCAGCGCAAGGGCGCTCCGGTCGCCGGAGCTCAAGGACGTTTTGAAGCACGGAGTACCGGCCGTGGTTCGCACGTCTCCAAGGTCAAGTGGAGTGTTGTTGATTTCAATCTGATAGTGGGAACTCGGAGCGCCGCCGGTGTAGAGATGCCGCGCGTTTGTGATCTTGAATCCTGCGCCGAATTGATCCAAGTACGCGTTGATGGACTGCTCATGCGCTTTCAGGAGGTCGCGGCAAATCCGGTCGAGCAGTGTGCGCGTGGCGGTCTTGCTCCGCTCAAGGGTCACCTTGGAGTCCAAGGCAGTCTGATAGGCTCGGCAGGCACCGGCGACCTCCGGATCAAAGCGTTCCTTCCGGGCCTCCATCTGAGCAAGTTCATTCCTGAGCGCCGCCTGGTCCCCCTGCGAAGATGCGGCAGCCTTGTGCTTCTGGGTCAGCAGATTCGCCGCATCCACGGCAGCGTTGTACGAAGCAACGACAGTCCGCAGTACCTCAAATTGCGAGACAGCGGCGGTGAATTCCGTGTCTGGCGTGACTGCCTCTGTTGGGGTGTCCTGCTTTCTTCGGGCGAGCGCGAGACATCGATTGCGAATCGTTGCATATTGACGCTGGATGTCAGGAAGAGGAATGACCGGCAAGTCAACCGTGGTGAACGGCCTCCAGAACTCGACGAGGGCGGCATTATCCGCGAGTGCCTGCAGAATGGGCGACTGGGCTCTCTCGCCGATTGCCGTGTCTACTTGGATGGCTAGTTGAGCGACGTCCTGCTTGAGGCTGCCATACGCGTCGCTGAAATGGGAGCGGTATGCCTTAATCAGATCGTTCGCCCGAACGCCTTGTCCACAAAATGGGCACCGGTCGTCCTTCACGTAGCCCAATCCTTGAGACAGCCAAGACTCACCTTGGAGTCCCATCTGCTGCTGGGCGATGTGCTGACGAACCTTCGTTTCTGCATCGGATACGATGTCTGACAATTGCTTTGCTAGAACTGCGAAGAAGTCGGAAGGCAGGAAAGGAAGGATGACCTTCGCGAACGGATGCCTGGCCTGGATTTCACCAGATCTCGCGGTGGTGTGTTGCCAGATGCTCAGCTCCTCGCTCTTCCGGCGCACCTGCTCTGCAATGTCGGCAACGGGTTGCCACCGCAGGTAGTCTGTGAGCGCAACTCCCGGAGGCAAGTGCTTCGACAGAGCCCCCTCCTTGGTCCGCAGATCCGCATTGATGTCGCGTATCTGCCGATCCAATTCCTCAATCTGCTTGGCGAGCCGCACGCCCTCTGCCCCAACGATGACGCGGTACAGATTCTTCTTCTGCTCGTGCTCGACGTAGTCTCCGGAGTACACGTTTTCGCTTACAAATACGGGGTCGAAGATGAGGATATCTGCATGCACTGCCGTCCAGGCGTCGTTGGTGAACCGAAAGTCTGCGCCGCCCAGTCGAAGATGTACCTCCGATGGTGCAGTGTCGTTCAACGTCTTTCGTTCCGCGATGAATTCCGTCTGTCCGGTCTGCAGGGAACGGAGTATCCCACAGAGAGTCGTCTTGCCACGGCCGTTTTCCGCATAGATGAGGGTCAACTTTCGAAGCGACACATCGCCACAAGCCGCATAGTTCCGGAAACGCCCTATGCTCCTGATGTGAACAATCTTGTCAAGCATGGTCATCCCCGCCTTGCACCGGAGTGTCTGTCTGCTCCGACTCTGCTACGCTACCCGCCTCATGCGACAGTTCTGGTGCCGTCATCGCGCGGGGTGTCGTGTCGATGGGTTGCACGGGAGGAACCTCAGGACCAGGTGCGGCTCCAAGATCCCTGAATCGTCGGGCGGCTGGCAGAACACGTGCTTCCATAGATCCGACTGCGCTATTGTAAGCTACATTGGCCTTCTCGAGACCTCTGCCGATGTCGCTCACATGCTCGGCGAGGGTTCTCATGCGTTCGTAGAGCTGCCTTCCGAGATCGCTGATCTCTTGAGCGTTCTTGGCGACCTGTTCCTGCCGCCAGCCATATGCCACGGCGCGAAGTAGGGCGATCAGAGTCGTTGGAGTTGCCAGCACAACGCGCCGTTCCAAACCGTCCTCAATGAGGCTGTGATCCGCATCCACCGCTGCGGCGAAAAACGACTCGCCGGGAATGAACATCACAACAAACTCGGGAGCCTTGGTGAACTGGGCCCAGTATCGCTTGTCGGCCAAAGTGTTCATATGACTGCGAACCTGCGACGCGTGCCGCGACATGGCCTCTTTGCGCGTTTCCTCCGTGTCTGCGGCAATCGCGTCGAGGAAAGCATCTAGGGAGATCTTTGCGTCTACGACAACTTCCCTCGCGGCGGGCAGTCGTACAACGAGATCGGGCCGCTGCCTGCCTTCCTCGGCATTGGAGGTCACCTGCTCGGCGAAGTCGCAGTGGGCGGACATCCCGGCGAGTTCCACAACGCGGCGCAGAGTCATCTCTCCCCAACGGCCTCGCACTTGGGGTTTTCTTAGGGCCGTGACCAGATTCGCGGTTTCCCTTTGCAACTGCTGCTGACTCGTGGACAGGAGCTTCAGATGTTCCGCAAGCCCCGAGTAAGCCTCCTGCCTGTTCTTCTCAATCGTGCGGACATGTTCTTCGAACCGTGTGATGGACTCCGCAAGGGGCTTGACCAGGCCTTGAATGGCCTCCTGACGCGCGCCGAGGTCTCCCCTGGCTTCTGCAAGAGACTTGTCGACCGTTTCCTTTGCCAGTGTCAGGAATGCGGTGGTACTGCTGTTGAGGGTGTCGCCGGCAAGAGCCTTGAAGGTGTCCGTGAGTGTGGCCGTCGCATTCTCCAGAAGCTTCTTCTGCTCCTCGAGCCGGTGGATGGTCTCCGCCAGTTTGGTTTCCGCCTTCACCCTGGCGCCGTTCTCGCTGGTCAGCTGTCCCATGATCTTGGTGAAGTCGTCGGCAGCCCTCCGACTGTGTTCGCGCAAGTCGGCGAGGGTCGCTTCTAGTCCAGAGGCCCGACCCTCGGCTGTGTTCGCCCGGCTCGCGAGGCTCTCCATCTTGGCGGTAAGGGATTTTGTGATCAGCGTGGACGCGATCAGCCAAGCTACAAGGCCACCGATCATCAGACCAACAAGTACGCAAAGGGCGTAGGTCACTTCTTGTCCTCCCGGCCATGCTTCCTCAGCGCCTTCTCCCAGCGGGAACATAGAAGCACTACAGGCACCAGTGTTGCGCATGTGGCGGTGTGTGCACTTCACAGTGGCGCTCAACAAACACGCGAATCACTCTCTCCTTTGTGCCAAACGTCACTCCGAGGCGAGCGGAAGTCCCGGCCCGTCCAATCATCTTTCGATCGGACTTGGCCTGGAGACTCACATCCTAAAGAAGCACAGGCCCTCCCGTGCAGTCGTCAGATCTCCTTGTAGAAGTACGGCACGGTGGGCTTGACTGGGCTGGAGGTGACCCGAAGAGTCGAGTATCCTCGACTCAGAGAGATTTCGATGTGTGCCTTGTCGACGTGCATCTTGAGTTTTCCGTCCCGCAAGACCGCTTTCAACTTGCGTCGCCAATCTCTGCGACCTGAGATGACCTCTCTCCCGATGAAATGGAACCCCCTCCCGCTCTTGAGCAGTATGCCGCCGACGGGCTTGAGTGCGGCCTCGACTGCGGGGTTTACTGCGTCGATGTCGAGCAGGATCAGATGGTCATCCTTGTACTGGTTAACACGGCTATTCAGACCCACGACATAGTCCTGCGAGCGGCGGACCCGAAGTCCATGAAGTAGGCTGACGGCTCCTCGAACCATCTGACTTACGTTGAAAACGTCAAGGTAGAATGGAGGTTGCCAGAATGTCAGTCGAGTGTGGTGTGCGTAGGTCTTTGGGCAGTAAATGTCGAAGGAAAAGTCCTTGATGTTGGCTGGATTGTCTTCTGCGATGCCCCGTAGGAGATCCAGCACCTGAACCCGCGGCACAGCATGGGAGGCGAAATTCACAAATGCAGTGAGGATCCTCAACTGCTCTTTCAACACGTCGGGATCAGGTGTGTGGGTGGTTCGATAGTCGAACTCGTCTCTCTGAGAGTGGAGATTGCTGTGGAGCGTGACATAGCGTCGAGGGAACTCCGGAGATCGGCCATAGGCTCTGTGAAGCTGGCTCTCGACGTGCTTGTGAGTGGGGTTCGAGGAGATCAAGTGACACAACATCGCCTGCGACACATAGAAGCAAGTGAAGTATAGGTGAACTACTGCCTCCCGGTAGAGCCCCGCCTCGATTAGATTCTCTGCAGCGTCACGCTCTGATGTGCCCAGGGCCATTAGTGAGCTGGCCCGCCTCTTCTGGCGTGAATTGTATGCGAGGGGCTTCATGGCTCGGGCGAGTATCCTAGCGGGGACTTGCCGTGACTTCAAGTCTTCAAACAAACTGACACCGCTTACTATTGCTCCGCGGTGACATGACGCAGTTTCCGATCTCCACCCTCGACTGTTGTTGTCCCATCCGCTGCAAGTCGAGCCGGGCACACGTGAAATGTCTGGCAGGGGATTGGTTCCCACGGACAAGATCGAAGTCGATCAAGAGTAACTTGATCGGACAGGGAAACGCGATCACGGCGGACCGTAGGGCTTCCACCACTGGACTCAGGACAGCCCCAATCTTGTGCGAAAGGTATGTCTCCGTCTCGTCGTGGATCCCCTCGAAGATGGCGCTCGCAACGGTGCTGGCTTCAGGGATCGGGGCAGCCATCTGCCCTCCGTCGAGAGAGCACATTTCACTCTCTAACCGGCGTAGGCGAAGATGGTTCGATACTCCAGTCGTACCACCGCGTGATAGATTGCAAGGCATGATTCGGAAAGAAGGAAGATCGTGCTTGAACCTCCTCCCCTTCTCAGATACACTTCCTCTGTGAGCGCACCTAGATCATCTATAGGCGGTCATCTGAAACGCCTCTACACCTCCTTCCAGGCCGCGAAGTACCTCGGCATCAGCCGGATGAGCCTCTACCGGCTCGCGATCCGGCGGGAGATTTCGTGGCACAGGATCCTCACCTACCGGCGGTACTCGAAGGAGGACATGGACAAGTACCTCCGGAGAATCCACATCCTGAGCAAGTATGACCTGCGTCAGAAGCGGAGAGGAAGGAAGTCCAACCGGAGGAAACGAACATGAAGCCCGAAGCCCCGAAAGTCTGGAACTGCGCCCTCTACGTGAGGGTGAGCACGGACCGGCAGGCGAGCAAGGAGTTCTCCTCGCTCGATACGCAGGAGGACGTCCTCCGTCAGTTCGTGAAGGAGAAGAACGAACGAGAGGAGCCGAGCGGGACGAAGTGGACCATCGTGAAGGTCTACTCGGAGGCGAAATCGGCGAAGGACACCAACCGGCCCGTCTTCCAGCAGATGCTCCGGGACATCGAGGCCGGGCTCGTCAACATGATCGTCTTCATCCGCCTCGATCGATTCTCCCGCAGCCTGCGCGATTTCCTGAACCTCCAGGACTTCCTCCGCGATCACGGCTGCGGGTTCATCAGCAAGCACGACCCGATGCTGGACACCTCTAGCCCCCATGGGGAGTTCATCGTCCGGCTCTTCCTCATGCTCGCCGAATACGAACGGAAACTGACCTCGGCCCGCGTGAAGGAGAAGATGGGTTGGCGGGCGACGCAGGGGCTCTGGAACGGCGGGCAGATCCTCGGGTACGACCTCAGCCGGAATCCCACGGGAACGCTCGTGGTGAACGAGAAGGAGGCGGCGATCATCCGATACCTCTACCGGACGTACGCCGAGACCCGTTCCCTCCGCCAGACCGCGAAGCTGGCCAACGAGAAGGGCCACCGGACGAAATCGTATCTCTCCCGCACGAACCAGCAGCACGAGGGCGTTCGCTTCAACAAGTACACGGTGTGGCAGACGCTCATCAACCCGGTCTACGAAAGCATCCGGCCATCGTCCCGAAGGCCGAATGGGATGAGGTTCGACGGATCCTGCGGGAAGAGGCCCCCCGACGCCGCAAGCGTCCGTCAAAGTCGCACGACTATCTACTCCAGAATCTGGTCTACTGCGGCCTCTGCGGCGCAGCCCTCGTCCCGCAGTACGCCACGACGCATGGAAGGCTCTACCACTACTACAAGTGTCGCTCGAAGTACAACGGCAACCAGGACTGCCGACTTCCGGTCGTGCAGGCCGGCCAGCTTGAGGATCTCGTCACGAGCGAGATCCGCAGGATGGCGAACGATCCGGCGCTCATGACCGCCGCGATCGACTATGCCCGGGCGCAGTCCGACGGCGAGTACGAGACCCTCCAGAACGAACTCCACGTGAAGCAGGCGGAAGTGGCGAGGATGGAGAAGGAGGAGCGGAATCTCGTCCAGTTCGTCCGCTCCACCGGGGGAGAGGCGAAGGGCGGGGTAACCCCCGTCTCGATCGCCGAGGAACTCCGAACCCTGCGCGATCAGCTCACGGCCGTCAGGGAGCAGGTTGCGGGGCTCACAGTCCGCCTCAAGGAGGCTCGAAGGAAGGTCGTGGATCCCGAGGCCGTCAGGGACTGCCTTCGCTTCTTCGACACCGTCTACGAGATGCTCTCCCCGGCCGAGAAGGGGACCCTCATCGCGAGCTTCGTCCAGAAAGTCGTCTACACGACGGAGCTGCTCCAAATCTTCCTCTACAACGAGCCGTTCGACCGCGAGACCATGGCCCAAGCCGAGAAGGCGCTGCGGGATGCGCCTGTGGCAGCGGGGGGCGCCACAGGTTTGTCGAGTAGTAATGAATGGTGGGCGCTACAGGATTTGAACCTGTGACCCCTTGCGTGTCGAGCAAGTGCTCTAGCCGGGCTGAGCTAAGCGCCCCATGGAGGGACTGTATCGTAGCGGCGGCGGCGGCGGGGTGTCAAACCATTTGGGCCGGAGCCGGCCTCAGTTCGTACGATCCGGGGTCCAGGCCGGCAGACCGGTCTTGGCGTGCGCCTCGGAGAGGACCCTCTCGGCGAAGGCGACGCAATCCGCCGCGTCCTTGTCCGAGTAGTGGTCCGCGGGTTCGCCGAAGTCGTAGGAACTTGGGTAGCGGGAGTCGATGTAGTGTCGGTCGATCTGGAGGGCGGTGTCCTCCATGGACAGATAGGTTTTGTCCAGATCGCCCAGTTTGCGGACGAGGTCCACGAGGGAGTGGGTGCGCCACCCGGTGAAGCCGTGGTGGAGGAGAAGGGCGGCGAGGCCCTTTTCGGCGGCCTGGTGGGCCTGAAAGGCGGCCCACGGGAAGTCGCCCGCGGCGCGGCTCGTGCGCGAGGCCGCGATATCCCGATCCGCCCGTTTCAGCCAGCGCGCCACATCCTCGTTGCGGCCCATGGTGTTCCCCGAGACGGCGCGACCCGCGGCCGGCACACCGGACCACGGGTCGCGATCGAGTCAAGAGTGGTGGAGACGAGCGGGCTCGAACCGCCAACCTCCAGAGTGCGATTCTGGCGCTCTCCCAATTGAGCTACGTCCCCACGGGAAGGCACGGTTCCATTCCGGTGCGAAAGAGCGGCGGCTTCAGAACCGCATCATAGGCCCGTCCGCGGGGAGGGTCAAGCGAAAACAGAAGCGGCTGGAGGACCGCGAATGATGCGAATGGCGCGAATTCAAACGGAGACAACAGAGGATACAACGGCAGAAGAAAGGAGACTCCGCTCCTTCTGTTTCTTCTGTAACCCTTCCGGAGTCCGTTTCAGCGGATTCGGCGGTTTGAGTGGTTCCCCTGCTTCCGTTTCCTTCGTCGAGGCGAGTATTGAGCGAGTCGGACGGGGGTCTGCGGCGTTTGCCCTCCTCCGCACCCCTCCGCGTCTCCGCGTCTCCGCGAGAGATCCTCTGCGTCTCCCCTGGGTCCGGCTACGCCGGCCAGCCCAGCACCGCCTCCAGCAGGAGCGCCGACCAGGTCTCGAAGTTCGACCCCGGATCGCGCTGGAGCGAGCGCAGTTCCTCCCGCGTCACCCAGCGGCCCTCCATCTGGGTGGTCTCGCGCACCGCCACGGCCGGGCCGGACGCGCGCACCCGAGTGACCAGGCCCAGGTGGACGGAACCCACGGGCGAGGTGTCGTCGTTCAGCACCCCCACCGGGGATTTCGAGATCGGGGTGTCGATCAGGAGCTCCTCCCGCAGCTCGCGCTCGGCCCCGGCCTCGAGCAGATCGGCGGAGCCGTCGATCGGGTTGATGTGCCCTCCGACGCCGATCGACAGCTTGTGGTGGAGCCGGGCCTCCCCCTGCGTGGCGAGCCGACGAAGAAGCAGGACACGCTCCCCGTGGGTCACCACGGCGTACGGGATCACCTGCTTGAAGGAGGAGTCGCGTTCGGCGTGGGGACGCTCCACGAAAAACCCGCGGGAACGGATCCGCTCGACGTAGCCCGACACGGCCGCCGGGTCCGTGACCAGCCCGTGCGGGGTCACGTCCGGGAAGAGGTCCGACCGCTTGATGACGTAGACGAATTCCATGAGTCCCTCCTGCTCGCCGCGTCCTCTACGCGGCGCTGGCGCGCCGCGCCCCACGGGAGGCGGTTGGGGCGCGCCGTACCTGCGGCCCACAAGGGGTTTCGACCGCGCGGCTCCGGCGCCTCGCGCCAGGCCTCACGGCAGATGCGTCGGCTCCGCGCAGCGCCTCAGGATATCGCCCATCGGGAAGAGTCGGCCCGGACAGTCGGTGGGGGCGGGACGGACGGTCTTGTGTCCCACCACCTCCTTCGGCGGGATCGCGCATCGCGCCATGAGATACTTCATCAGGCGGATGCAGGACTCGATCTGCTTCGCGGAGGGGGCCTTCTTCTCGAAGTTGCCGACGAGGCAGATCCCGATCCCGTACCGGTTGTACTCCACGTTTCCTGTGCCGGCGTGGGCCCCTTCACGCTGCTGCCGCCATCGCCAGCCGACTTCGATCTGGCCGTCGCCCGCGCCGCGTCCGTTCCCGATCACGAAGTGATAGCCGAGGCCGTCCCAACCGCGTTTCTTGTGCTCCGCGTCGAACTTCGCCGCGCTCCCGTCCTCCGTCGCACTGTGGTGAAGGACGATGTGCCGCCAGGCGAAGAGGTTTGGAACGGACAGCGCCGGGGTCATCGGCTCCAGCCCGCAGGACCGCGCGAGGGCGAGGTCCTCGACCGCGGGAGGGGCTGCCGGCGCCGCCTCTCCGGCGGGGATCGCCGGGGCCGGCGCCGGATCGTACGCATAGGGCTTCCACCGGGGACGGTCGGGGAGGCGGGGGCTGTGGCAACCCGGAGCGATCGCGAAGAGGAGGGCCGCCGGGAGGATCAGGGCCAGGCTTGCTCGTGCCCGATGGCCCGGCGATCGAAGGGCGACCGGCGCGCGCGGGGCGAGCCGTGCTCCGGGCCGAGGTGTCCGGCTGGAAGACATTCCCTGTCCCTACCCCCGGCGGTTTGCGTCAGAGCCGGACCGCCCACGGCCGTTCGCGGACTCGCCACGCGGGCGCTCGCCAGGCGCGCCCCTACGCCTTCAATCTCGCGCACGCGACCGTTGCGTTGTGCCCGCCGAAGCCGAGAGAATTCGACAGCGTCAGGTCCACCGCGGCCTCCCGGGCCTGGTTCGGAACGTAGTCGAGGTCGCAGTCCGGGTCGGGCGTCGTGTAGTTGATGGTCGGATGGAGTTTCTGGTCGCGGATCGAGAGGGCGCAGATCGCCAGCTCGAGCGACCCGGTTCCCCCGAGCAGGTGACCGATCATCGACTTCGTCGAGTTGACCGGCACCCTTCGCGCGTGCTCGCCGAGGGCGTGCTTGATCGCCTTCGTCTCGATCGCGTCGTTGAGCGGCGTGGAAGTGCCATGGGCGTTGATGTACGTCACCTCCTCCGGCCTTCGACCCGCGTCCTTCAGACAGAGCGACATCCCCAGCGCTCCGCCTTCGCCGTTCTCGTCCGGGGCGGTGATGTGAAAAGCGTCGCCCGTCGCGGCGTACCCCACGACCTCGCAGTAGATCTTCGCATCGCGCCGTCTCGCGTGCTCCAGTTCCTCGAAGACGAGGGTGCAGGCCCCCTCGCTCAGGACGAACCCGTCGCGCCCCTTGTCGAACGGCCGGCTCGCTGCCGAGGGGGCGTCGTTACGGGTGGAGAGGGCCCGCAGAGAGCAGAAGCCGGCCAGCCCGGAGGGCGTCAGGGCCGCCTCCGCGCCGCCCGTGAGAACAACGTCGGCCTCTTCGTACTGGATCGTCCGGAGGGCCATCCCCATCGCGTGATTCGAAGAGGCGCAGGCCGAGGCGCACGAGAAGTTGGGTCCCCGCAGGCCCCACCGGATGGAGATCTGGCCCGGCGTGGCGTTCATCATGTGTTTCGGGATGAAGAAGGGGGAGACCCGCCCGGGTCCGCGCTCGAACAGACGCCGGTGCTGCTGCTCGATCTCAAGCAGTCCCCCGATCCCGGAGCCGATGATCACGCCGCATCGGTCGCGGTCGCACTTCGCAAAGTCGATCCCGCTGTCGTGGATCGCCTCTGCCGCGGTGGCCATCCCGTACTGGGACACCGGATCCAGACGCTTGGCGACCTTGTCCTCCATGTGCGCGGCGGGGTCGAACCCCTTGATCTCGCCCCCGAAGTGGACGTCGAAGTCCTTCGTGTCAAACTTCGTGATGGGGGCGATGCCGCTCTGACCGGCGAGGCAGGCGCGCCAGAACGCGGGCGCTGAATTCCCGTTGGGGGAGAGAACGCCGAGGCCGGTGATGACGACGCGACGTCGGGCCATGGTTACCCGTTACCTGTTCCTCGCGACGGGGCGTCGGTCGTCTCAGGAGTTGTCCACGATGTACTTCACGGCGTCGCCGACCGTCTGGATCTTCTCGGCATCCTCGTCCGGGATGCTGAGGTCGAACGCCTCTTCGATTTCCATGACCAACTCGACGGTGTCGAGCGAATCCGCGCCAAGGTCGTTGATGAAGGAGGTTGCGAGGGTCACCCTCGACTTGTCCACGCTCAACTGCTTGCAGACGATCTCGATGACCTTCTCTTCAATCTCTTGCTGGGTGGGCATGTTGGCTCCTTCTTTCGCGGCCCGATCCAACGGCCGGCGCGACCTCTTTCGCGCCCTCTGGAAACGCGGGAGTATCTCCGGGCGACGGGCGGGGGTCAAGCAAAATGAGGCCGGCGGCCGCGGCCGGGTGCATGTCAGTTTCGTCGGGGCACTCCGGATTGTCATCCTGAGCCTCGGGCGAAGCCCGAGGCGAAGGATCGCCGGCGCATGCGCCTCGGGGCCTCGGGAATTCGCCGGAACGCTCTCCCGCCCGGGAACGCCGGGGAATTCATGAATGATCCGGGCTAGGGAGCCCCAGCCCGCTGGCTGAGTTCGATCAGGACCCCGTGCGCCTCTTTCGGGGTCAGGAAGTTCACGAGCCGGCCCCCCGCCCCCCGGTGCGGGGCGGGCCAGACCGGACGGAGACCCCGGGCCGACAGCTCGCGCGTGGCCGTGGCGACGTTGTCCACCTCGAAGCAGAGATGGTGGAGTCCTTCGCCGCGCTTCTCCAGATACTTGTTGAGCGAGGCCTCGCCCGGCATCGGCTCGACGAGTTCGATCGTCGTGTTGCCGGTCGAGACCTTCACCACCCGGACCTGGAGTTCCGGGATGGACTCCTCGTGCTCCACCTTCAACCCGAGGTGGTCACGGTAAAGCGGGAGGACATCGTCCAGGCGACGGACGAGGACGGCGATGTGGTCGAGGCGGAGGATGGGCATGAGGGGCTCCGGGTGTGACGGTGGACGAGGAGCGACGGGCGAAGGGCTACAGACGAACGACGCGTGGAAGAGTCTCTCGTCTTACGCATCGAGAGCGCCTCCCAGCAGCCACCTCGCCCCCTCCTTCTCCCACCGGTGGTACGACTCCAGCCACACCCCGGCGGCCCGGCGGACGAAGTCGGGCGACTGTCCTGTGGCGGACGCCAGACGCGCCGCCGCGGCGTCATCGATGAGATGCGGATTTCGCGCCTCCTCGGGGGTGAGGGCGGCGACGATCGCCGCGATCTCCGGGCGGACGCGGGCGATCTCGCGCAGGTGGGGCGAAGGAGAGGCGGTGCTGATCCAGGGCGGTGTCGACCCGGGCACGGCGGGACCGGAGAACATCCGTTCGATCGCCTCCCAGCCGTCCTCCGACTCGAATCGCTGCGCCGCGGCGGCCAGCCGCTTGAGATCGAAAACGCCCACATCCGCCCCGATGGCCTCGAGATCGGCCGCGAGACGCCTCATCCGGAGGAGCCAGTCGGGAGGCCCGAATCCGTCCCCCGGGGCCAGGTGGTGGCCGTTCGCGAAGGCCCGGGCGTCCATCACCTTCCGGCTCTCGGGCTGAAGGCGGGTGAGGGCGATGGGGGCGTCGCGACAGGCCACCACGATCGCGTCGTCGAGCACCGACAGGACCATGCCGGGGACCGGGAGCGGCGGCCACTCGGGCGAGGCCTCCTCGCGGCGGACCAGTCGCGCCGCATGGACCAGCACCCGCACCGGCCGGTCCGACGACGCCGTGAGGCCGTAGGTCTGGGCCACCGGCCACGGGACGAGGGCGCGGATGCGGCGGTGGAGGGAGAGGGCGGGCTGGGCCCAGTCGATGGCGGCCTCCTCCTTCGTGACCTTGGGGGCCAGAGTGACGCGCGTGTCATCCTGCGGCTTCTCGACCGCGTGGCCGGCGCCGATCGAGGCGACCGTCGAGCCGAGAAGCGAGGCGCCGACTTTCGCGAGGCGTTCTTCCAGCGATGACGTCGTATCCTCGAAAAGGACTAGGCAGGGGCTCGACGCGAGGAGCGGTCCGGCATCCATCCGGCCGACGATCCGGAAGATGGTGACGCCGGTCACCTCGTCTCCGGCCATGAGGGCGCGGGCGACGGGCGCGGCCCCGCGCCACCGCGGGAGGAGCGAGAAGTGGAGGTTGATCGCGCCCCGCCGGGCGATCTCGCGGACCGGCTTCTTCAGTTTCTGGCCGAAGGCGACCACGACGAGGAGGTCGGCGGCGACCCGGCGGATCTGTTCGACGGCCTCGGGGAGATTGATGTCGGCGGTCTGGAAAACGGGGAGTCCGAGCGCGAGGGCGCGCTCCTTCAGGGGCGGGGGGTGCGGGGTGCCGTGCCTGCCCTCCGGTTTATCCGGAGGCGTGACGACGAGCGCGATCCGGTGGCCGAGGGCGTGGAGCGCCTCCAGGCTGGGGAGGGCGGCCCGGGGAGTGCCGCAGAAGACGAGGTTCATGCGGGGCAGGGTAGCATCGTCGGCCCGAGCCCCGCAAGGGAGTTCTGCGGGAACGCGGATAGGCTGGAAATCGGATTCGGTCCGCGATAACATGTCGACCCGACGACATGCCGACCCCACAGGAGTGCATCGACATGCGGAACCCGAATCCTGTTCGAAGGGACGGACCGACGCGAAGGGAGTTTGTGGCCGGCGGAGGATTGCTGGTGCTCGGGACGGGCGCGTTCGGACTCATGCCGGGGTGTCGGGGGCATCGTCGGCGCCCCGAGTCGTCAGGAGGGTGCGGAGATCCGTGTGTGATTCCCGATCCGCCGTCGGTCTCGCCCGCCTGGTTTCCCGACGTGCCCTCGCTCTGCCGGGCCGTGGGGGGGTGCGTGTTCCGCTGCACGAAGTGCAGGGAGTGGCGGAACCTGGTGATCCGTCGACGCTCATCCGGCGAGCGGCCTTTCGTTGTTTCCCTCCCCCGACCTGTCCTCCGTAGCCCGCAGGGCGGAGGAGGAAGGGGGGAGGGTAGGGAGGGGGGGGCGCGTCCGCACGCGAAAGGGCTGCACCCCTCCCCCTACCCCCTCCCCTCCGGGGAGGGGGAAACAACAGTGCACGGGCCGCTTGCTGCGCGTGTCCGCGGCGCAGGCACGGGCCCTACGGCAAGTGGCCCGTGCCACCCCCCATTCGGAGCCTCGCGGGCTCCTTCGTCCGCTCACGTGTGAATGAAACGGCGTCGCAAAAACAAGCTGGACGCGCACTTCCGGCTTGACAGAATCCTCGAAGTCCGGTAAAGTTGGGGCGTACACAGTGTGACGCCGCGTTTCAGGCGGCTCGGGTTTGTCCCATCACTCGGAGGGGTACCGATGGCCACACAGTTTGACATCGCCCGGAAGCTGGGGGTGGACCGTACGACGGTGTCGAAGATTCTGACCTGCTACCCGGGGAGCCACTTTCCCGCGGAATTGCGGGCGAAGGTCTTCGCTACCGCCAAGGCGCTCGGCTACAACCCGGGCCGGGTGCTCCGGCGTCGTCGCGCGGAACGCGTCGATGTCGAGTGGCCCGTGAACATCGAGATCGAGACGGAAAACGGGGCGAAGACCACCACCCCGGGCCGCGCCGTCATCCGGAACGTGAGCCGGACCGGAGCGCTGGTGGGCGAGGTGACGCTTGAAGACGGGGGGGGGCTGCCCACCACGACGTTCAACATCCACTGTATCCTGGAGCCGGGCGAGGCGGGGAACGGCCCGGTCGGGCCGGTTGTCGATGGGGCGTCGTCGCCGGCGAGGGTCGATTCCGACTCGGCGAAGATCCCGATACGGCGGGGTCCGGCGGCCGCGAGCGGACCGGGGACGCGAGCCCTCCAGAGGGCGGCGGCCGAGGGAACGCTCCGTCTCGTCGGGACTCCGATCCGATTCGACCGGACGGCGGGGCGATTCGGGATCGGGGTCGAGTTTCAGGTGATGGACAGTCGGACGGGGGAGCGGCTCGCCTCGCTCATCGGAACGACGGGGGTGAGGGAGTGAAGGAGTGACGGAGTACCTCAAGACTCGCCGTCCGTAGGGGCACGGCGCCACCGTGCCCCTGCGGCGGGCTTCTGAGACAGACTTCAAGAGAGGAAGGCGCCGGCTTTCATCCGGCAGGCTTGGTGAGAGGAAGGAACGCGCGGATCGTCGTCACGATCCATCCCCGTCCTCGGCAGACTCAAACGGCATCATTCCGCGGACGCATGCGGCGCCCGTCCGCATCCGGAGTTTTTTTGTTGCGCCGCAAGTGATTCGATCCCAGGAAGGTCTCCATGCACGCTCGAACATCCGTCTGGTCCCGGTCCGTCCTCGCGGTGGCGCTGATCTCCTGCGCCGCTCTCCCCCTGTCGGGACTCCGCGCCGCGCCGGCCCCGGTCTCGATTTCGACCGCCTCGGCGCTCCCCGGCGGCCAGATCGGGGTGGCCTACTCAGAGACCCTCACCGCCGCCGGCGGCACCCCCCCGTACACGTGGACGCAGATCGGAGGCGGGATTCCAGACGGCCTCTCGCTCAACCCCGGAACCGGAGGCATCTCGGGGACCCCCACCGGCACTCCCGGAACGGAAACGTTTGTGATCGCCGTGGAGGACAGCGTCGGGTCGGCGGCCACGAAGTCATTCACCATTCGCGTCACCAAGGCGGCTGGCGCGGTCATGGGGAGGCTCGGCGACCGGACGGCATTCCTTCTGCCCGTCACCACGGACGACTCCCGCGCGGTGAAGATCACGAACTTCGGCCTCACCAGCCTCGACGACATCGTCTTCATCAACGCCGGCGCCTCCGCGCAGGACCGCCAGTACCGGCGCGGGGCGGACGCTCCCACCTCCCCCTTCACGGATGCCACCGCCGGGAACTTCCCGGTCGAGTCTCTGAACGGAGAGGGCGTCGACACGCTCAACAACGGCGCCTTCCTCATCGCGAACGACGGGTCGCAGAATGCCCTCTGGGAGCCCTCCGGTCCCCCCGGCCAGTTCACCGACAAGACCGTCAATCTGCCGACCGACTCGGATGCCTCACGCGATGTCACCGCGGAGGACTTCAACGACGACGGCACCCGCGATGCGGTCTTCGGCAACAGCGGCCAGAGCAGGTTCTACATCAACCTGGGCTACTTTGTGGATTCCCACCGCTTCGTGGATCTGACCTCGACGGACTTTCCGACCCTCTCCGCCACCACCAACGGACTCACCAGCGGGGACGTGGACGGCGACGGCGATACCGACGTCGTTCTCATCAACGGCGCGGGCGAGCACGACCGGCTTTTTCTGAACAACACCCAGGACCCCGACCTGATGGGCTTCTCCTTCAAGGGGAGGACGCTCACGCCGGACGCCAAGTTCGACGCCCCCGGGACCACCGGCAATTCCTTCACCGCCGACGGGCAGAACGTCCTCAGTATTATCACCACGCGCGATGAGGAGGCGGTCCTCACGATTTTCGTCGTCGAGGACGACGGCGCCGACAACAACCTGGGCACCTCGGCGGACAACACCTTCAAGGTGATGGCCTCGATTTACGATCAGAGGCGCCGCACCGCCACGCCCCCGGTGGAACTGGTCGGGGGGGACCCCGCGAAGGAGCCCGCCGCGCCGATCGCCGTCTTCTTCAACCCGGGCTTCCCCGGGCCGAACACCGGGGACGCGGTCATCGTCTGGTCGCGGGAGGTTTCCTCGGTCAACACGAGCGACGCGGTCTTTTACACGGTGTTCTCCCGGGGCGGTTACGAATCGGCCCCGACCGTCTCCCCCTTCGGATTCACCACCACGGGTACCCAGCTCACCACCCACGCGGGCCCGGGGGCCGACAATGTCCGTTCCTACGCCTTCGTCTCCGACGGCGTGAAGCAGCTGGTCGAGATCAACGGCGACGCGGAGGCGACGCCGCCCACCCTCGAGTCTCAGTCCGAGCACGGGGGAATCACCCCGCCCTGGTTCACCCAGTACCTGGGGTTGATCATCGTGCAGGACGACGATGACGGCGCGAGCGGCCTCGCCCGGACCACCATGCTCGGCAGCATCTTCACCCCGGCGGTCGGGGTCTTCGGCGCCCCCTCGCTCATCGAAGCGCCGTCGTCCACGAACGCCTCCGGCCCGACCTCGACCAACCTCGTCTTTCACTCCGCGAACACGGACGGCACGTACTTTATCTATGAGTCCGGCGTCTATTTCACCTTCGAGGACGGGATCAACGCGGGAGACTTCGACGTCGGCGCCGCCTGCGCCGGATCCGCCAGCGGCGGGGTGCTGACTTTCCCGGCGACCGCCACTCTTCTGAACCCGGCCGCCGGGTTCGACGACAACGACTTCAACGATGAGAAGGCCACGCTCTCCCGTGGCCCTATCGGCCCCTCCGACGGCCTGAACAACACGATCCTTCTCATCGCCTACGATCCCGACAGCACCATCGGGAACGACGCGGCCGTCCACCTCGTCACCGTGAACCAGCAGACGGGGGCGGTGGTTTCAATCTCGGCCGCCCTGGCTCCGGTCGGCCCCGCCCTCGGCGACGCCTTCGTTCACGACCTCGGTTCCAATCACGGCGACGACAAGACCATGGTCGCCGACACCGCGACGTACGGCTGCTTCCTCTGGGAGCAGGAGCGAACCACTTTGAACACAGGAAACGGTTTCGGAGACAACGACTCCGCCATGTACATTGTGGAGTTCACCAACTCCGCCCTCGGGGTCGCTCCGACGATCCACCCGGTTCTTCAGGTGGACCACAATCCGAGCGGGGCCGCGAACGGCGACATCGACATGATCGGCGAGGCGGGGTTCAGCGGAGGGACGTTTGCCGACAGCTTCCGGCGCACCCCGTTCTCGCAACCGGACGTGAACTTCGTCGGCATCTTCTATGAATGGCAGGACACGGGCGCACCGGCGGCTTCCGACCGGCGGCTGTTCGTCTGCCAGTACACCGCCCTGACCCCGGGAGGCCCCCAGGCCGTCTCCACCCGTGTCGATTGCGTGGTGACCGCGTACGCCGATGCCGGCCTCACCGACATGGCTGAACTTCCGGTGATGTTCAGCGACGGGGGCCAGCTCCACGTCATCGTCTTCGCCCAGCAGGATGGGACGACCGACTTCCGGGGGTACGCCCGGAGGTACGACGGGGGCGCCGGCGGCCTCGACGGCAGCCTGGTCGAGATCGGTTCCGGCGCCGGGTTCAGCCAGTTCGTCGACGCCTTCGAGCACACCGAGTGGCCCATCACCGGCGGGAACAGCTCGATGCCCCAGTTCGTCCACATCGGAATGGTCGAGCACCGGACCTCCACCGACAACTCCTTCGCCCTCAAGCACCGCCGGTATAACTGGGGCTCCGTCACCTTCGACAACACAGCCTTCTCTCCGGATGCGTCCGGGGCCCCGACCCTCGTCAGCGACAATGTTTCCGGGAGCATCGCGACGGAGGATCCGGAACCGGTCCTGATCTCGGACCGGAGCGACAACCTCGCGGTGGTCTTCAAGCAGAACGGCCTCGTCCACGCGCGGCTCTACAACGCCTTCACCGACTCCTTCCTCCCGGTCGCCCACCTCCCCTCCACCGCCTCGAACGACACCGTCGCCGAGTTCAGGCTCGATCCGGACAATGCGGAGGTCTTCTTCATCCCGGCTGAGAACAACGGATCGGGATACTACCGCGCCACGCCGATCCTGCTGTATCTGCCGACCTTCAAGGACGCGACCTCCACGAATCTGCCGGCCTTCGACAACGTCGTCGCCTCCGCCAACGAATCGGGGAACGCCGGCGGGCTCATGGACGTGGACGGAGACGGGGATCTCGATCTTCTCGTGATCAACGAGGACACGGATGGCGGCGGATCGATGACCGGGCAGGATCAGCTCTACCTGAACAACGGCTCGGGGGTGTTCTCGAGCGCCACCGCCACAAACCTCCCCGTCGAGACCGGGGCCGGGCTGTCCGCCGCCGGATCCGACGTCGATGGCGACGGCGACGACGATCTGGTCGTGGGCATGAACGGAGTCCAGCCCCGCTTCTACGAAAACAACGGGTCCGGGGTCTTCACGGACGCGACGGCCACCTTCCTTCCGACGATCACCCCGATCGCCCGCGACATGACGGAGAACGACATCGACAACGACGGCGACAAGGACACGATCATCGCCGCCAACGGGCAGGACCGGATCCTGCTCAATCTGAACCAGGGATCGCTGGTGACCGGCTTCGGCGGGGGGAACCCGGGTCCGTCCAGTCCTGCCGCCAATGCCACGAACGTCGTGGTAATGTCCTTCTGCATCACTCCGGGGAACTTCACCACGGAGGATGTCACCGTCTCCGCGCTCGTCTTCGCCGCCTCGGGGACCGGGAACGACCAGACCGGAATCAGCGCGGCGAAGCTGTTCGTGGACATCAACTCGAACAGCACCTTCGATCCGGGTACCGACACCCAGCTCGGGAGCAGCACGACCTACCCGGCGGACAACAACTTCATCGCGTTCTCCCCGCTGAGCCTGAACGTGCCCGCGGGCAGTTTTCAGGAGATCTTCCTCGTCTATGACTTCAGCGGGGCCGGCACCGCCGGGGAGACCTTCATCGCCGCGCTCGATCCCTCCAGCGACATCTCAGCCGTCGGGACTTCCTACGGGGCGGTGCTCGTCTCCGGCGGGACGATCCTCACCTCCTCCACCCTGACGCTCAGCAACGTCCTGGCGATCACCACCTCCTCCCCGCTCCCGGCCGGTTCACCCGGGGCGTCGTACTCGCTCACCTTTGGAAACGCCGGCGGGAGCGGCCCGTTCACCTGGTCGCTGTTCTCCGGGACCCTCCCGGCCGGCCTCACCCTGACCGGCGGCGGGCTGCTCTCCGGGACCCCCACGACGCCGGGGACCTCCACCTTCAGCGTCCGGGTCACCGATTCTCTGAGCGCCACCGACACCGATTCGATGTCACTCACGATCTCCAGCGACCTCGCCATCTCGACGACGACGCTTCCGAATCCGACCGTCGGCGCCCCGCACAGCACCTCGCTGAGCGCCACCGGCGGGAACGGCCTGTATTCCTTCTCCCTCACCGCGGGCGTTCTCCCGACGGGCCTTTCCTTGAGCCCGGGCGGGACGATCAGCGGCACGCCCAGCGCCTCCGGCCTCTTCAGCTTCACCGTGCGCGCCATGGACGCCGGGACGAGCGCCTCGGCCTCGGACACCGCGAATCAGAGCTACAGCGTGACGGTGCAGTCGGCGCTCTCCATCACCACCGCGGCCGGTCTGGAGTCGGGGCTGGTCGGGACGGCCTACAGCAAGACGCTGGGGGCGACGGGCGGAAACCCATCCTACTCGTGGGCGCTCTCCGCCGGAACCCTGCCGGGCGGGCTGTCCCTGAACTCCTCGAGCGGCGTGCTGTCGGGCACGCCGACCGCCGCGGGGGCCTTCTCCTTCGATCTGACGGTCACCGACAGCACCGGCGGCGGGGCGGCCACGGCCACGCAGTCGTTCACCGTCACGATCAGCAACGCCCTCGTGATCACCACCTCGTCCTTGCCGAGCGTTCAGCAGGGGGCCGCGTATTCGACGAGCGTCTCCGCCACGGGCGGGAATGGAGCTCTCACGTTCAGCCTCTCCTCCGGGTCGCTCCCGACGGGGATTTCGCTCGGACCGACCGGGATCCTCTCCGGTACGGCCACAGGATCCGCCGGGACCTCCACGTGCACCGTCTCGGTGGTGGACAGTTCTTCGACGCCTCCCAACACCGCGGTCGGGTCGGACACGCAGATTCTCTCCCTGCAGGTCGCCGACCCCTTGTCGATCACGACGACGACCCTGCCCGACGGGATCCTCGGGGCTTCCTACAGCCAGACGATCGCGACGAGCGGCGGGGCCTCTCCGTTCAACTTCACGGTCTCCGGAGGATCGCTCCCGCCGGGACTGTCCCTGGCCGCCTCGACCGGCGCGATCACGGGGACGCCGACCGCCACCGGGACCTCCTCCTTCGACGTGCTGGTGACCGACTCTACTTCTCAGCCGGGCATACAGTCGGACACACAGAGCCTGTCGATCGACGTGACCCTGGCCGCGCCCACCGGTCTGTCGGGAGTCGCCGGGAGCGGTTCGATCGCCCTGTCCTGGGGGACCGTGAGCGGCGCCTCCGGGTACAAGGTATATTATGGAGACACGAGCGGGTCGTACCTGGGGACCGTCGCCACCGAAGGGCCATCTCCGATCGACGTCCCGGGCGGCGGCTCCAACAGCCTGACGCTCACCGGTCTCTCCAACGACGAGACCCACTTCCTCGCCGTCACGGCCTACGACGCCGGCCTGATCGAGGGGCCGCTCTCCGCGGAGCTTCCCTCCACTCCGATGTCGAGCACGACGCACACACAGAACCGCCAGGCCCCCTCCGGGACCACGGTGGCGGCCTTCCGGATGGTGTCGTTCCCGGTGACGCCGGCTTCGTCGAGCATCCTCGCGAATCTGGAGGATGACCTCGGGACTTACAACAAGGCGGTCTGGCGCATGTTCGCCTTCGATCCCACCGCCTCCGCCTACGTCGAGGTGAACTCCGCCTCGGCCCCGCCGATGGCGCCCGGTCGCGGATTCTGGCTCATCTCGAGGGATGGCGTGCTGGTGGACGTCGACGGCGCGCTCCCGAACACGGGCGAGCCGTTCGAACTCACCCTTCTGCCGGGATTCAATCTGATCGGCTCCCCTTTCTCGTTCCAGGTGACCTGGAACGAGTGCTCGGTGAACGGGGTCAAGATCCCGAGCCAGTCGTCGGTCGGGACCGAACTCTTCGAATGGACCGGCACGAGCTATTCGAGCGTGGCGACGATGGTGAACGGCCGGGCCTACTGGTGCCGGAACCTCACGGCGTCGAGCGTCGTGCTCGAAATCCCGCCGATCGTGGCGGGACCGGGGGCCACCTCGAAGCCAATCGTGGTGGAGAACGGGGACTATTCGTGGAGTTCGACCGGCGCGCCGCCTCCTCCGCCCGGGGTGATCGAGTCAGCGGCCGTATCGGGTGGGGGCTCGTCCGGCGGAGGGGTTTCGTCGGCGGGCGGATCGTCTCCGATCTCCAGCGGCGGTGGTTCGGGCGGTGGAACCGGCGGCTCGTCCGGGGGCGGTGGGGGAGGTGGAGGGTGCTTTGCCGCACGCACCGGAGGAGTCGGGATCGCTTCCTGGACGCTGATTCTGCTGCTCCTCGCGGCGATCGCTCGCGCCTGGCGCAGGGATTGAACCGCTGAGACTCCGGGGAAGCGGAGGGGAGAAGGCCGCTAGCCCGGATTATTCATGAATGGGAGGTGCGTCTCCCCGGAAAACCGTCCGCCC
>JACPTZ010000059.1 GCA_016192525.1 Planctomycetota bacterium
CGCCCCAAAGACGCCTACGCTGGTGATCCTTCGCTCCACGCCGCCGAACGGAGGCGGCGTTCCGCTCAGGATGACAACCTGAGGGCCGTTCACGCGGGATGCACCCGTTGAGACTGGCGCGAAAGCGTGGGCGCATTTGAGCGAAACTTCCTCCTTGACACATCATCATCATCATCATCATGATAATGCTGGCTCGTCAGCGTGTGGGGCTTCGCAAACCCTGTTCACGGAGACGGGCCATGGGGACGAGGAGAGCGTCGTTGGAGTGCGCCGCGGAAGCGGCGCTGGCCCTGATGATAGCGTTCGTCGTCTTTGCGGGCGCCGCGCGCGAGGCCCGGGCGCAGACCTCCGGCCCCGGCGGAATCGTCGTCATCGGGGTGAATCTGGCCGGCCAGTGGGACTTCGATATGACGGTGCTGAACGCCTCGGACCCGGCGATGATCGGAAGGACCTTCACGGGCGCTTTCGCTGTGACGGGCGGCGTGCCGACATACTCCGGCTCAGGGACCTTCAACGGTCTCCCGGCCACCATCAGCGGAAACGGCTCGATCGATCCCTCGGACGGGACAACGATCGTCCTCTCGGACCACATCGCGACGACCGACTCCGCCACCACCTTCACCGCCACGCTCATGTCCGGTGATTACTACTCTGGCGTTTTCGACGGCGGGACGGTCGACGGCCTCTCGACCTGGGAGGGCGTTTTCAAACTGACCATCACGCCGCCGCAGCCGCAGCCGCCGGGGGAACAGATCGAGAGCGCGTTTCAGACAGCGTCGCGCAACGTGAGTGATGCCGTTGCTCTCTGCATCTCCTCCATCGGTGCGCTTGCTGCGACGGGATTGCAGGCCATGGATCAGGACGTGACTCGGCCGACGATCCTCTCTACGGCTCACGACACCAGTCGTCAGATTCTGGAGTTGCGTCGCTCCACCGTTCGATACGTCCACGGTGTGCCAACCGACTTCGCCCTGACGGCCCGCAGCATCGTATCATCGGCGCCGCATGGCCAGCGAGCGTCGCTCTCCCGGCTAGCTGCCGCCCGGACGAGCGAATTGGCGCTGCTAGTCCGAGATAATGTACGGTTTCTGGACGACTACTCCCGTGACGCGGGACTCTTGCTCCAGCAGGGGGCGCGGGATCGCTTGAAGCCCCCGAAGCTCATCAGATTCAGAAACCAAGGGCACAGCAAGCATCGGTATCCAGACGACACCGGCGAGACGAAGCCGTTGGGGAAATTCGAGGATTTTCCTGAGGGAGGTATCGGCTCTATCGGACATCCCTTCGAGATCACCTGGCCCACAAGCACAGAGGATTGCTCCCAAACGCACATTCGCCAGTTTGTCAAAGGAACTACCCAAAACGGTGCGACCGTCGTGAAGAAACCCGATCCGGGTGGCTACGACGCGGATCACTACGAGGAAGATGTAACGCCTGATGGAACCGTGGAACAGGCATCCCGGGACAATGGTGATGGCACGAAGTCGTATGTCGATTTCGTCTCGACAGACGGGGTTGATCCCACACTCCCTTTCGAGAGGCATACCAAGTTCCGTATCGAGCTGTACTGTCTCGAGAACGGCCAGGAGCGCATCCTGGAGTGCATCGAATTCGAACTGACGATTGTGCGAGGCGTCAAGGGAAAACCCGACCAGAATTCGATGTCAGCTCCAGTGCAGTGCGGAGGCTAGGAAATGCCTGGGTGTCGAGGACGATCCTCGAAGGGCCTTCCGCCATGCTTCCTGCAAGCTTGGACTGGATTCGCCCCCTCATCCGTGTCTGTTTTGTTTCCCATTCGACACGTCGCGGGTTGTTGGAGGAATCTGCTGGTCATTTTCTGCGCCGCGGTTGAGGTATCTTCGTCAATCGCGGCAGAAGCGGATATGCGATCGCTGATGGAGAAACTACTCTGAACTCGCCGAGGGGGCTTCCGTGCGTTTCACCACCGTCGTGTTCCGATGGCATCCTAGAGAACTGTCAACCCTCACCGTGCTCGTTCTGGCGCTAATCGTCCCCAAGGCTGTGTCGCAGGAAATCGATGTGCAGGGGGTAATCGATCGATATCTGCGGATGCCCGATCCGGGGGACGATTGGGGAAAAGTCCTCCGCCATGACACTGTCGCCGAGTTGGTCAGCTTGGACGTGCGCTCCTTGCCCGCTTTGACGGAGATCGCTCGTCAGGATGGTCGTCCGTGGATGAAGTACGTAACCCTCTATGTGCTTGGAGAAATCCGTCACTTGGATGGTCTCCGGATAACGGATGAGGCGCAAAGTGAACGCGGCGATTCGCGCGTGCGCGCCGCTGCAGCGACAGCCGCGGAGAAGATCTTGCAGGCGAACCCTCTTCCAGGGCTCCTTCAGCAGCGCGTCGCCTTGCCCCTCCGCCCTGCGGACGAAACTGGAGTTTCGGACATCGATCTCCGGCTTCTTCGCGACCCTTCTGTCCTATCTACGCTGGAGGTTCAGCGACGGATCGCAATCGTAAGAGACCTGAGGGCGACGATGGCCGAGTTTCCCCTGCTCGCGCGTCTCGATCTGCGGCGCAGATGGATTCTCGAACACTACTGGAAGGAAGCGCGTCCTTCCGTGCTGCAAGAGCTGCTGCGAAAGGACGAACAGGTGTACAGCGACAATGTTCTTCTCTCCGTGCTCGCCTTTAAACCCGCCGACGAGATTCAGGCGGACCCGGAACTGAGGGCCATCCTCTTCCGATCTTGCGAGGCGCGTGAGCCCACACTTCGGTTGCTCGCGCTGTTTGGTCTTGCCGGTGTTTCCAATGATGCCGCGGTATCTAGAATTCGGCGAGCGTCTCTGGAGGACTCGAATGCCGCTGTCCGGCGGGCGGCGCAACGGCTGGTTGCAGAGGGAAAGAAGGGGGATCTTCAGGCATTCCTCAAAGACTACGCCCAGGTTTCCGAGCTTCAGGTTGGCATGCGGGTCTTGGCCCAGCGCCAATCTGCGCCAGTGGCGGAAACTAGCGACCCAACCAAACTTCAGAGCACCTCACGCGCCGGCGGAGAGGCTGAAGGGAGGAACATCCCCATCTCCGGTCGCGATACTCCGATCCGACCAGAGCGGCACGTGTTCTCAGAAAAGCAAGATGGGCCTACTCCGAACCTTCCTACGTCTGAGACTTCACCCGCGACCTGGGACCATGTGCCACCATTCTCCTCCCTCGGTTTCGTGGTCGCGGGCGTTGCGATCGTTCTTGTCATTTGCCGCAGGTGCCTCAGGTAGTATCATCCGCGCGCGAATTCGCCCATTCCTTCCCCTCCCGCCCCGAATCCTGTATCATCCGCGGCGTGAACCGCCCCCCGAACCCTCCTCCGAACCCGTCCCATCCGCACCCGCACCGGCATCCCCATTCGCCGCCGGTGGCCGGCGAAGTCGCTCCCCCCTCCCTGCCCTCGCCCCTCCCGGGGGAGAAAAAAGACGACGCCCCGCCCGGGCCCCCCGCAGCAACGCACCCGTCCGCCGCCGGCGCGACCGGCAAGCTGCCCGTGGCTCGCGGCCAGGTCGCTCCCCCCTCCCTGCCCTCCCCCCTCCGGGGGGAGGGAAAAAACGATGCTCCGCCCGGCCCTCCCCCCGGTCTTCCGGCCGAACCGCCCCCGTTCGATTCCTTCGGCTTCGACCCCCGCATCCTCCAGGGCGTTCGCGACATGGGGTATCTGCACCCGACGCCGATCCAGGCCGCCGCCATGCCGATCCTCCTGGGAGGACACGACCTCATCGGCGCCGCCCAGACCGGTTCCGGAAAGACCGCCGCCTTCCTCCTGCCCATCATGCAGCGGCTCCTCCCCGGGGCCCGCGGGAAAGTCCGCTCCCTGATCCTCGAACCGACTCGTGAACTCGCCATGCAGGTCGATGAGGCTCTCGACGGCCTCGGCTATCACACCCCGCTTCGCGGCGGGTGCGTCATCGGCGGGGTCGACTGGGACCCGCAGGAGAAGGCCCTCCGCGCCGGGGCCGATGTCGTCGTCGCCACGCCCGGCCGGCTGCTCGATCACATGAAGCGGGGCTACGTGAAGTTCGAGGGGCTCGATGTCCTCGTCCTCGATGAGGCCGACCGGATGCTCGACATGGGGTTCCTCCCCGACATCTACCGCATCCTCCGCGCCCTCCCGACCGAGCGACAGACGCTCCTCTTCTCGGCGACGATGCCGCCCGAGATCGTCCGCCTCTCCGCCGAGATGATGCGGAATCCGAAGCGGATCGAGCTCCAGCGCGTCTCGAAGGTCCCGGTGGGCATCCGGCACGCCGTCTATCCCGTGCCGCAGCACCGCAAGCTCGACCTCTTTCTCCACCTCCTGCGCGGAACGGAGATGCCGTCCGTCCTGGTGTTCTCCCGCACCAAGCAGGGGGCGGGCCGGCTCATGCACATCCTCGAGCGGAAGGGGTTCAAGGCGGACATGATCCACGCCGACCGCACCCAGGAGCAGCGCATCGACGCGCTCGAAGCCTTCCGGCACGGCATGGTGCAGATCCTCGTCGCCACCGACATCGCCGCGCGGGGGATCGACATCGACGACATCTCGCACGTCATCAACTTCGACGTCCCGTTCGACCCCGACTCCTACATCCACCGCATCGGTCGCACCGGCCGGAAGGACCTCACCGGCGATGCCTTCACGCTGGTCTCCCCGGAGGAGGAGCGCGGTCTCTCGGCCATCGAGCGGGCCCTCGGTCACCCGCTCCCGCGCATCACGCTGCCCGACTTCGACTACCGCAAGCCCTCCACGGTCCAGCCCGGGGTCACGCCCCGGCACGGTCACCGCCGGCACGGACGTCCGCACGGCGGTCACGGCGGCGGCGGGGGTCGCCCGCACGGCCATGGGGGACACGGCCATCGGGGGGGGGGCCGGCGGTCCTGAATTCCCTTGCCGCCCCCGCGCCGAGGCCGATAGGATGCCGCCGCCGCACCGGCCCGCGCGAGACCCCTCATGACCGCCCCGTTTCCCCGCACCGTCGCCCTCGTCGGACCCTCCACGCCGTTCGGCGGCCTCGTTCTCGACGCCCTCAAGCGGGACCGGCGGGTGCGCCGGATCGTCGCCCTCGACGACGGCGAGCCGGTCCGCGGCTCAAAGGTGCGCTTCCACCGGGCCGATCTGCGCGACCCCGCGCTGGTCGATCTCCTCAAACGGGAACAGGTCGAGGCGGTGGTCCACACCGGCAACCGCTGGCCGGGCCGGCCCTCGGAGGAGGCCTTCGACCGGAACGTCCTCGGCACGATGCACCTCCTCGCGATCTGCGAACACGCGGGGGTGAGGAAGGTGGTCCTCCCGTCGACCACGCTGGTTTACGGCCCGCACTTCCAAAACCCGAACTTTCTCCCGGAGACGCGCCGGCTCCGGGCGCGGTCGCGGCACCAGTACCTGCGCGATCTCGTCGACATCGACCGCCACGCCCAGCGCTTCGCCCGGCTCCACCCGGAGTGCGGGGTGACGATCCTCCGGTTCGCCCCGCTCTGCGGGCCGACGATCGCAGGTCCGCTCCGCACCTACACCGCGCTCCGGCCGGCGCCGATCTTCGCCGGGTTCGACCCGATGTGGCAGATGTGCCACGAGGAGGACGCGGTGGGGGCCGTGCTGCACGCGATGGGGTGGAAGGGGTCGGGGGCGGTGAACGTGGCGGCGGACGGCGCGTCGCCGATTCTCAGGATTCTCCGCCGGTGCGGGACGCCGGTGCAGCTCTACCTCCATCCCGCCGGGGCGTTCGCGGCCCGGTATCTTTCGCCGGTGAAACCGTTCCCGGTCCTGGACGCCCTGCCGTTCGATCTCGACTATCTGCGATTCGTCTGCATCGGGGACACGTCGAGGATGAAAGACTCCCTCGGATTCCGTCCGCGGCGCGACGCCGCCGCCTGCATCGAGGCGTTGCGGACCGCGGCGGGTGAGCGCGCCCCGGCGATGGGGCGAAAGGCGAGGGCCGGATGAGCCGCGCCAGGAAGGGTCACGGCGGAAACGGGGCGAGGCGCGGCCGCGGGAAGCGTCGCGCGGGAGGAATCCCCGCTCCGTCCCCGGGCGCCCCGGCGCGGCACCCCGCGGCGGAGGGGCTCGAGGACCTGCTCACGGAGGCGCAGCGGTCGTTCCAGGCCTTCTACTCGGACGTGGTGGCCCCGCACGTGGGCGGCCTCACGCGCGAACAGATCGGCGAGGCGGTGCGGAACGCGACCTCGCGCTTCGTCGGGGGAGGGGCCTCCGGAGAGACGGGTCAGACGGCCCCGGACGGGGGGGGACTGGACGGCTTGAAGACGCTCGTCGAGCAGGCCGCGCAGACGGCCCCCGAGATGGCGAAGGGACTGCTGGCGCTTCTCCAGGGATACCTCGACAGCATCCGGGAGGTCCTGAAGCGGCGCGAACGGGGCGAGTACGAGGTCGATGAGTTCGGTCTCGACCCCGAATTCGCCCAGATGTCGCGCCCGTTCTTCCGGTTTCTCTACAAGACCTACTGGCGGGTGACCACGACGGGGATCGGGAACGTCCCGGGGAAGGGTCGGGCGCTCCTCGTGGCGAACCACGCCGGCGTGATGCCGTGGGACGGGGCGATGATCAACATGGCGGTGTGGGAGGAGCACCCGTCGCCCCGGTACGTGCGGACGCTCTATCTCGACTGGTTCCAGACGCTCCCGTACGTTTCGATCCTCCTGGCGAGGACCGGCCAGGTGATGGCCTGTCCGGAGAACGGGGAGCGGCTGCTCAAGCAGGACGCGCTCACGGCGGTTTTTCCGGAGGGGGTGAAGGGGGTCGGCAAGCTCTTCCGCGACCGCTACCGCCTCGCCCGGTTCGGCCGGGGCGGGTTCGTGAAGATGGCGATCCGCTGCCGGGCGCCGATCATCCCGGTCTCGGTGGTGGGATCGGAGGAGGTGCACCCCTCGCTGGCCCGCATGACGCTCCTCGAGAAGCTGACCGGGATTCCGATCATTCCGATGACGCCCACCTTCCCCTGGACCGGGCTCCTCGGGCTGATCCCGCTTCCGTCGAAGTGGTACCTTCACTTCGGCGAGCCGGTGGACTGCGCGCCGTACCCGCCCGAGGCCGCGGAGGACTATCTCCTCGTGGCACGGCTCACCGCCCAGGTCCGCGACACGATCCAGGAGAAGATCCACGAGCTGTTGAAAGAGCGCAAGACGGTTTTCTGGTAGGAAGAACCCGCGGCCCCGAGTAGCCCGGCGAAGCGGCCGCAGGCCGCGGAGCAGGGCGTATCGAGGGGCGGCCCCCGCCATGCCCGAGTTCACGGACTCCGATGCCTGCGTTGCCCGGTTCCGCCGTCTGTTCGCGGCGCTCGCGAAGGACCCCGCCGGCGCGCAGGTGGCGGCGAAGGCGGGCCTCGCCTTCCGCCTCCGGATCCGGGATCCGGAGGCGGACCTCCACATCGACTGCCGGCAGCGTCCTCCGATGATGAGCGAAATTCTGCCGGGGACCAAGGCGCCGCCCTCGGACATCGAGATCGCCGCCACGGGGGATGTGGCGCACGGGATCTTCAGCGGCACGATCGCCCTCGGCGCCGCCTACCGGTCGAAGCAGATTCTCGTGACCGGTTCCTTCCTGCGGATCATGGGACTCGGCCCCCTCTTCCAGACCCTTCAGCGGCTGTATCCGGGGGTGGTGAACGGGAAGCCGGGGGTGGGGGCGGCGAAGTAGGACCGGCCCGGACGCGACGGGCCGCAGGGCCCGTCCATGCGGCTGTGCAGCGCCCGAGGAGGGCGCACGGCTGCACAGGCTATCTAGTAGTGTTTCCCGCTTCCATCTGTGGCGTCACCGGGTGGCACGGGCGGCTTGTCCGCCCGTGCCCGGCAGCACGGGCAGCAAGCTGCCCGTGCCACCCCCAAATCCAATGTTGAAGGCCCACTAGCCTGTGCGGGACAGGCTGGAAAGCCTGTCCCTACCGTTTCGGCCGGCGTGCGCGTCGCCGGGGGGCGGCGGCGGGAGGGGGGACGTCGACGGCCGCGAGTTTCTGCTCGAGACCCTCGATCTTCGCCCGGAGGCGGTCGATCTCGGTCTGGGAGGCGAGGTTGAGCCGGGTCATGGCGGACTCGATCCGCTCCCGGAGGCCGGCATCCACCTTCCGCGCCCCGGCCCGGAGCCGCTGTACAAGGGCCTTGCGGAGGCGTTCCGCCTCGCGACGGCCGAGTTCCCCCGCCACGATGAGCGAGTCGATCGCCTCCTCGATGTCGGCCTCGGAGACGAGGGCGGTCCCCGGGGTCCAGGCGCCGGCCACCTTGCGGGCGGCGTCGGCCACCGCCTCGCGTCCCCGCTGGATGAGATGACTGAGGATGGTCTTCGGCAGAAAGCCGGCCTTCTCCCGCTCCCGCTCGGCGAGGACCTGGGAGAGGGTCTGCGAGGTCACATCCTCCCCGGTCCGGTTGTCGCAGACGCGGACCTCTTCCCCCTTCTGGATGAGGGCGGCGATCTCCTCGAGGCGGATGTACCGCTTGTCGAGCGTGTCGTAGAGTTTCCGGTTGGCATACTTCTTGACGGTGCGCATGGGGGGAAGTTTATGCGCGCCGCGGGGGAGGGGCAAGAGAAATGACGCAGTGCGGCATGAACGGCAGGGGGCAGGGGGGAGGGGGCCGGTATCAAACAACAACTTCCTTCTCGCCCCTTCGGGGCGAGAAGGAAACAGCCGAGGGCGTAGCCCTCGGGGCCGCAGAACCAGCCCTCCAGGTGGAACTCCCGGGGGGCTGAAAGGACGACCGTGCCGTGGAGGCCCGACCGCCTCCACCCGGCTTGTCCCGAGTAGCCCCCGCCATCTGTCTGGCGGGGGCGTACCGAGGGACGGACGATATGACGTTTCTCTCCCGACGATGCGATCGCCGTCCGGGCGCACACCCGGACGCGGGGGTTACCCCTTGCGCCGCGGGCCGCCGGCCCGGGCAAGGAGACGGTCGACCTTCACCGCCAGCGCATCGACCTTCTCGCCGAGGGAGTGGACATCCTTCTTCGTCGGCACGTTGAAGCGCGAGAGGAACCGTTCCACCTGCGCCTCGACGGCGTGCTTCACGCGACCGCCCACTTCCTGCGCGGTCTTTCCGGCGTTCTTCCGGCCCTTCTCGACCAGGGTCCCGAGGTGCTTCCCGTACTGCTTCTCGAGCGACTCGCCGCGGACGGCCATCTTGTCCGCCCACTTCGCTGCCTCGCCGCGGAACTTCAGGGCCTCTTCGCGGGCCACTTCGGCCGCTCCGAGCCCCACGCGGAGGGCCTTCCGGGCCCCCCTCTTTACCTGATCCATCACTTCGGCCTGTTTCGTCGTCATCGTCCTACTCCTTTCCGTTTCCGTTGTATCCCTCCCCCCATCGGGGGGAGGGTAGGGAGAGGGGGGCGCCGTCCCCGGCCACGCTGCCGCTCCCTCTCTCGCGTGCGCCGCAGCCGCACCGGACCGCGCTCTCTAACGCACTGCGTCAGATTATGACGCAGTGCGTTATGAATGTCAAGAGGAAATCGGGGGAAATCCGAAAAAAAGGCCCATCCGGCTGAAGCGCATCCGCGCTTGACGCGAACCCGGAACGGAACGAACCAGGAATTCCACGGATTCCACGAGGAGGGAAACGACGGGAACGGGAGCAGGAACCACGGAACGAACAAGGTGAACCACTGAAACTGCTGAGGCCGCTGAAACAGAGGAGTTCCGCCATGGCGGCGTCGGTCCCCGCCCCTACGGCGCCATTTCGCGGTACCCCTTGTCCTTCAGCATCTGCGGATAGATGGCGTAGGCCGGCTTGATGATCGGCAGCAGCGAGAGGACCTTGGTGATCGGTCCCTTTGCCACCATCTGCTTCATCGTCAGCGCGACGAGGAGGTTGAGCCTGCCGAGCCAGAACTTGTGGGCGATGTCGCCCTTCATGAGGAGTTCCACGAGCGGCGGGGTGGGGGAGGGACCCCGCTTCCAGGTGACGAAGACCCCCGGCTCCGCGGGCGGGTTCAGGCAGTCCACGGTGATCTGAGCCTCCGGCTCGGTGTAGGTGAGCTGGAGGATGAATTTCGCCCCGGCCAGCTTTGGGCCGACGACCGGGTCCTTCTTCAGGATGTCGAACAGCCCCCCGATGCATTCATATAGATGCTCGGCGTCGCGATAGACCGGCATGATGGCTCTCCCGAACAAGAAAACGCAACGCGTAAGACATAAGAGGAGAAGGAGGTCCTCCCCCCCTTACGTTTTACGTTTACGTTTTAAGTCTTACGTTTACGTTTCACGTTTTACGTTTTCCCTCTCGCGCCGCGCCTCCCGCGTCGGGACTCCGCCCTTCCGTAGATCCGGTTCAGGATCTCCAGCTCCCGCTCCTCCATCGCTTTCCGGAACGCCGCGATGTCGTCCACGCTCCTGAAGGCGTCGTAGCCGTCCTCGATGAACTGGAGGAAGGCCGAGGCCCCCTTCGCCCGCGCGAGGAGTTTCACCCCCTTCAGCACCATCCCCACGGCGGCCCAGCGGGAGAGGCCGTGGAAGAACTCCACCGTTTCGGCGAGGAGCCGGATCTGCTCCACCCGCCGGTCGTAGTTGTCCCCCGCCCGGTAGGCCGCCTCGTAGACCGGCATCGTGAGCGGCTTCGGATGCCGCCAGCCGAGCTTCTCCAGTTCCAGAAGGCACCGGTCGTCCAGTTCGTCGGTCAGCTCGTTCGCGCGGATCAGCTTCCCCAGTTCCTCGACGATGGCCGGGCCGAGGGCGCTGCGGAAGGCCTCGTAGATCTTCTTGAACTGGAGGTCCCGCTCCGCCTTGTCCGTCGTCGAGTAGACGCGGCGGAAGAAGTAGTCCGCGATGAGCCGGTGCTGCGGGTCCCGGCCGAAGTCCTCGTACGTCTTCTGGAGACGCGCGACCTGGAACTCGATGAGGGCGGTCTTGGCGGGGGAGGGCATGATCGTCTCGGGACAGGGGAGGTCCCAACTCGTGCAGATTCCTCGCCTCGCGCCGAACGGAGACGCGAGGCTCGGAATGACATCTCGGTCTAGAACGCCGCCTCGAGCAGTTTCCGCAGATCCGCCGCCTCGGCCGGACGGGGGTTGAAGAACATCGCCCCGTCCGCCAGGGCGTCCTCGGCGATCGCGTCCAGGTCCCCGGTGACGACGCCGACGTCGCGCAGCCGCTGCGGGACCCGGCAGGCGCCGCTCAGATCGCGAACCGCCGCGACCAGCCGCTCCGCCCGGGCGCCGGCCGACATCTTCTCGCACTCGGCGATCCCGAACTTCGCCGCGAGCACCGACGCCTTCTCCGGAATCGCCTCCGCGTTGAAGCCGAGCCCGTGGGGGAGCAGGATGCTGTTCGCCACCCCGTGGGGGACATTCCGCCGGCCCCCGCAGGCGTGTGCCATCGCATGGACGCAGCCGACGCCCGCGAGCGACATCGCCGCCCCCGCCATCGCGCTCGCGATCAGCATCTTCGCCCGGAACGCCACATCGGCCCCGTCCGCCACCGCCTTCGGCAGCGTCTCGACGATCGCCGGAAGCGCGGCCATCCCCAGCGCGTCGGTGAACGGTCCCGCCCCCTGGGAGCAGTAGGCCTCCACGGCGTGGGTGCAGGCGTCCATCCCGGTGGCCGCCGTCAGCGCGGGGGGCATCGAGGTGGTGAGGGCGGCGTCGAGGATCGCCAGCCGGGGGCAGAGGTGGTCGGAGACGAACGAGATTTTCTGGTGCGAGGCGTCGTCCTTCACCACGGCGAATCGCGAGATCTCGCTCCCGGTCCCGGCCGTCGTAGGCAGGCAGATGAGCGGAGTGACCGGCCGGTCGATGACGTTGATCCCCTGATGGTCGAGAATCGACCCGCCGCGGGAGAGGACGATCCCGACCGCCTTGGCGGTGTCCATCACCGATCCGCCGCCGCAGGCGACGAGGCCGTCGGCGCCGCCCGCGCGGGCCGCTTCCGCGGCGCGCTCCACGACCTTCGTCTCGGAGTTCGGCGGAATCGAGTCGAAGACGCCGGCGATTTCGACGCCCGCCTCGCGGAGCGGGGCGAGGACCTGCTCCGCGATCCCCAGCTTCACCAGGACGGCGTCCGTGAGGAGAAAGGCCCGGGTGATGCCGAGGGCGCGGGCTTCCGTGCCGACGTTCGAGACCGCGCCGACCTGCGCGACGACCCGGGTGGGCAGGCAGAAGTCGAAGAACTCGGGGAAGGAGATCATGGACCGGATCATGACGCAGTGCGTCATGACCTGTCAAGGAAAAAGTCGCGCCGTCATCCTCAAATGCGCCCGCGCCTTTCCGGTCATCCTGAGCGGAGCGGCCCGCAAGGCCGCGAAGCGAAGGATCGCCAGCCTGGGATGCAGGCCGGTGCAGGGCTGGTGATCCTTCGCCTCGCCCTGCGGGCGAGGCTCAGGATGACAGTCAAAAGTGTGGGCGCATTTGCGCGCCGTCATCACCTTGACCCGGCGGGCCGGCTGTGGCACGATGCGCCCGTGACCGCCCCCGCGATCGATCCGAAACGCATCTACGCCATCGAGCGGCCGGACCCCGCGATCATGACGCTCTACGTCATCTACTCGTTCGCCTCGCTCATCTTCTTCCCGATTGTCCTCATTCCGCTTTACTTCCGCTATCACACCATGCGGTACCGGTTCGATCCGGAGGGGGTGAGCGTCTCGTGGGGGTTCCTCTTCCGGCACGAGACGAATCTCACCTACGCCCGCATCCAGGACATCCACCTCTCCCGCGGACTGCTGGAGCGCTGGTTCGGGCTCGGCACCGTCGAGATCCAGACGGCCGCCGGGTCGGCCATGGCCGAGGTTTCGATCGTGGGGGTGCGCGAGTTCGAACTGATCCGCGATTTCCTCTATTCCCGGATGCGCGGAACCGTGCTCGATCATCCGGCGGAGGCGAGCCCGGCGGACGCGACCCTCCCCGCCGGCGAGGCCGGCGCCGAGGCCGTGCTGGGCGAGATCCTCGCGGAGTGCCGGGCGATACGGACGCTTCTGACGAAAAGGCCGGGGTCGTGACCCAATGTACGAACTCGTGAAGGGCGCCGTCGGGAACCTCCTCAAGGTCCCGCTCGACCCGCCGCCGCCGCCCGCAGGGGCGCCCGGCTCGGTCCGCGTGTTCCGGGCCAGCCGGAAGTGGCTGCACTACCGGCTGCTCGGCTGGTACATCGGCCTGGCGGTGGAAATCCCCTTTCTCATGGCGCTGGCAGGCGGCAGCATCTTCACCCTGAAGGCGATCGGCGTCCTCCTCGCGGTCTTCGCCCTGGCGGTCGCCGCCGCCTTCACCTTTCTTTCGTACTGCGTCACCCGTCTCGACTACGATCTGCGCTACTACCAGATCACCGACCGCAGCCTGCGGATCCGGGAGGGGGCGCTGGGCATCCGCGAGGTGACGATCACCTACGCCAACGTTCAGGACGTCAAGATCTCGCAGGGGCCGCTCCAGCAGATCTTCGGGATCTCCGATCTGGTGGTTTCCACGGCCGGCGGGGGGGGAACGATCCGGGCGGAGGGGGCCGACCCCTGGGGCGGGGGGCACCACGGGGTCTTCCGCGGGATCGAAAACGCGGAGGGGCTCCGCGACGAGATCCTGGCCCTCCTCCGCCGCCACCGCGACGCCGGCCTCGGCGACCCGGACGACCGCCGCCGGCAGGCCCTGCGTCCGGCTTCGCCCGCGGGACTCACGCCGCTCGCCGCCGCGCGACTCGCCGGGATCCGGGACGAGCTGCGGGCCGCCCGACAGGCGCTGGAGGCCCTGCCTTCCTGATCCGGTCCGGAGGCCGACGTGCGCCTCGATCTTCATCTCGCCCGCGAACGCGGCCTGAGCCGCCGGCGGGCCAAGCAGCTCATCGACGAGGGCCGGGTCTTCATCGGCCCGCGGCGGATCGTCATCGCCTCGTGGGAGGTCCGGCCCGGCGACCGGGTCACGCTCCGCGATCCGCACGAGGCCCCGCTCCCGAGGGCCCGGCGATATCTCGAGGTGGTCCACGAGGACGAACATGTCCTGGTCGTCGAGAAACCGGCGGGCGTGGCGTGCGAGCGATCGGCGCAGACGGTGGCCTCCACCCTCGTGGACGACATCCGGGATTACTTGGCCCGCTCGCACCGGACGGGGGGACGATTCCCGTCCGCCCCTCGATACGGCCGCCCTGCGGACGCCCCCCCCGCGGCGGCGGAGACGCCGTATCTCGGACTGCTGCACCGGCTCGACCGCGAGACCAGCGGCCTCATGGTGTACGCCCTGAGCCCCGAGGCCGAGGCGGGGCTCAAGGAACAGTTCAAGCGGCACGCGATCGATCGTCGCTATCTCGCCTGGGTGGAGGGGAACGTGAAGCGGGCCTCCGGCCGGCTCGACTGGCCCATCGTGAAGGACACCGCCGCCGGGGGGAGGCGGATGAAGGCGCTGCAGGCGGGCGGGGGGGGGGCGGGCCGCCCGCAGCCCGAGCCCCGCGGCTCACACGCCGTGACGCACTATGAAGTGAAGCGCCGCCTCCCGGGTCGGACGCTGGTCGAAGCCCGTCTCGAGACGGGCCGCACGCACCAGGTCCGGGTCCACTTCGCCGCCCTCGGCCATCCCGTGGTGGGGGACAAGACCTACGGGAGCCGGGTCCCGGCTCCGAGGCAGGCCCTGCACGCGTGGATGCTGGGGTTCGCGCACCCGGTCACCGGGAAACGGCTGGCGTTCCGCTCCGAGCCGCCGGGGGATTTCTGGCGCGCCGTCTGACAGCCCAAGAGGAGCGCTGTGGGCGCCCAGCCAACCCGTCCGTCCTGAGCGGGCCGGTCTCTCCGCCACACGGATGGCGGACAGGCGTTCGGCGGGCGAGTCGAAGCACCGTCGCGGAGAGATTTCCGCAAGTTCCCTCTTGACAGCGCATCATCATAATGACGGTTCGTCAGCGTGTGGGGATCGGCAAACCCTGTTCACGGACGGAGGCGGGCCATGGGGACAAGGAGAGGGGCGTTGGAGTGCGCCGCGGGAGCGGCGCCGGGATGGTTCGCAGGAACGGCGCTGGCGGTGATGATAGCGCTGCTCGCCTTCGCGGAGTGCGCGCGCGAGGCGCAGGCACAGACGACCGGCGGCGGCGGGATCATCATCATCGGAGTGGATCTCTCGGGCCAGTGGGAATTCGACATGACTGTGCTGAACGCCTCGGATCCGGCGATGATCGGGAGGACCTTCACCGGCTCGTTCACGGTCTCGGGAGGCGTCCCCACGTATACCGGCGACGGGACCTTCAACGGCCTCTACGCGACCATCAGCGGGAACGGCGCCGTCGATCCCGCAGACGGAACCACAATCGTCCTCTCCGACCACATCGCTACGACCGACTCCGCCACGACCTTTACGGCCACCGTGATGTCCGGCAATTTCAGCACCGGGACCTTCACGGGCGGGACGACCGACGGCGCCCAGACCTGGGAGGGCGTTTTCACAATTGTGATCGCGCGCCCGACGATAGAGACCCCGGAGGAGAGGATAGGGGACGTCATTGCCGTTGCTGCGCAGGAAATGCGGGACACCGTCTCGCAGACCTTTCATTCACGAGACGCTATTGTGGAGAATGCTTGGACCGAAGCCTCTGGGGCGCCGAGTTCAGAGGAGGCCCTGCGGATTCTCCGAAAGGCGCACCGCGAACTCGTAGACCTTTCGCTCGTGTCTTTTCGTTTAATGGAGACTTCCTTTGAATCAGCTCGTAGCGTCGGCGCCGCTATCGTTGAGGCTGCGCCGATGGCCGAAAGATCGCTCCTTCACAGACTCCTTGGGCGCAAGACGGGAGATCTGGGATCTACCCTAGCTCAGTCGAAGACGAGAGTTCGGAAAGCTATCCGATACGGGGATTTCCTCCTGCAGAATCCCCCGTTCGGACCTCAACCGGAGCCGCCGAAAAAGAAGCAACGGATCAAGAGAAACGCCGCTGGTCAGTCGGACTACACGTACCCGAACGACCCGGACAAGCCTGAGGGACCACGGGATCGAGTCAAGCTCGACAAGACAATAAGAGTTGTCGACACGACAGTGCCGCCGGACAGAGTCGATGATCTCGTACAGATGACGCACCCGTTCGAGATTGTCGTACCCAAAGGTGACGGTAAGAGCCGGAACAAGATTGTCCAGTGGGCAAAGACAACGGTGACCTATGGAGATGGAAGCGCTGACAAGATCCCGAAGCCTGAGGATCCCGAGGGGAAGGGAGTTGGCGGATATGAATCGCCGGGGAAGGGAAAGGACGATTCCGATGGGCCCAATCCCAAAGCAGCTGACGCTCACGACCCTCAAGACAATGGCGACGGCACTCTGTCTTACGCCGATAACACCGGCGTTGGATTGGTAACCCCTCCCGTCCCGGTCAAGTAAAGGCTTGCGACTGAGGAACTCATGGCTTCGCTCGTTCGCGTTCCGTCCCAGTTCGCCGTCGCTGCAGTAATCATGCTGTGCCCACTAATGGGGTCCGGCATCGCTCAGGACTCGCGCCCTGCAGCCCCCCCCCCTACGATCTCAGAGGCTGTGTTGCCGTCGCCAGGCTTGGATGCGATTCCGAGTGACCCTATGGTAACCGACTGGATTGCCGAGGACCGAAAGAGCCTCCCAGTATTGATGGAGAGACTTGGTCGAACCGGATGCAGTGTGACGACCGTCCGTATCCTGTACGCCATGGGTGAGATTCGCGATCCTTCAGTGTTGCCCGCCTTGAAGGAGATCTCCCGCTCCGGCAAGATACCCGAAGTACGAACGGCGGCGCTCGTGGCGTCCCAGAGAATCCTCTTGGCATGTCAATTCGGGAGGGAAACACCCTGTGAGACGACGAGCGATGACCCCGCACTACACAGCTTCTCTGGCCTCGTCGAAACCCTGCGCACCCCGCCACGTCTGGCGCACTGGCAGCGTGCCGCCCGCATCGAAAACGTCCTGATGTCTGCGTCGATGCCGGAAACCCTCCTCCCCATAGACGGCCATGTCCTCGATTGGCGCGCAATCTCGATTCTGAGGGACTCCTGGCCTGTTGACTCTCTCAAGATACTTCAGTCATTTGTCCATAGCTCCGGTCGCAGCGGATCGCGCCTGTCACTGGCGACCGCCATGATGTTGCTCCCAGCGGAGAGAATCCGGGAATCCGATCCTCTCCAATCGCTGATCTTCTCCCTCGCCGAGGGAAATCGAGCAGAACGCCTCGTCGCCACTTATGGACTCGGACGCTTGGGCAACGACGCGGCGGGCGAGAAACTCCGTTACATCGCGAGCGAAGATCCGGACTCGCTCGTGGCCGCTGCGGCAACGCGAATGTTGAGAGACCCAAACTGTATTGAGCGCGAGCGATTGGACCGCGATCTCGCGGAGATGCACGGATTCCGGTTTCCCCAGACCGTGGGAAACACGGCCACACCGAGCGAGCTCTTCGATCTCCTGACGGGGACTTCGGCGAACGAGGCATGCTCACCGGCGCCGGCCGGTGGAGTCGTCCACGCGGTCAGCTCTGAGAATCAGCCCTTCAGCCCGCCAGAAATCCAGGAAAGCGATCTCGCCAGCGCTGTCACGCTTCCGGCCCTCGGTCTGCCAGTGAACAATGACCTCGACACTCTTTCATCGTCCATCGAGCGCTGCATCGGAGCGGCTCTGGCCTTGCTCGCCGTTTGCGCTCTCGCGTTTGGACGAAGGCGGCGGCACACCTAGTCCCATAACACTACTTTGCTGAACCGGCCCCCACCCGAGTCCCCGAGTAGAGCCCGGCCATCCGCCTGGCGGGCGCCGTAACGAGGGGACGGGGCATGACGGATGTCGCCCCTCCGTAGGGCCGGTCCCAGAATACGCGCGCCAGCATCGGGAAGGGCCGCTCCCCTCCCCCGCGCGGGGGGGGGGACAGCAACGGTCAACCATTGCGCGCGATCAGGGTTGACAGATCACCGGTCACTTGGCGCTTACGTGCCTCGATAGCAAGTCGCCGGCGAGGTCCATGATGCACTGCGTCATAAAGTGCCTTGACGCCCCGAATTGCCCGTGGTAGGGTGGCCGGGTCATGCCTGTTCTCGATCTCGACGGGATGCGGATTCACTATGAGGAGAGCGGCGCGGAGCAGGACGCGGCCGCGACGCCCTCACCCTGCCCTCTCCCGAAGGGAGAGGGGAACAACGGCGACGGCGCTCCCCTCTCCCTACCCTCTCCCCTTCGGGGAGAGGGGAAAAACGGAAACAGCAGCGGAAAGCCGGTCGTCGTCGGCGTCCATGGCTGGGGGGCCTCGTGGAAGTTCTGGCGGGGGACGATGGCCGCCCTGGAGAAGACCCACCGCGTGGTGGCGCTCGACCTCCCCGGGTTCGCCGGGTCGGACAAGCCCGAGGCGCCCTACACCATCGAGTGGTTCGTGGAGGTGGTGCGCCGCTTCTGCGACCGGCTCGGAGTCGAGCGCGCCACGTTCGCGGGTCACTCGATGGGGGGGATGATCGTCTCGCAGTTCGCGCTGGAGCATCCGTCGAGGGTGGAGCGCCTCATCCTCGCCTGCGCGCCGGTCCAGGGTCGCACCGCCTTCTTCTGGAAGACCCGGCTCCTCCTCGCTCCGGTGATCCGCTGGATCGTCTACCTTCTCTCGAAGATCCACACCCTCCGCCGCTGGCTCGCGCGCGACTTCTCTACCCGCTGTCCGCTCGATGACGACATCATCCGCGACGTGGGCGCGGCCTCGTACGCCTCGATGTTCCGGACTCTGCAGTCGCTCCGGGCCACCGACGGCGTGCCCCGGTTCAACGAGATCCGGTGTCCGGCGCTGGTCATCGGCACCGACCGGGACCACCTCGTGACGCCGGAGCAGTTCCGTCTCGCGGCCGAGCACCTCCCGGGGGCCCGACGGGTGGACATCCTGAACGCCGGGCATTGTCCGATGTTCGAGGCGCCGGAGGAATTCGAGGGAGCGATCCGCGCTTTTCTTCGGGAAACCGCTCCCCTCACCCTAACCTCGCCCCCTGCGGGGGAGAGGGGAACAACGGACGATCGGGGACACGCCCCCTCCTCTCTCCCGGCGGTCGCCTCCCTTCTCCTCCTCGCCCTCGCCGTCTCGGGATGCGCGACGCACCCCGTCGCCCGTCCCAGCGCGCGGCGGATCGCCTGGCGGGAGGCGGGGATCGAACGCACGATCTCCATCGGCGGACGGACCGTGCATTACCTGGAGACGGGCGAAGGGCCGGTGATCCTCTGCCTCCACGGGCTGGGCGGCTCCGCCTATGACTGGCGGGCCCAGCTCGAACCGCTCGCGGCGGCGGGCTTCCGCGTCATCGCCCCCGACCTTCTCGGCGCCGGCTACACCGACAAGCCCGCGGGCGGCCCCGGCACCTACTCCGTCGCCTCCCAGGCCACGCTCGTGGGGCAGCTCTGCGACGCCCTGGGTGTCCGCGACGCCGTCTGCCTCGGCAACTCGTACGGCGGCGGCGTCTCGCTCACGCTCGCCTTCGGCCGACCCGAGTGCGTGCGCGCCCTCGTTCTCTGCGATCCGGTCTGTTTCCGGCAGGAACTTCCGTCGTACGTCGCCCTGCTCCGAGCGCCGGTGGTGGCCCGGCCGCTCGTCCGCGCGGTGCCAGAGAAGATCGCCCTGTACCAGATCCTGGCCCGGATCTTCGCCGATGACCGCAAGATCGGGGAGGAGGCGCTCGCCGAGTACGTCCACGAATTCGCGCTTCCCGGGACCAAGGACGCGCTCGTGCTCATGGCCCGCGACCTCATCCCGCCGAACGTGGGGGAGTTCGAGGACGCCCTGCCGAAGGTGAAGCAGCCCGCCCTCGTCCTCTGGGGCCGCCAGGACGACATCATCCCGCTCGCGCAGGGGGAACGGCTCGTCAGGACGCTCCCCCACGCGCGGATAGAGGTGCTCGATCCCTGCGGCCACGCCCCGAACCAGGAACGGCCGGAAGATGTAAACCGGTTGACGATTGAGTTTGTGAAGTCCCTGCCGGGCAAGTAGAATGCCCGAGTCCTGCAGCGAAAGGCGGGCCCATGCCCACCCGCATCAGCCTCACCTGCACCCAGCCCGGCAAGTGTCCCGTGTTCATCGCGGGCGACCGCATGGTGGTCTCGTTCCCGTGGGTCCGCCGGGACGAGTCGGACGCCATCTGCGCCTACGCGCTCGTCACCTTCCTCGGCTCGTACATGAAGGGCAGCACGCGCGGAGCGAAGGAATTCGTCTGCCCGGCGGTCAACTGCAACGGCGTCTTCCGCGTCGACGAGGCCACCGGGATGACCGGCCAGATCGCGAAGGTGGCGGTCCTCCCCGACGACCTCTCCGCCTCCTCCTTCTCGAACGCCCTGACGCGGTCCCCGTTCTTCGCCGCCCTCCCCCAGGAATCGCTCGTCCAGTTTTCCGGCCGGCTCCAGTTCGCCCGTTTCTCCCCGAAGGACTCGATTCTCAGGGAGGGGACGGCGGGGAACTACTTCTACATGGTGCTGAGCGGGACGGTGGAGGTGATCCAGACCGACCGGGCCGGGACGGAACGGGTGGTGGCGGCGCTCGGCGAGAACGCCTGCTTCGGCGAGATGTCGCTGCTCACCGGCGAGCCCTGTTCGGCCACGGTGCGCGCCGTCGAGGAGGTGCTCTGCGCCACCCTTTCGCGGAAGGAGTTCGACCGCATCCTCGACGAGAACCCGCGTCTCAACCGCTACTTCACGCGCCTCCTCGCCACCCGGCTCCGCGAGACGAACCGGCAGATCTTCGACGAGCTGGATCAGGGCGTCGTCGGCAAACTCTCGATGATCACGCTCCCGGAACTCGCCCAGATGGTCGCCTCCTCCGGCCGCAGCGGCACGCTGTGGCTCTTCCACCGCGACCGCAAGGGCTCCTCGATCTTCGGGAACGGCAAGATCCGGGGCGTCTACTGCGGGGCGAAGACCGGGACCGAGGCGTTCTACGAGATGATGACCTGGAAGGACGGCACCTTCCGGTTCGAGCCGGCCCCGCTCGAAGTCGGCGAGGAGACCAAATCGCTCGACACCATGGGACTCCTGCTCGAAGGGTTTCGCCGAATCGACGAAAGCGGGACGATCCCCGCCGACCCGGCCCCCACGGCCCCCACCGACGCCTTCGCCGGCCTTGACCCGACGAAAGACCTGCAGCCGCCGGGTTAGTAGACCTTCAAGGCTGAATCTGTGCGTTGCCGGGTGGCACGGGCAGCTTGCTGCCCGTGCTCGCGCGCTGCAGGCGCGGGCGGACAAGCCCATTGTGCCCCCCCCCTCCTGCCTCACCGCCTCAGCCGCCCAACCCGCCCGTCCTGAGCGAGGCCTCGCCCCCCGTCTTGCGCGGGCCGAGTCGAAGAACCAGCCGTGGGGCATCGCTTCCCGCGTCTCTTTGTTGGCATCCACCTTTTCCTTCCCCAGCCCGGCGCTTCAGCGCCGGGGAAGCCGGCAGGACCATGATCCCAGCCCCCTTCAGGGGGCTTCCTAGAGGCCGCGCACGCCGCACATTTCCCGGATGGGCCTTTTTTCGCGTGTTTCTCTTTCCGGCTTGTATTCCGCGGTGTGTGTGTGTGTAATCTGTTTGGCTGTCTTCATCTCGATCCCCTGGATCCGGAGAAGAGGAGGCGGCCATGGCGAGGAGGATGCTGGCGGGCATTCTGACGGCGTTCGTGCTGGGAGGGTTCGGCTGGGCGGTGCGCGAGACGACGGCACAGGTTGCGGACCCCGGCACGATCGTCATCATCGGGGTGAATCTCTCGGGCCAGTGGGACTTCGACATGACGGTGCTCGGCGCCTCGGACCCGGCGATGATCGGACGGACCTTCACCGGCTCATTCACGGTGTCGGGAGGCGTCCCCACCTACACCGGCGACGGCACGTTCAACGGCCTCCCGGCCACCATCAGCGGCAACGGCGCGGTCGATCCCGCGGACGGGGTTACGATCGTTCTCTCCGACCACATCGCGACGACCGACTCCACCACCACCTTCACCGCCACGCTGATGTCGGGCGACTTCGGGACAGGGACCTTCGAGGGCGGCACGCTCGACGGCACGCAGACCTGGGAGGGGGTGTTCAAGATCGCGATCACCCGCCCGCCGACGCAGACGCCGGTGGAACAGGTCGAGAGCGCGTTCGAAGTGGCCTCGCAGCGGGCGCATGAGGCAACTGAAATGGCCTCTGCTGCTGCCGCGGCGATTGTGGCAGATACAGAAATCAAGCTCGCCACTGTGTTGAGCCGACGCTCGGGGCGCGAGGTTGTGGAACAGAGCGTGGATGCGCTCCAAGCCGTGCGGGAATCCGTCCTCGCTGAACTGGACAGAAGCACGACGACCTTTCGCGAATCCGCCGAGGCGATTCTCGTTGGCCTTCCCCGTGCCGAGCAGACTAGTCTCCGTGCGCTCATCGGCCGGAGAATGGGACAGTTGCAATCTGTTACTGGGGCGGCGCGCCGCTCCGTAAACGACATCGCCATGCGTATACGGCGAGTTCTATTCGACATCCGTGGTGAGAGCTTGAAGAACAGTATCGAACTCACTCTCGCGTTGAAGCAGATTGCACGGATTCTGCGCCACTTGGACCATCCGCCCCAGAGCGCGCACATATCCGAGATCGCAAAGAAACTCGCGGCCTTGCTCGATCGGATACTTGTGGCGCTTGAAGGAGGAGGGGACAGGGCATGCGTGTCAACCTAGCACGGCCGGTTTGAGCTCAAGGTAAACAAAGAAGCCTCCGAAAGTTGGGGTGTCTAGGTCCCTACCTCGGAGGCTTCGATGTTGAACTCTACCCGCTGTTTCGGCGAATTTCAGGGGGCTCTGAAGGCCCAAGACATCGTGAAGGTGGCCCGAGAGCGCGATTTCGAGAGTCGAAAGGCCCGAAAACTCGGTTCGGTCCCCTGGTTCTGGACGCTGATTCTGGGATCGGGAACCGGCCGGAAGCGTTCGCTCGCGCGACTGTCGCGGCTGGCCGGAGAGATGACGCTCCGACGGATCAGCCGACAGGGCTTCCACCAACGATTCGGTCCGGAGGCCGTCGCGTTCATGCGGGGGATGTGGGAACATCTGAATACCGTGACGAGCTTCCAGACGAAGGAGTCCCTGCCCGGAAATCTCGCAGCGTTCCGCGACGTCCACGCCTTCGATTCCACAACCCTCGGACTGGTCGCGCGCCTGGCGAAGGTCTTTCCCGCCTGCCGGACCAACGTGCGCGAAGCGGGCCTGAAGGTCCATACGCGGATGAGTCTTTGCCGGGGACAGGCAGAGGCGGTCCAGATCACCCCCGAACGCGTCCACGACCGCCGCGGGATGCTCCTCGACGAGAGGGAGGACCTCGCCGATCTCTTGCTCCTCTTCGATCTCGGATACTTCGACTACGCCCTCTTCGGCGCGATCATCCGGGCCAAAGGCGACTTTATCTCGCGCCTGAAGGAGTCGGCCAACGGGACGATTCTTAACGTCCGCCGCGGCTGCGCTCGTCGTCACGTCGGAGAGGCCTTGAACCAGGCCATCTACAAGGGCCCCGCGGTCGATCTGGACGTCGAATTCGGCGGAAACTCGAAGGCCTTTCTCGTGCGCGTGGTCGGGATTCGAAACCGCGAGACCGGCGAGTATCATTGGTACCTCACGACGCTCGACTCGGACGCATTCTCCCCCGAGGAGATCGCGGAAATCTACCGTCTGAGGTGGCAGATTGAACTGCTTTTCAAGAACTAGAAGAGCCTGTGCCATCTGACCGATCTCGACTCCGAGGGCGAGAACGTCGTGCAGACCCTGGTCTACGCCTCCCTCTGTTTCGCCGCCCTGTCGCGGCTCGTGGCGGTCCTCTCCTGCCGCCGCTACGGTCTCTCCCCGCACGAGATGTCGATGCCGATCGCGATCTCCGTCCTCGGCGACTACGCCGTGCCGCTCGCGCGCGCGATGGCCCGAAAACGCGCGCCGCTCGCGCGCGAACTCCTCGACGCGCTCCTCGAAAGTCTCGCCGTCTACGCCCCGGCACCGAACCGCACCAACGCCATCCGCTCTTTCACGAATCGCTAGGTTGACACGTATGGGGGACAGGGATATCACTGATGATGACTTGGACTGCCTTCTGACACTGCTTGATGGGGAGGACCCTGATCTCTCGGACGAGGACGCACCGCCTCCCTTGCCCGGTCTGATCTCCCTGCTGGAGATGCGAGAAGGACCGGCCGGTCAGGTTCCGCCAGGAGGCGCCATCGACGTAGCAAGACTCCTTGCCAAGAAGTTCGGCGTACCGCTTACGGACGCGGAGTTGCAAAGGCTGGCCGAGGATCTGCGGACGGCGTTCAACATCATCTCCTTGGAGGACGTTGAAAAGAAACTGGCCGCCTTGCGACCGCTTGTGCAGAAGTTACGGATTCGACTGGGAAGGTAGCAAAGGGTGTTCGAGCGTCTCTTACCCAAGCGCCGGTCCGTCCCCGGCGAGTCCTCATGAACCCACCCGCCGGAACATCTTGGACTCGAGGTAAGACCGTTTTGGTCCTGTTCCCGGTCCTTTTCGCTGCCGCTGTCTCGATTCTCCCGTGGCGGTACGAAGGCGGCCCCGAGCGACGGGAACTCCATTGTCCCTGGCCGGACAGCACAACGAGCGGGAATTCGCTCCCGGCGGTCGGCAGGGAAGTGCAAGTGTCTCCGACGGCGCCGACGCACTCGACGGACAGGAGCGCGTGCATTGAGATACTGGATCGCATCGAGGCGCTCGCCCCCAAGCGCAGATTGGAAGAGGATCCCAAGTGGGAGGATCTCAAGAGCCGATGGCGGGCACAGGGCGGCTGGTGCATACTGAATGCGCGCACGTTGCTGGAACGCCCGGACACGACTGAGACGAAAATGCGGTTCCTCTCGGAGGTGCTAATCGACTCCGGAGATGACGCCTCACTTCGTTTCGTCTCCGAGTGGCTGAAGGAGTGTCCACAAGGACTCCGAATTCCACTCGCAACGTACTATGTCACGCATGTTCGAGCGCTAAGCAGTGACTTCGCAGCCTGGGCGTGGACGCTAACATCGGGCGCCGCCGCGGGGCCGGACGAACGGGAAGCCCTGAAGGGCCTACGCCTGCTTGGTCTAATTCAGGGCCATGATCCGCGCGCCTCGGCAGCGTTGGTACATTGGGTCCTTCAAGGAACCGCAGAGAATCGCTCGGCAGCCGCCTTGGCGGCCCTCGCGCAGTGTCCCCCTCCGGACCGTACTGTGCGATTTCGCGAAGTTCTGGCCGCTTTGTCGACAGATGACGCGAGATTCCCAAGGGCCATCGCGGCCCTGGCCGAGGCCCGGTGGGAGAGCGAGGCGATTCTACAAGCACGCCGGTTGGCTCACGATGCCAGGACGGCCAGGACTCCCCGGATCACGTCGTTGGCGTCCGTGGGCCAGGCGCTTCAACTCTGGACCTCGGGACGCGCCGGCCCGCTGGACCCGTCACTCTCGGATGCCGCCTCGGCCGTATCGCCGTGGCTAACGCACGTAGACTCTTCGACAAGCGCGGATCCTGACATCGCGGAGAGCCTTCTGCAACTCGCTATGGCCATGCAGGAATCAGCAGGTCGTTTCGACGGTATCGAAATCGGTCTCATCGCCGAACACGAGCCCAGGTTGCCTTCTGCGAGTCGATCCGCCGTTGCGATTGGGCTCAGCTCCCGACAGAGGAGTCCCTTCGCCTTCGATCTTCTCTCCCACATCGCGCTCGATGACCCGGACGCCGAGGTCCGCGCTGTGGCCACTCATCAGGTTGGTTATTTCCAGAGCGACCGGGTGGTCCCTGACTTGGAACTTCTGGCAACCTCGGACCAGGAACCGATTGTACGGAGGGACGCGCTCGTAGGTCTTGCGCTGCACCGTAGCCTTCACGCAGATGCTCTAGGCTCGGACCGAATCATGAGGTTCTTCGTAAAGCGGTTGCACTCCGAGAGCGATGAAAGTGTACGACAGTTCCTTGTTGCGCAGGTGGCGGAGTGGGGTGATCCCTTCCGAGTCACGGGCATGGAACCGGAAGGAAACTCCCCTGATGGGGAGCGTGCCCGTGCCGACGACGATTCGGACTCGCAGCGTCAATGAGCCCTGTGGCGGTGTCATAACGCACTGCGTCATAAAATGCCTTGACCCCCCATGCCGCACGCGATAGCATGTCGGGACCGTGATCGCCTCCCGCGACATCTCCCCTGACACCGCCTCCGGCAACGCCGCCCTCGACGGGCTCTCCGCCTGGGCCGCCCGGCACGTCTCCGCGCCCTGGAACGCCACCTGCCGGACCGCCCGCGGATGGGTGGAAGGCCGCGAACTCCGCGCCGAGGAGGCGGTCGTCGGGACCCCGATGACCCCCTTTCGCGCGGACTACCGCTGCCTGGCCCCGCTCGTCGGGTCGCTCATGTCCATGGCGCTCCCGGGCGACGGACGGCTCGTCACGCTGATCACCCACCCGGCACCGCTGGAGGAGGGGCGCCGCCGCGCCATTTTCCGGGCCTATGTGGAGACAACGGGCGACGGGCACATGATCGCGGTCGATCCGCTTCCCCGGGAGGGGCCGTTCGCCGTCGAGGCGGGTCGGGCGATCGCGGAGGGACATCTCGCCTCGCTGCCCGGGATCGTGAACGCCCACCTCCCCGCGCTGGGCCATGCCCCCGCGGCGTGGGTAAAGGTCGCCGATCTCCGCTTCTTCGCCCCGTTCCGTCGCTGCGTGTCGCGTTACGAAGAGACGGGCGATCTCACCGGATTCGTCCGGGACACGCTCCTCGCGATCGAGTGCGTTTACCGGGAGGGATGGATCGCCTTCGCGCCGGAGCCGCCCTGCTTCGGGAGGTTGAGGGAGATCGCGTCGGCGGTGAGACCGCTTCTGGGAAAGCCGTGGAGTGCGCAGGAGGTGTTGTCGACTTCGGACGCTCCCCTCTCCCTACCCTCCCCCCTGCGGGGGGAGGGAAACAACAACGGCTCCGGCGCGGACGGCACGGCGCCCCCCCTCACCCTACCCTCTCCCCCTCCGGGGGAGAGGGAAACAGCGGAACTGATCTCCGGGGCGCCGCCGGCGCGCCCTGACGGGCGCACCACGAACGAGGGCGCCGTCTCAGAACGGGCGGCACGCCTCCCGCGCCTCTGTCTGGCCGTGGCATCGCGGAAAGGAGAAGTCAGCGCCATCCTGGTCGATCCTGCCAATCTCCTCCACCTTACCCCGCCCTATGAGGCGGTCCGGGCCTGTCGCGGAGTTCCCTTCCACCGCCTCGCCCGCACCCTGGCGGCGGCGACCGGGGCCGATTTCGTCGAGGCGGTTCGGGAGGAGACCCTCCTCCGGATCGCCGCGCCGCTGGTCGGGAAGAAGCGGGGGCGGGGCGACGCCTCCGCCTGGTTCGCCGCCGTCCGGGCCTGGGTGCTGGCCCGTCTCCGCTACGGCCGCGAGGTCGTCTCCTGGCCCGGTCCGATCCCCCCCCGAATCCTCCCGCTTCTCGCTCGGGTCGCCCTTTCCAACGTCCGATAATGACAACGGCGCCGTATCTGCACCGGGTCTCCCCCCGGGTCCGCCCCCGCTCCGTCTCACGGGCGGGGGGGCGGCGCGACGCCGGGAAAGGAAGGGGTTTTCGTCGTGCGACCTGCCCAAGGGTGGGCATGGTGCGCCTTACTCGCCGTGTTGGCGGCGGGCGGGGCCACGCTGTCGGCATCGGACGCGGTGAAGCCGTCGTCCAACGGCCCTGCCGCGGCCGGTCGCGGGGGCACCGATCTCGGCATCGCCGAGGACGGCACCGCCCTCAACTCCAACCCCGCCGGCATCACCCAGATCCCCGGCTACCGCCTCGACGCCCCCTTCGCCATCTTCATCCCCGAGGGCGAGTTCTCGAACGCCCGCAACCCGAAGGTGAAGATGAAGCCGAAGACCTTCTTCATCCCGAACTTCGGGTTCGTCTTCGACCTGAACGACACCGGCCTCGTCCCCGGCGAACCGTACCGGGTCCCGCAACGGACCGTCCTCCTCGATCACAACAAGAAACTCATGATCCTCGTTCCGACGACGACGGAGCGGCTCCCCAACTACATGGAAATCCGCGTCCGGGGCCGGCACGTCACCCTCTCGAACATCACCGTCACCGCCGACATCCTGCTCCCCGACGGTCCGGGATCGACCGCCTGGCGCGCGGAGGTGGTCGAGGTGGCGAAGGACCCCACGCCCCGCGACGTCGACTCCTTCGGGTACAAGACCTACGCCTCTTTCTACGGTTTCGGCTCGCTCCCGCCGGAAGCACGGGTGCAGCGGGTGACCGTGTACTACGACATCGAGACGCATTTCGTGAACGTGGGACCGGTGGCGGGGATGACGGGCGACGAGGCCTCGGTGCTGGTCCTGATCGACGGGATCGAGCGCGGCCGGTACACCTGCGGTCTCGCCAAGGGGGAGGGTCAGATGATCGACGCCCTCACCGAGGTGGAGGTGGCGCCGATGGTGCCGGGGAGCTTCCGGGACATCGATCAGACCGAGACGAAGTTCTGGAAGTACGGCATCGGCTGGTTCATCCAGGGCGGGGCGGGCGCGGACTGGGACATCAAGACGGAGATTTTTCCGGGCGGGGTGAGGTACTACTCCGATTTCGTCCTGGGCTCGCTCACCCCCACGATCGCCTACCAGTTCAGCCCGGACTTCTCGGCCGCCTTCGCGCTCAACCTGAACTACTCGCGGGTGGAATTCGACACGCCGCTCTCCCAGCCCTCCTCGATCATGAAAGGATCGGTGCTCCCGCCGCCGCTCCCGCCCCTCCTCACCTTCGGGACGGGGCTCCAGGCGCTGTACGGGATCGACCAGATCACGGGGAAGGTGCAGCTCAAGGGCTCCTCGCTCGGCCTCGGGGCCCGTTTCGGCGTGAAGTGGAAGCTCTCGGACGAGTGGTCCTTCGGCTCATCGTACAACTTCAAGACGATGATGTACGACTACGGCGGCAAGGCGCGGATCGACTTCACCGACCAGCTCGACTACCTGGAAAACGTCCTGAATCCGTCGGACTCGCTCCTCGGGATTCCCTTCAACACGACCTGGGACATCATCAAGGTCCTCTCGCTCCCGAACCAGGGAAGCCGGGGATTCGCGGCCGACTACGACGCCAAGATCGTCGACTTCCAGTTCCCGATGGAGTTCGGGGCGGGCGTGGCGTACGAACCGGACCAGCGGTGGAGGTTCTCCGGCGACTTCAAGTACATCCAGTGGGCGGACGCCTTCGACACCTTCAAGGTGAAACTCACGGGCGGGAACAACCCAGACGTAAACGCGATCATCGGGAGCGAGGACATCGAGGTGAATCTCCCGCTGGACTGGTACGACCAGTACGTGGTCGCGCTCGGGGTGGAGTACCGGATGACGGACGAGCTGACGCTGAGCGCGGGGTACCACTACGCCAGCCAGGCGATCCCGAAGGACGGGCTGCTGCCGATCGTCCCGGGGATTCCCACCCAGCACGCCTCGCTCGGGGCCCGGTACAAGGTGGGGGGATGGACCTTCGAGACCGCCTATGAGCACGCCTTCGAGAACACGCTGAAGAGCGGATTCTCGGAATCGTCGCACGACCTGGACAACAGCACGCTGAAGATCTCGCAGGACACGCTGTGGTTCCAGGTGTCGTATGAGTTCTAGCCCCGATACCCGTCGGATAGGCGTCGCAGGTGCCGGGTCTTGGCTTGTAGGGGGACGGAGTCGCCGTGCCCCTACGGAGTCTCGCGGCCAGGGCCGGGCATGCGAGGACGGCCCGGGGGGACGAGCCGTCCGCGCCACCGCGTCACGCATTTTGATTGCCTGATCCCCCCTGGGCCCGGAGAATCTACCCGCGCCGCTCGTGGCGACGGAGCCCCCTCCTTGACGATTCCATCCATCGATCGCGACAACCTGATGTGGTGGACCGGCGAGCGGAGCGGCTACGCCGAGACCTGGTACCTCACCGGCTGCCTCCCCGAGCGCGAGGCCGGGTTCTGGATCCGGTACACCCTCTGGGCCCCGGCGCCGGAGGTCCACCGGAAGGCGGAGGCCGCCGTCTGGTTCTTCTGGTTCGACCGTCGCGATCCGTCGAAGAACATCGCCGTGAAGGAGGTCTTTCCGCTCGTCAAACTCTCCGGCGGGCACGCCCCGCCGTTCCATCTGCGGATCGGCGAAAATGAGCTGACCAGCCGGTGCGCGTTCGGCCGGATCGAGCGCGCCCCGGGCCCGGTCGCCTGGGACCTGATCTGGCTCCCGCCGCTGGAGACCTACCAGCACGTCCCGTGGAGCCTGCGCGCGACGGGGCTCGTCAAGTCGCGCATCTGCTCCCCGAACCTGAACTGCGGATTTGCGGGGTCGATCACCGTGCATGGAGAAAAGATCCGGCTCGTCCATGCCCCGGGGCACCAGTCGCACCTCGGCGGACCGGGGCATGCGAACGAGTGGGCGTGGGCGCACGGCTCCGCCTTCCGGGAGGACCCGGGAGCCGTTCTCGAAGTGCTCACCGCCAAGGTGACCCTGCTGGGGCAGGGGCTGCCGGACCTCACCTCGATCTACCTGAAGACGAAGGGAAGGGTCTACCGGCTGAACAAGGTGGACGACCTCCACCGGCCGGCGAACGTGATCTCTCCGACGGCGTGGTCGGCAATCACCCGGGCGGGGGCGGAATCGGTGCGGATCGACATCTCCGCCCGACCGGAAGACATCATCGGGGTGGAGTACCGGTCCCCGGCCGATGCCGCGCGGTGGTGTTACAATTCGGAGGTGGCCTCCAGCCGCATCACCATCGAGCGGACCGATCCGCTCTCGCCCGGGGGGAGCCGGGTGGTGGAGCGGCTCACCTCGGTCGGAACCACCTCGTTCGAGACGGCGCGGGGGGAGCGTCACCCCACGCTCCCCGTGCGGATTCCGTGGGAGTCGTCTCCGGACTTGACGCACCGCGTCATCCTGTGTTAACCTTCCCTCTCCCGCCGGTCGCCGAGGAGCCTTCGCCGTGTCCGCATCCTCGATCGCCCCCGCCGTCCCGTCTCCGGCCGCCGCTCCGGCCGCGGCCCCGCCGCGGATGCTCGTCTCCACGAATCCCTCCACGGGAGAACGTCTCGGCGAAGTGCGCGTCTGGAGCGCCGAGGAGGTCCGCGCCGCTGTGGCGAAGGCCCGGATCGCGCAGACGGACTGGGCCGCGCGCTCCTTCGCGGAGCGGGCCGACCGCCTCCGCCTCGTCCGCGAGCGGCTCGAGGCCGAGACGGACGACCTCGCCACCCTCATCGCGAACGAAAACGGGAAGCCGCGCGCCGAGGCCGTCACGGCGGAACTCTTCCCGATCGCCTACCTCATCAACTACTTCTCGGCCCGGGCCGAAGGGATGCTGTCGGACGAACCGATCTCCATGCCGCTCTTCGGCTGGCTGAACCGCGGGTCGAAAGTCACCCACCGCCCCTACGGCGTGGTGGGCGTCATCGCCCCGTGGAACTTCCCGTTCGCGATCCCGATGGGGGAATGCGTCATGGCGCTCCTCGCGGGGAACGCGGTGGTGCTCAAGCCGTCGGAGTTCACCCCGTTCGTCGGAGAGGCGATCGGCCGGCTCTTCGCGCAGAGCGGACTCCCGGGTGGACTCCTCACCGTGGCGAGCGGGGACGGCTCCACCGGGGCGGCGCTCGTGGGCGCCGGCTGCGACAAGATCGTCTTCACCGGGAGCGTCCCCACCGGCCGCAAGATCGGCGTCGCCTGCGCGCAGACCCTGACGCCCTGCGTCCTCGAACTCGGCGGCAAGGATCCGATGATCGTCTGCGAGGATGCCGACGTCGAAAACGCGGCGCGGGGCGCGGTGTGGGGGGCCTTCTGCAATTCCGGGCAGGTGTGCGCCTCGGTGGAACGGGTCTACGTGGTGGAGTCGGTGGCGGCGGATTTCCTCGCCCGGGTGGTGCAGAAGACGCAGGCGCTCCGGCAGGGGAGCCCGCTCGATCCGGACACGGACGTCGGCCCGATGCAGAACCGGATGCAGATGGAGAAGGTGGAGGCGCAGGTGGCCGCGGCGCTCGCCTCGGGGGCGAAGGCGCTCACGGGGGGGAAGCGAAGCGCCGCGCGGCCCGCCGGACTCTTCTACGAGCCGACGGTGATGGTGAACGTCGACCACACCATGGGGGTGATGAAGGACGAGACCTTTGGACCGGTCCTGCCGGTGATGGTGGTGCCGGACGAGAACGAGGCGGTGCGGCTGGCCAACGACTCGCCCTATGGCCTCACGGCGAGCGTGTGGACGCGGGACTTCGGACGCGGGGAGCAGCTCGCGCGGCGGATCCACGCCGGGACGGTGATGATCAACGAGTGCGTGTGGACGCACGCCGCCTGCGAGACCCCGTGGGGGGGGCTGAAGGAGAGCGGGATCGGTCGGACGCACGGCCGTCACGGCCTGATGGAGTTCGTGCAGCCGATCCACCTCCACGAGAACCGCTGGCCGGACCAGCCCTCGTACTGGTGGTATCCCTATTCGGCGGGGGTCTACCGGATGTTCCGCGGGGCGACCGCGGCCCTCTTCAGCGCCGAGCCCTCGAAGCGCCTCCGCGGCGCCTGGGACGCCCTGGCGGGGTTCCTCAGCCGCGGCAAGATCTCCGCCGGCTCCACGTCCACGCCTCCGGCGGCGCCGGCGCGGCGCGCGCCTTGACACCCTGTGCGGTTTGCGCTAGATTTCCTTTCCCCGGGTGCGGCCGACGGCGAACCTCGACCGCGAATTTCGGATCCCTTGCTTTCCTGGAGGCCCTTCATGCCTTTCTCGGATGCGGAACGGACGATGGTCGCCCACTATTTCCGGGCGAAACTGCTCGCGGAGCGGCAGAAGGTGGACGCCGCGCGGCAGGTCAAGGAGGGGAAGGAGGACTTTCTCCTGGTGGACACCCGCCATCGCGAGGCCTTTCTCGAGGCGCACATCCCCGGAGCGATCAACGTCACGCTCGAGGGCATCGAGGATCGCCTGTCGAAGCTGCCGCGGGACCAGGAGCTGGTGACCTACTGCTGGCATCGGACCTGACAACTCTCGGCCAAGGTGGCTCTACAGTTGGTAGAGCGCGGTTTCTGGGCGCGTGAACTGAACGCAGGCTGGGTGGAATGGAACGCCGAGAAACTGCCGACCGAAGCCGGCCCGGAGAAGACGTAGCCCTCTCCCGCTGGGACCTCGACGGAGAGCGCTACTACTCCTTCGGCCGCTATCTCCGCGAACAGTTTCCCTTTCGCGTCCGGAAGATCGGACTCGACGCCGGCTTCACGTGCCCGAACCGGGACGGGACTCGCGGGGTCGGTGGCTGCACGTTCTGCAACAATGAGAGCTTCTCCGAGAACTCCGGACGCGGCGCTCCCCCCTCGTTGGCCAGGCAGGTGGCGGACGGAATCACTTTCTACCGGTCCCGATTCCGGGCCGAGAAGTTCTTCCTCTACTACCAGGCCTATACCAACACCTATGCGCCCGCCGATCGGCTGAGGGCGATCTATGGGGAAGGCCTCGAGGCCGGCGGCGACGACGTCGTCGGCCTCTCCATCGGCACCCGCCCCGACTGCGTCCCGGATCCGGTGCTCGATCTCGTGGCTTCGTATTCCGACCGCTACCAGGTCTGGATCGAGTACGGAATCCAGACGCGGAATCGCGCGGCGCTCGATCTCATGAACCGCGGCCACCACTGGGAGGAGTTCGAGGACGCGATTCGCCGGACCCGGCTCCGGGCGCCCGCGGTTCGCATCTGCGCCCACCTGATTCTGGGCTGTCCGGGGGACGGTCCGGACGACGCCCTCGGCACGGTGCGGGACGTGACGGAGCTCGGGGTCGACGGGGTCAAACTGCATCACCTCTATGTTTCGCCGCGGACGGTTCTCGCCCGACAGTACGAGAGGGGAGAGGTCCGCCTTCTTTCCCTCGAGGAGTACGTGGCGCTGGCGGCGGACGCGTTGGAGGAGTTGTCGCCGCGCTGCGTGGTCCAGCGCCTCGTCGGAGACCTCGCGGGCCCGATGGTCGTCGCCCCGCTCTGGGGCCTTACCCGGACGGCGATCTACACCCGCATCATCGGGGAACTCCGCCGCCGAGGGACGCGGCAGGGGAGCCGATTCTTTGGCTAATAGGAATCGTCACAGAATAACTGAGGGAGATTCCGTCTTATCCCTCCCCCCGCAGGGGGGAGCGTAGGGAGACGGGTAGGGGCAACCCTTGCGGTCGCCCCCTGTCGAGGAGCGAATACGCCGGTCGACAAGCGGGCGGGGGCAAGCCCCGCCCCTACGGCTGGGCGGTTCTGAAACATCCTCTTAGGGTAAAGTGACCCGCCCGCCTTGCCGACACACCTGACGGGGCCCGCGTTTCCCGCGCGGCACTCCCCGGAGGTGCGCCCGCATGTCGATCCCCCTCAGGACCGGACTCTTCGCCGCCCTCGTCCTCGTCCTCTCTGCGACCCCGCTCCGGGCGCAGGAAGAGGAACCGCTCGACGACGTGACCGACGGCGTCTACTGGACCGGCGGGGCGCGTTTCAATCTCTGGCTCGGTCAGAGTTACGGGAACATCCGGGTCGATGACGACAACAATGCGATCGAGGGGACGAAGATCGACATCCACGACGAGATGGACCTCGAGCAGACCGCCGCCGGCTACACGGTGGAAGTCCACGGCGGCTGGGACGACCATCGCATCACCCTCAACTATTCCCGCATCTCCTTCGAGGGGTCCCGCGACATCCGGAACACCTTCCGGTACGGAGGCCGGACCTTCTCGCCCGGCCGGAAGATGGACGCCTCCCTCCGCTTCCAGGATTTCAATCTCCTCTACGAATACGCGCTCTACCCGGCCGAGGACCTCACCATCAGCCCGCTGGTGGGCGTGGACTGGCGCCGGATCGGAGCGCAGATACAGGACTCCACGCAGGAGGTCTCCGAGGACATCAACATCCCGACCCCCGTCCTCGGCCTTCGCGTGCGAATCGACTTCTACCGGATGTTCTCCCTGGAGGGGGAGTTTCACGGCATGGCGCTCGGCCTGAACAAGGTCAGCGGATCGATGTTCAACAGCACAGTCCGGCTCAGCGCCGAGCTCACGATGGGGCTGCGCCTCTACATCGGCCACCACTACGAGTACCTCTCCTTCGATGCCGACGCCGGGGACACCAGCGCGATCGGCACCCTGAACGCCGGGGGCCTCATCTTCGGCGTTGAGTGGGAGTTCTAGCTCGGATTATTCATGGATGCGCGGCGCCTTCGCGCCGAGCGCTCGGCAGGTCAAGCCGTCCGCCCTGAGCGAGGCGGTCGGTTGTTTCGACCGCCGAGTCGAAGAGCGACACGGTGTTGCGGTCCGGCCCTTCGACTCGCCGGCCGGACGGAGGCCGGCTCGCTCAGGGTGGGCGGGTCTACCCGCTGGATAAGCGTTGACGGATTACTGGCTTGGAGCGCCATTTCCCCTTGAGCCGGCCCGACCCCGCGCCGTAGAATACGGGCTCCACCGGAGGAGCCCATGAGACCCCTTCACCCCATCATTCTTGCGGTTTGCCTCATGGCCGGCGCCGTTCCCCTGGGCGCCGACCTGGAGGGAAAGGTCGCGAAGCGCGCCCTGGAGGAGAAGGCCGCGTACGAGAAGGCCTACGCGGCCGCCGTCGGGGCGAAACGCGATCTTCGCTGGCTCGACTTTCTCCGCGACCAGATCCTCCGCGCCGATCAGGACGGCGAACAGCGCCGGCTGCTCGCCCTGGCCGAATCCGGACAGCGGATCCTGAATCGCGATCTCAAGCAGATGGCGCGGATCGATGTCGACTCCGTCCTCCAGGGCAAGAACCGGAAGCTGGAGGGGGAGCTCGCCGCGTGGCGCAATTACAAGCTCAAGCCGGGCGTGATCGCGGATCTGTCCGACTTCTCGACGCGGCTGGCGGACGTGGGGAAGAAACCGGAGGCGCTGGCCGTTCTGGAGGAGGCGGAGCGGCACATGGAGACGCAGAAGGTCCAGATCGCCACCGTCGAGAAGTGGTCGCGGGAGGCGAAGGAACTTTACGAGAAGGCCAAGCGGGCCGGGAAGGACGTGAACGAGGTGGACGTGCTCGCGGCGAAGGCCGGCGGCTGTGCCGGGGACGTGCCGGCGCTCTACGATCTGAGCCGTGAGGTGCGCAGTCTCCTGCTCAAGCTGAACGGTCTTCCCGAGGAGAAAGAGGAGGGCGGAGGCGACAAGCCGGGGTCCGCCGGACCGAAACCCGACGACAAGGACGTGGTCTTCAGGAGCGAGGACTTCAACTTCGAGGTCCGGAAACCCCCGTTCACCGCGTGGGTGTTCAACCGCAAGGACGAGGGGGGATGCGTCCTGGAGATCAAGAACGACGCGGAACTGGCCTTTGCCGAGATCCGGGCCTGGGAGGAGGGAAACGCCTCACTGGAGGATCTCGCGCGAAGGCTGCAGGACGAGATGCAGAAGTGGATCAGGAACTACCAGGAGACCGGCGTCCAGAAGACCAAGCTGGACGGAAAGAGCGCCCTGCAATACACCTTCACCTTCCAGTGGAAGGACGACCAGAGCGACACCGTGCTATCCGGGAAGCGGGTCTATTGCCGGAAGTCGAACATCATGTACCTGCTCGCCTGGTTCACCCCGACCGGCAAGCTCGTCAGCACCCAGAAACCGCTCGACGAGATCATCGCGTCGTTCAGGTTCAAGTAGGCCCGGCCGGAAAACGGGACGTACGGGGCGAAGGATCGCCAGTACCGGAGCGATCTTGGCGCATGAGCTGGTGATCCTTCGCGTCGGGCTGCGCCCCGCAGCACGTGCTGCGGGGCCGTAACGAGGGGCCGGTCCTGCGCGCGGGACACCTTCGCCTGGCCCGCCCCTCGTTACGCGGCCGGAGCCGGCCCTGAGCGAAGCCGAAGGGGGCCGCTACTCGGGGCCACGGTGTTCCATTCATGAATAATCCGGGTCAGCGCCGAATCCCCCTGGCCCACTGGAAGTACTCCGCCTCAAGGGCCTCCAGCTCCTGGCCGGTCACCGACCGCAGCGTCGCCGATCCCGTCGGGTCCCTCGCGCAGTCCCCCCTGAACTTCCGGTAGTAGGCCTCGAGCCACCCCCGCTCCTGCAGGTAGAGACACAAGTAGCGTGCCTCCGCGTAGAGAAGGCCGCGCTGCGCCCCGTCAAAGTCCCCGTGACCGGCCGAGAAGAGTCCGGTCAGGGGAATCGTCTTTCCGTCGGCGAGGGCCTTCTGAAGCTCCGGCAGACGCCAGTTCGGGAGGCCCCGGATCCGGCCGTCCCGGAGGCTCGACTGTTCAAAGAGCGAGGCGAACCCTTCGTCGAACCACTTCGGGGAGTTCGGAAAATCGTCGAGCATGAGGGCATGGACCAGTTCGTGGATGAGCGTTCCGCCTCCGGTCGAGGCGTCGAGGATCAGCTGGCGCGAGGCGGGGACGAAGAAGCCGAACCGGCTGGGCGGCTCCTCGGATCGACGTCGGCGGCAGTAATCGGTGTACGCCTCCGGGTCCTCGAAGAGATACACGCGGAGGGTTCGCGAGGGCGGCGTGTCGATGAACTGACGTCGCAGGGCGGCCATCGAGGAGTCGAGCGTCTCCGCCAGCGCTTCGGCGGTGGGGTCGCCGGATCGGCCACCGATCACAAACGGCAGGCGCACCCGGACCTCGTACCCGGGGCCGAGATCGGCGCGCATTGAGGCGGCGAGTTCCTCGGCATCCGCGAAGGAGGTCTCGGGGCCGGAGAGGGGAGCCGCGATCGGGTTGCGGGCGCGCGGGGGACCGGAGCAGGAGAGAAAGGCCAGGACGGCGACGACGACGGTCCCCGCGCAGGAGGCGACGCCGATGAGGGCGATCGGGCGCTCGCGGGGCCGGGCGGCGTCGGGGCGGGTCATGAAGGTCTCCCCGCAAGCGGGGTATCGTCTGCCGGAGCATACCGGCCGGAGGTCGGCGCATTCCGCCGAAGTCGGTCTCGGAGCGGCGGGAAAAGAGCGGCCAGGACGTCGCGCATCGGCGCGAAGCGGAAGGCGGAGCAGAGGGCCTCGACCTTCGGCGGCGTCGAGCGGATCCGGAAGTAGTGCGCAAACCCGCGTCCCCACGGGAGCGGCGCGCGCGGCGGGTCGGGATCGAACTCCCACGGGTGGACGGCGACCGAGACGGGACGCTCCGCGCCACGGACCTTCTCGATGTGGCGACGCAGCACGGAGAGCGGGAAGCAGCGCAGCGAAAAGCCGGAGAGGCACGGGAGCCTCTGGCGGAGCAGCGACAGGGTCGTGGCCGGGAATTCCGCGATCGTCCCCGCGTCGGTCGAAATGAGATGCGGCCAGCGACGCAGGCCCGGACGGCCGCAGATCCGGGAGGGGAGGTGGCTGGCGTCGTAGAGGTAGCCGGCCCGGGCGATCTCGTCGAGCGCCCAGGCGGTTTCCCGGGTCACGCTCCACTCCGGGGCGCGATACCCCTGCGGGGGCGAGCCCGCGATCCCGGTGAGAAGGGAGGTCGCCCGGGCCAGGTCTTCGCGGAAGCTGGAGGGACGCTGGTCGAAAAGGACCGTGTGGTCGTGGCCGTGACAGGCGATTTCGTGACCGTCCGCCGCGAGCGACCGGATCATCGCGGGATGCCGCTCGGCCACCCAGCCGAGGACGAAGAAGGTGGCACGAAACGAGTATCGGTCGCAGAGCGTCCGGATCGCGTCCACGCCCCGCTCCACCCGCGAGGGGAGCGACTCCCACCGGTCGCGCGGGAGATACCGCTCGGCCCGGCAGACGTGAAACCACTCCTCGACGTCGACGGTGAAGGCGTTCAGCATTTCATCCCCTTCCCCTCACGAGACGATCCCCCCTCTCTCTCCACTCCGGCACGCCCCAGAGGGCCGCCAGAGCGGGGACCAGGGCGAAGGCCGGTCGCGGATCGTCGGCATCCAGCATCTCATCGAGCGAACGCGTTCCGTGGGGGCGAAACAGGTCGGCCGGCCACTCCCCGCGGGCGAGCCGGGCGGCCCCGTGCAGGAGGTCGCCGGGAAGGAGCCATCGCGTCCGGACGCCGGGGCGGTAGGGCGGGACGGGGGCCGGCGGATCTCCGCGGGCCCAGCGCACGGCGAGCGCGGGGAAGTTCACCCCGGCCTCGATGGCGCAGTCGAGGGAGCCCCACAGGCGCGGATTGACTTCGAGGAGGAAGAAAGTTCCCGTTCGCGGGTCCTGCTTGAACTCCGCCATCGCGAGCCCGGCCCAGCCCGCCGCGCGGCAGAGCCGGGCGGCCGACTCGATCAGTTCGGGCGCCGCGACACTCTCCCGCAGGGTGCTCGACCCGCCCTCGACCGGATACTCCCTTAAGCGGCGGTGGGCGAAGCCGGCGAGCAGAGCGCCGCTTTCGTCGATGAGAACGGAGGCCCCGAGGGTCGGCCCGCCGGGCGGGACTTCCTCCTGGAGGATGGGCCCGGGGGAGATTTCATGCACGCTCTCCCAGATCGCGCCTGCGGTCGCGGCGCCGGCGGCCCGACGCTGACCCCGCCCCCCGGAACCCCGGCGGGGCTTGATTCGCCAGCCGGCGCCGCCGGGGCGAGCGCCTTCGGCCGCGGCCATTCGCCCGGCCTCTTCTCCCGACTTCGGGCAGCGCGTGGCCGGGATCGGCACGCCCGCCGCGGCCGCGAGTTCGGGCAGACGGGACTTGTCGGAGAGGGAGAAGAAGCCCCCGGCCGGTCCCAGGCAAAGCCTCAATCCGGGGTCGAGCCTCGAGCGGAAGCGGAGGAGGGTTGCGCAGGTGTCCTCTTCGCCGGCGAGAACGACATCACACGCGTGTCGCCGGGCCGCGTCGAGGAGCGAGTCGATGAAGGCCTCGGGCGCCCGGGCGGGGGAGGGGGTGACGACGCGCGCCCGCGCGTGACGCGAGAAGAAGCCGGGGGCTGAGGCGGTTCGTTCGGCGGCCACCACCCGTTCTCCGGCCCGGCCGAGGGCGCGGATGGCGACGAGGGTTTTCCTCCAGTACGCGTCGCAGACGAGGACGCCGGGGCGGGGGCGGGGCATGGCGGCATCGTAGCCTCCGTCGCCGGCCCTGTCCAGTGCGGGCCGGTTCAACCCGAGGATCGGCGCCGCCAGAGCCACCCCAGAACGGCCATGAGCGCCAGGCCCGCGCCGGCGACGGAGACGAGGCGGGCGAAGAACCAGAGGGTCTGCGCCTGCAGCGGGTTCTCCCCGCCCTGTTTGTCCACGGTGTAGAGCGTGAGACCCGGGTCCTCGGCGGGGACGATCACGCGTCCGGCCTCCGCGAAGACGACCCGCACCGGGCCGGCGGAGGGGATGCCGTAGACCGGCGCCACAGGCTCCCCGCGGGTCCAGAGGGCCCGGTTGAGTTCGACCGCCTCCGAGGCGTGGGGGGAGATCATGACCACCTCCCGACCCCACCCCCAGGAGAGGGCCGCCGCCGAGGCCGGCGCCAGAACCGCCGCCCCGGCCCCGAGCGCGACCGCGAACAGGGCGATCCGGTGTTTCATGCGCTACTTCTTCCCCTCCGGCTTCGCGGTCCCGGCAAAGATCGTCATCTTCACCGTCCAGGTGTCGTTCACCTTTCCGACCGCGACGTCCGGCACTTTCACCCCGAAGTCGGACAGGCTGATCTTGAACTCCGTCGAGAACCGCATCCACTTTCCGGCCGGGAAGTTCGCCTTCTTCGCGGCCTCTTCCGGGATCTCCTTGAACTCCACCAGCACCGTCATCTCCTTCGTGACGCCGTGCAGGGTGAAGTCGCCCGTCACCTCGATCCCGCCGCCCTCCGCCTTCCTGACGCTCTTCGAGCTGAAGGAGAGATCGGGGAATTTCTCCGCCTCGAGCCACATGGCGGACCGGAGGTGCTCGTCGCGGAGGTCGACGCCGGTCTTGAGGGAGGCCACGGGGACGCTCAGCCGGACCGATCCGGTCTCGGCCGCCGCGTCCGCCTTGATTTCCCCGGAGGCCTGGTGGGTGGTGCCGACGATGGTTTCGAGATCGGCCTCCGATTCGAAGGCGATGTTTACGAACTTCTCGTGATGCCCCACGTAGTAGGCGACCTCCTCGGCCACGGCGGGGCGAACGGCGGCCGGCACGAGGAGGAGAGCGAGGACCCACGTCAGACGCTTCATGGCGGAACTCCTAGAAGAAGGGGGGAAAGGGGTCACGCGCCGCCTCCCCGCCCCAGTCGGCGGCAGAGACGGCGGAGGGATTCCTGCTCGCCGGGGGCGAGCGGCTTCATCTCCCCGACGATGCGTTTCGCGTGCGAGGGGAAGGTCTGCCGGATGACGGTCTTTCCGGCTTCGGTGAGTTCCACGGTGACGAACCGGCGATCCGCCCCCGCTCTCCGACGGGAGACGAGTCCCCGGTGTTCCAGGTGGTCCACCACCAGGGTGATGTTTCCCCCGCTCCGCAGCAGCTTCCGGCCGAGGGTCTTCTGGCACATCGGTCCGAGGTGGAGGAGGGCCTCGAGGACCCCGAACTGTCCGGTGGTGAGCCCCTCGCGGCCGAGCGGACCCGCGAGCCGGGAGGTCACCGACTCGGCGGCGCGGAGGAGCGCGATGTAGGCGTTGAGCGCCCGTCGTTCGCCGGCCGTTCCGCGATAATGGGTGGGCATCTGCTTCAATCTCAAATAGTTTAATATTAAACCATATGGCCCGGATCCGGTCAAGGATTTTCGTACGGGGTGGCCGCCCCGTCCCCTGGTCATCCTGAGCCTCGGCCGCAGGCCGAGGCGAAGGATCGCCCGCGTGTGCGGTTTGCAGACTCCGACGCTGGTGATCCTTCGCCCAGCCGGCCAAACGACGGCCGGCCGGGCTCACGATGACAGTGCGGTAACCTCGTGCCCGTACGCTTACAAGATCGTGGGAGAGTCATTCCGATAACACGGGGAGAACCGATGGAGTTGAAGTCACGCCTGACACACTCTGGCGCTTTTCTCACGAGCTCGGCACTCATGCTGGGCGCGCTTCTCGCGGGCTGTCTAACCTCTTCTCCAAAGGGGGGCGCGGAGGATCAGGTGGCCGCCGATGTCGATTGGAACGACCAATTCAGTGCGGCCCTGCTCAGCGCCGGGCGCGGCACTCTTTGGATTTATGACGTGGACTCAAATCGGTACGTTCGCGTACCCGGGAGCAAGGTGGATGCGAGTTCACCCGTGTGGTCCCCCGACGGGACCATGCTCCACTACCGTGAAGACCTGGGGGAGACCATCAACGAGTGCATCGGAATCATTCGTCGCTCCGGTACCCGCGTCACGATCGACAAGAAATCATACGGAGAGCCCGGGAAAGAGCTGGGGAATATCGCCTGGACCCCGTGGAACACGGTGATGATGTACTCGAGCGATGAGAAGGTGTACGTGGATGTCGATCCAAGATCCGGGAGCCGGAAGGTCCTCATCGACGACCCGGCGGTGTGCTCGCTGATCGACATCAACAGTACGAGATTCGCCCCGGACGGCACCTACCTCGTCTTCGGCAGCACCGAGGGCGGAGAGGGCGTATGCATCTACCACCTGGCGGAGCGCAAGATGACTGAGTTCCCGGCGATGCGAACCTGGGCCGTGGATGATAGCTGGGCGAACGTCGTTTCTCCAGACTCAAAGCTCATCGCCATAGGTTGTGGCGATGGCACCCCACAGAGTCCAGGCAACCGCACCACTGGCATTTATGATCCTCACGGACACGAAATCTCCCGTCTCCCCTTCGCCGAGGATGCCTGGTGGAGCCCCGGTTCTTCCAAGCTCCTCCTGTATCTGCCACCGAGGAAGGACGGAAAGCCCTCTTATGACTACTCGGTGGATTCGAGGAGAGCGCTCAAGGAGGGAGAGAAGAATCTCGTCGTCGCTGACGTGAAATCGGGCCAACTCAGAGGATTGGCGCTGGTACAGCCAGCAGGTCTCCTGGAGGAGTTTCCTCTTGGTGAAAGATCTTCCTTGAGCGGAGATGCTGTCGGCTGCTGGTTGAAGGACGGTTCCGGGATCGTGATGAGAGTCCACGAGCCGGTCCCGCCGGGGCACGAGGCTTGGAATGGAAAGGGCTTCAACCTCAATGATGCTCGGACCCTGCGGATCACGCTCGATGGCACAATCGAGGAGATCCCTCCGAAGAAGGGATTCGTGGCCCTTGTGCCGCGCCTGAGGGGGGAGTTGATGTACGTCCCGGCCGTCGGTCAAATCAAGAATTGACATGGGGATGGTATCGTTAGGGACCGTTAGGAGATAACTCAAGCGATTCAGGCAAGCGTAGGGGCGACCCTTGCCTGCCCTGCCTGTCCGCAGAAGCCCGAAGGGCGGAGGCGGAAGCCCCGCCGAAGGGTGGTCGCCCCCCTGTTGGCGGTCGCCCCTGGTCTCAGTCGCCAGGCCGATTGCGGCACCGCGGGATAGGGGGCGGGGGCAAGCCCCGCCCCTACATTCCTCGACGCACTCCGACGGCGTCGCTTCCGCGACGCACTCCAGCCTCCTCACGGCCGGTTTGCCTTGACGCCGTCGCAGGTCGGGCGTACTTTCCCCCCATGCCCTCCCGACGCTGGTTCCCCTGCATTCTGCTCGTCGTCGTCCTTCTCCGGGCCGCCCCGGCCGCGGACGGACCGGGGGGACCCGCCTTCCGGACCAACCGCTTCGAGTTCTCCGGCGCGGTGCGGGAGGTCCTCGCGCGGGACATCGACGGCGATCGGCGGATGGAACTGATCGTCCAGCAGAAGTCCGCCCTGGAAGTCTATCGCCCCGGCCCGCGAGGTTACTCGGCGGCCCACTCCATCTCCGTCATGCTGCCGAAGGAGACCTTCCTCTGGACCTTCGCGGACGTGGACGGGGCGCCGGGGGACGACCTGGTCTGCATGACCCCGGACGGAGTGGTCTGCCTCCCGCAGAAGGAGGGCGCCTTCCCCGGACCGGCGGGCGTTGTGATCGAGACGCCCACCGTGTTCACCGGGCTCCTCACCGACCCGCCGCTCGAGAAGGAGTTCTCGACCGATCTCGACGGCGACGGCGACGCCGATCTCATCCTCCCGATCCGGCGCGCGTTCGCCCTCTACGCGCAGACGGCCCCGGGGAAGTTCACGCTTCGGCAGAGCATCCCGGCGGAGATGGACATCGGGGTCGACGTCGGCGGGTGGGGGGTGCAGACCCCGGCGACGCAGTCGGTGGCGCTTCCCCGGTTCCAGCTCGGCGACTACACGGGGGATGGCCGCACCGACCTCCTGTTTGTGGGCTCCGCCCCGTGGAGGGTCTTCGCGCAGGCGGCGGACGGGTCGTTTCCGGCCGCCCCCGAGGCGGCCGTTCTCGCCGGCGCCCCGGGGCGCAAGAAGCGGAACCGGCAGTTCGACTGGCCGGTGCCCCCCGAGGTGGACGACGTGAACGGCGACAGGATCGCCGACATCATCTACTCCGACGCCGGGAACGGAACGACCACCCTGTTCCTTGGAAAGACCGGCGGCGCCGACCTCGCCCAGCCGAGCGACGTGAAACGGTTCGACGGATGGGTCCTCTCACACGACCTCGTCGATCTGGACGGGGACGGCCGGAAGGATCTGATCCTCGTCCGGGTCCCGAAACTCGGGATCGGGGAGGCGCTGCAGATCCTGCTCACCCGGACGGTCGATCTGGACATCGCGATCTTCCTCAACCAGCCGGACGGGACCTTCGGCGCCCAGCCGGCGCACCGCCGGACGATCGAGGTCCCGCTGGTCCTCTCGATCTCGAACACCGCGATCAAGGTGGAGAGCCCCTACATCATCAACTTCACCGGAGATTTCACGAGAGACGGCCGGAAGGACCTGATGGTGAAGACTGCGGACGACGAGATCAGCATTTTCTTCGGCGGGGCGGGGAAGGACCTGTTCACCTCGAAGCCGGGCGCGACGCTCAAGACCATCGACACCCTCACCTTCACCTCGACCGCCGTGACGGTGGACGATCTGAACGCGGACGGCGTGAGCGACGTCATCCTCCACCACCGGGACATCGCCGATCAGGCGCACGTTGTGGAAGTGTTTCTGAGCAAGTAGCCGCGGGCGGGCGGGTCCCGGCCTCTTCGCTGCGGGAGGCGGCCCCGCGCCACCGCCTCCGCATCCGCGATCGGGCCGTCGAGAAGGACGGGGACCGGCCGGTCCCCGCCCCTACGGCGGCTTCCCGCGCCTGACGTGTCCAGCCTCGCCCTTCGACTCGCCCGCCAAACGGAGGCGGGCTCGCTCAGGGCGGGCGGATTTCCAGGGATCTGTGCGGTCCGTTCGTGAATAACCCGGGTCAGGACCCGCGGATCCACATCCCGAGCACCATCGACAGGAGGAGCAGCGACAGCATCGCCGAGGCGGCAAGGGGGCATCCCAAGCCGAGCAGCAGGGAGGCGTGAAGCACGGGATAGCCGCGAACCCCCACGAGGACGAGGCGGCCGACCGTGGAGGGCGACGGTTTCCGGAGGGCCGGAATCCCGGCGGACAGGAAGGCGAGAGAGAGCATCGCCGACAGCAGGGCGGCGATGGGTCGAGAAGGCACCATCAGCGTCCACTCCTTCGGCACGCTCGGGTCCCACTCCGGGAAGCAGCGACCGAGCAACATGTCTTCCGATATCACGACCGACAGCCACGAGACCAGCAACAGGAGGACAAGGCAAGCCACGATTCGTTCCCGGACTCGGCCGCCCTCTTCTTCCGCCGTGCTTGCCCAAGTGATCGCGAACGCGAAAACCGCCAGGGAGACGGGAATCAACGCCACCTCCGGCGGAATTCTGGAGAGACAGGCCGGATCCCCAACCGCCGAGTAGAGGACCGCCTCGCCATCGTTGAAGGTCGGGCGCAGCCAGGAGACGATGTCGAAGGCCCCGCTCGCGGAGAACCCGAGAAACCAATTGAGGCCTCGAGCCATTCCAAGGGCGAGGCTGCCTCCGAGGGCCAGCGACTTGAGACCAAGATCGTAGGCCACGATGGCCGCGACCAGTGAGCCGGAGACAACGAGCGGGACCGGAATCGATAAGGTTACCGCAAAACCGGCAAGCAGCAGGGTCAACGCGGCGACGAGCGCCGCCACAGGCGAAATCGCTCCCGACGGAAGAGGTCGCTGCGACGCGCTTTTCCTGTCTCGATCACGGTCCACGTAGTCATTCAGCACGACTCCGCCCGCGTACAGCAGGATGCTCGCCGCAGAGGCCGCGGCAAGCGGGAACAGGGGGGGGAGTCCGGCCAGGAACAGCTTCAGCGGATCGCCGTCGATCGCGTCGAGATCGATACCGTGTTGGAGGTAAAAGTCGCGGAAGTGGGGGTAGTAGAGGCAGATCATCCACCCCACCGCATACCCCGCCCAGATGTCCGCGAGGGCCGTGGGGAGGTTCTGGACGCGGATGAGCTGGAGCCAGGGGCGCATGAGGCAGGGGTTAGGGGTCAGGGGTCAGGGGTCAGGGGTCAGGGGTTAGGGGTTAGGGGTTAGGGGGTCAGGGATTGGGGGCTGGGGGTTAGGGGGCGGAGGTTGTGGGCGAGATTCATGGGAGGTTCGACGCCGGTGGGCACCGGCGGAGTCTCTGGGTCTCAATGGCCGGGCCCGGTGCCTCCCTCTTCCAAACCTCGCTTCCTTCTTCCCGCGCCGCACCCTTCAACCCACCCCCTGACCCCCAACCCCTGGCCCCTGCCGTCAGTACTCGATCACATCCTCCATCGGCGAGACGCAGATGATGTTCTCGATGCGGATCGAAACCGACTTGCGGTCGGCCTTGAGACCGTACTTCTTCGTGTCCATCGTGTACTTCTCTTTCGACGAGGAACTCTCGGATCGGTCGTGGACGTCGGAGAGCCCGAGGGTGACGAAGGCGGAGTCGACCTCCCGGAGCGTGCCGATGAAGAGAAAGTGCGAGGAGGTGTCGATGATCACCTCTCTCCCCACGAACCGCTCCCAGGCCTTCTGCTGTTCGGGGGTCATGCTAGCGGGGGCTCCACGGGACGGGGACGGCGCGCGGCGGCGGGGCCGGCGGGACCGGGGGGGAGATCTTCGACACCGTCGCGATGATGAGCGCGAGGATCACGCCGATGAGGCCCAGATTCGCGAAGTCGCCGCTGGTCATCTCGTCGTCGGGGGAGCGCATCGTCCACCTCCGCGTGCATCCTGTCAGAACATCCTCCCCACGTCCTGCACCGTCACGAAGATCACCAGCGTGAGGAGCAGAGCCAGTCCGACGTACTGCGCCACGATGAGGGCATTCTCGCTCAGCGGCTTCCCCTTCACCTTCTCGCAGGCGAGAAAGAAGACATGCCCGCCGTCGAGGAGCGGGATCGGGAACATGTTCACGATCCCCAGGTTTACGGTGAGGAGGGCGAGGAGCTGCAGGAGCTTTGAAAGCCCCTCTTCGGCGACCTTGTACGAGATTCCGAAGATGCCGATCGGGCCCGCCAGGTTCTTCGGAGAGATCGCGCGGCTCAGGAGCTGCTCGAGCATCGCGAAGGTCTCGACGATGTTGTCCCAGGTCTTCGTCAGCCCGAACAGACACGCCTCACCGGGACCCATCTTCACCCGGACCGACTTCAGGCGCGCCTTCCCCATGTTGAGGCCGGCGCGCGGCACCAGGATCGAGTCCGGCCGAAGCGTCGTCTGCCGGAGGGCGTCGCCCCGCTTGAACTCGACCACGATCGGACCGTACGCGCCGGTCGGGTCGACCGGAAAGAGCCCGGGACGAAGCAGGTCGTCGAGCGTGCGGAAGTCGGGCGGCTCGGAACCGAACACCCGGCCGAACCAGGCGGAGAGTCCTGTCTTCGGGGGGGGGAGGGCGCGGACCAGCACGTCGCCCGCGGTCAGCCCGGCCTTTCCGAAGGGGGTGTCGGCCGGGACGTCGGCCAGCTCCAGCGGGAATCCCGCGAAGTGGACCCCCAGTTCGGCTTCGCCGCGGAGGGTTCGACCGGGAGTCAGGGTCACCTCCACCGCTTCCTTCCCCCGCAAGAGTGAGAGTTTCACCGGCAGTCCGATCATCCTCTTGAGCCGCGAGCGAACCTCCGCGAGCGACCGGCACGGAACGCCGTCGACGGCGCTGACCACGTCCGCCTTCTCGACCCCCGCCGCCCGGGCCGGGCTTCCGCCTTTCACCGAGAAGATGCGGGCCGGAACCACCGGCTCGAGGTCCAGACTGGACTGCGATTTCACATCGGGGGTGAGGCGGAACTTCAGCCGCTCCGCGGCCGCCGTCGGCTCCTCCGTCGAGCGACGTTCGATCTCGAATTCCACGAGTCCGTCGTCCTCTTCGTTCAGATCCAGCAGCTCATGGAGCAGGGCCCGCTTCCTCCGGGCGGCGTCGAAGCGGGCGAGAAGATCCTCCGGTCGATCCGAGGGCTCGGGCTTGACCTCCTCCACGGCGGTGAGGTCCTTGCCTTCGGTTTTCGCCCGCTCGTACAGTTCCCCGATCTCCTTCTCCCAGAGCGGGAGCCGGGCTTCCACCGCCTTCGGCGTTTCCATCTGGATCCGGGCCACCAGGACATCCCAGGTGGGGGTGGGAGCGCCGCCGACGGAGAGGATCCGGTCCCCGGCCTTCAATCCGGCCCGTTCCGCCGCGGAGCCGCCGATGACCTCGTCCACCACCGGTTCGGTCAGTCCCTTCAGACCGTAGTGTTCGGCCCCTCGGGTGATGAATTCCACCTCCCGTTCTTCGTCGCCCCGCCGCACCCTGACGCGGAGGGTCCGGTTCGGGTTGAAGACCACCGCCCGGTGGTAGTCCTCAAGCTTCACCACCGGCTCGCCGTTCACGCTCAGAATCTCGTCGCCGACCTGGAGCTCCGAGTCCCACTCGTCCGAGTCGGCGGCGGAGATGTCGCCGATGACGGGCGCGGTGTAGGTGATTCCCAGGAGCGCCGCCGCCGTGAGAAGCGGGATGGCGATCAGAAGGTTCATCGCCGATCCGGCCGAGAAGATGGCCAGTCGGACGCCCGCCGACTGGCTCTGGAGCTCGTCGGGCGAGCCGGTATGTTCGTCGTTCACCGTCTCGCCCGCCATCTTGACGTAGCCGCCGATCGGGATCCAGGAAACGCGATACTCGGTCTGGCCCATCGCCCGGGCCCGTTCCGTGATCGTGTGAGGGTCCGTTCGCGGGATGCCCTCGCGTTCCGTCTGGGGCGCCCGTCTCGCCTCCTCCTGGAGCGTCTCGTACTCCCGGACCGCGGAGCCCCACCGGAATCCGAGGCCCGCGCGGAAGCAGCAGATCACCGGACCCATGCCGAGGCTGAAGGCGTCCACCCGGACGCCCGCCCGCTTGGCCACCATGAAGTGGCCGAGCTCGTGCATGAAGATGATGAACGACACCCCGATGACCACCTGGAGCGTCGGGACGACCCATTCAAACATGGATGCGGGACCTCCCTGTGCGGGCGACGGCGTCCTGGGCCTCCGTGCGCGCCCAGGCATCGACGGCGAAGATATCGTCGATCGACGGGCTCTTCCGCACCCGATGCCGGGAAAGGACGCGCGCGACGATCGAGGTGATCTCCGGGAACCGGATCCGTCCCTCGAGGAAGGCGGCCACGGCGATCTCGTTGGCGGCGTTCAGCACCGCTCCGCACGTGCCGCCGGCCCGGGCGGCCGTATCCCCGAGGTCGAGGGCGGGGAAGCGCGAACGGTCGGGCGGCTCGAAGGTGAGCGACATCGCCCGCTCGAACGTGAGGCGCGGGGCCAGCCCGGGCGACCGGTCCGGATAGGTGAGGGCGTACTGGATCGGGATCGTCATGTCGGGGACGCCGAGCTGGGCGATGACGGAGCCGTCGAGAAACTCCACCATCGAGTGGACGACCGACTGCGGATGGATGACCACGGAAATCCGGTCCGGGGCGAGGTCGAACAGCCAGCGCGCCTCGACGATCTCCATCGCCTTGTTCATGAGCGTGGCGGAGTCGATCGTGATCTTGGGGCCCATCTTCCAGGTCGGGTGCCGGAGCGCGGCCTCGGGGGTGAGCGACCGGAAGGCGGCCCTCGGCGTGGTGCGGAACGGACCGCCGGAGGCGGTGAGGATGATGCGCCGGATTTCCTCGCGGCGGCCGCTGTGGAGGGACTGGAAGATGGCGCTGTGCTCGGAGTCGACGGGGAGGATCGGGACCCCGGCGGCGCGGGCCATCGCCGTGAGGAGGGGGCCCGCCATCACGAGCGACTCCTTGTTCGCGAGGGCGATCGGCTTTCCGGCCTCGGCGGCGCCCAGACTCGCGGGGAGTCCGGCCGCGCCGGTGATGGCGACGAGGACCCAGTTGACGTCCGGATCGCGGATGACCTCCTGCAGGCCGTCGGCGCCGCAGTAGAGGCGGGTTCCGTTCAGGCCTCCGGCCCGGCGCAGCGCCAGAAACGCGCGTTCGTCGGAGAGCGCGGCCCGGGCGGGCCGGTGTTCCGCGATCTGCCGGGCCAGCCGGCGCCAGTTCGATCCGGCGGCGAGGGCGCGGACGCGGCAGAGACTCCGGCAATGGGAAGCGACCGCGAGGGCGTTCGTTCCGACCGAACCGGTGGATCCCAGAATGGCGAGAGACTTCATGCGACTCCTGAGAAGATGTTATCAGCCCCCCCCCGCGGCGAACAAGCGAAAAGGCGGCCCTCCGATTGCTGTTGTCCCTCGCGCGCCGCTCCTGCTAGGATGGGCGGCCTATGGCCGAGCCCCCGAATCCCCCCCCCGGACCCGACGGAGTCCCGCCGCTGCCCGGACCCCGATCCGGTCCGCGCCCCAACGCCCGCACGGCGGTCTTCTCCGACATCGAGATGCAGGCCATCGTCGCCCAGGCGATGCCGGAGATGAAGGACTTCGGACCGTACCAGATCCTCGACCGGCTCGGCGAGGGCGGAATGGGCGTCGTGTACAAGGCGCGCCAGAAAGGGCTTGGACGCGTCGTCGCCCTCAAGGTCCTCATCCCCGGAGAACACGCGTCGAGCGCCCAGGTCGACCGCTTCGTGAACGAGGCCAGGGCCTCCGCCAAACTCAACCACCCGAATATCGTCCCGGTGTACGACTTCGGGGTCCATGAGGGGCGCCACTACTTCACCATGCAGTTCATCGAGGGAAAGACCCTCGAGCAGATGCTCGCCCGCGACCCGACCACCTACACGCGCCGTCCCCAGGAGGCCGTCCGGCTGCTCCGTCCGATCCTCGACGCCCTCGCCCACGCCCACGCCGCCGGGATCATCCACCGCGATCTGAAACCGGCGAACATCATTCTGGACTCCTCCGGCGCCCCGCTTCTCATGGACTTCGGCCTCGCCAAGGACGTCGTCGCCGGCTCGAAGCTGACCAAGACCGGCATGGCCGTCGGGACGCCGTCCTACATGCCTCCGGAGCAGGCCACCGGCAAGCAGGACCTGATCGACGCCCGATCCGACGGTTACTCCATCGGCGCGATCCTCTACGAGATGCTCACCGCCCGGCCCCCGTTCGAGGGCGCCACGCTCATGGAGACGATGGAGCGGGTGGTGCGCGACGACCCCGTCCGGCCCAGCCGCTACAATCCCGACATGCCGCGCGACCTCGAGACCATCATCATGAAGTGTCTCGAGAAGTCGCAGGCGGCGCGGTATCCGTCCGCCCTGCTTCTGGGACAGGACCTCGACCGGTTTCTGAACGACGAGCCGATCCAGGCCCGTCCCGCCGGATCCATCGAACGGGTCGTCAAGCTCGTCAAGCGGCACCGCACGCCGGTGATCGCGGGGACGATCGGGGGCGCCGTGGCGCTCGCCGCCCTGGCGGTTCTGATCTGGAAACTGTCGGTCTGGCAGGGGGAGACCGCCGAAGAGGCGCGAAAGCAGACCGTCGCCGCCGCGCTCGACGGAGCGCAGAAAGCCCTCGTCGCCGATCATCTGCCCGACGCGATTCGCCGCTTCGAGGAGGTCCTCAAGCGGGACGGGAAGAACCGGGAAGCCACGCTCGGGCTTCAGGAGGCCCGGTCGCGGCTCGAATCCCGCAAACACGATCTCCTCTCGCGCGGCGAGGAGGCCATGCGGAAGAACCACTGGGCCGAGGCCGCGGGCTGCTTCCGCGCCGCCCTCGAACTGGTTCCCGGCGACCCGGAGATCCGGCGGCTGTACGAATTCTCCAGCCAGGAAAACACGATGGTCCTCTTCGCCGCGAATCCGGCGGGGGCGCGGATCGTCGCCTTCCCCGTCGACGGAGCCACCTTTGAAGTGGCCGGGGAGGGGACACCGGTCTCCGGGGACCGGCCGACAACCGCCGCCGTTCCGATCAAACGTGGGCGGTACGTCCTGGAGTTCTCCGCCCCGGAATGCGCCTCCGCGCGCCTGCCGACGGACCTCGCGGAGCTGGAGCTGGCCGCCCGGGGGCGCGAAGTCCGGATCGAACTCCGGCTGCCGGACGCCGCCGCCGTGCCCGACGGGATGATCGTGATCCCCGGCGGGACTTTCATCATGGGCGGAGATGCGATGGGGGCGGACCCGGAGCGTGTCGTCTCCCTCAAGACGTTCGCCATCGACCGGGACGAGGTCACCGTCGGGAAATATGTCTCCTTTCTGAAGGCCACGGGTCATCCGCCGCCGCCCTCCTGGGAGGGGGGCAAACCGCCCGCGGACTGGGCGGACCTTCCCATGACCGAGGTCTCGTTCTTCGACGCCCAGGCCTATGCCGAATGGGCCGGGAAGCGGCTGCCGACCGAGGAGGAGTACGAGAAGGCGGCGCGCGGGACGGACGGGCGGCCCTACCCGTGGGGCACGGTTTTCCAGGCCGAGCGTGTGAACTCGGAATCGGAAGGCGCCACGCCGGGCGACGAAACCCCGGGGGACCTGTCCCCCTACGGCGTGCGCTCCCTCGCGGGAAATGTGTGCGAGTGGACGTCGAGCGTCTGGTCCGAGCGCGGCCGTCAGGACCTCACCACGCGTGTCGTGCGCGGGAATTCCTGGTCGCATGCCCACGTCTACGGTTCGTACCTGCTCGACCACGTCGCGCGTCGCCAGCGACAGAAGCCGGAGGAGCACGCAGTTTACCTGGGCTTCCGCTGTGCGAAGGACCTCGCGGAGTAGAGGTGGTTCTGGGTGACAGAGCGGCTGGAAGCCTCGCCCGAGAGGGCCCCGCCGCCCTCCCGCCCTCACTTCGGCGGCGCCACCGCTTCGATCATCTTCCGAAGCCGGTCGCACATTCTGGCGATCACATCCCCGAAGTACTTCACCCGTTCCTCGTAGGTCGGGGCGACGTTCCCGTGGACGGCGGCGGTATGCTCGCGCCAGGCCTCGGCGAGGGCCTGGGCGAGCGTGGATTCAGCGCGCTGGGCTTCGGGGAAGTGGAAGCGGAAGGTGGGGTCGGCGCCCGTGGAGGCCACCACTTTTCGAAAATCCTCGAGACGCACCTGCCAGTCCGCCCCCCATGTCTCCCACTCCTGGAGCGTTTCCCGCCCGGCGGCCACCTCGGCTCGGTGCCGGGCCAGTTCATCCCGCAACTTTCCGGCGGTCGCCAGGTCCTCTTCGAGTCGCTTCACCAGGGTTCGACGCTCGGTAGAGAGGATCTCGAAGAGGGCGTTCAACTGCTTGCGGATTTCCCGCGCGGCCGGCGCCTGCGCACAATCCGCCTTCGGATCGATCACCGCGTCCCCCTCCGGGGGTCTGGGAACCGGGCCGGTCTCCGGGGCGCCCGGGAGCATCCTTCCGAGCGCGTTTCCGAATTCGGTGAGGGCCGAGGCCACCTGGGCCAGATCGTCCCGGAGCGCGGGGTGTGTCTGGGCGAGCGGACTCGCGGAATATCGGGAGAAGCCCGAGGCCACCCGGGCCACCCGCGCGGCCCACCGCATGTGCCAGGGGCCCCAGGGAACTCCGTCCGGTTTTTCGCGGAGGCGGTTGGCGAACTCCACGAGGTCCCGGAACAGTCCGTCAATCTCCACGAGGTCGCGATAGAGCGCGTAGCTGTCGGTCCCCGGATCGGTGTTCAACCGTTCGAGAATGGCCTCGGTGCGTCGGGAGGCCTCGCGGACATACTCGGCCGCCATGAGGGTGAACGGCGGATGATCTCCGGGGTTTCCGGCCGCCGCGATCGGGAGATCCCGCTTCCGGCAGATCTCCGTGGTGTACTCGAGGTAGACCAGATCGAGGAAGTCCGTGATGACCGTCAGATCGCGCACGGAGTCGGGGTAGAGCGGCGCCAGGACCGTTTCGCTTCCATGCCGCGTGTTCTGCTGTCTCGTGGCGTCCAGCGACGTCCGCCACTGGCGGGTCCAGTCCTGGAACTCGCTGAGGACGAACGGGGTCGTCTCCCCGGCCAGGTATCGCTCGTGATGTTCGTCGAGGTCCTTGTAGAGGTCCCGGATCTTCGTCACCGATTCGCGGAGGAAGCGCCGGTACTGCGCGTCCTCCAGCTCCTCCGTCTCGGGACTTCCGACGTAGCAGGAGATCTCCCACTTCGCCTCGGGGACGAATCCGGCGAGGGCGGCGCGGCGGTTCACGTACTGGAACGACGGGGCGTACTGGAGGGAGACCCGGTAGTATCCGGCGAGCAGGGTCCGCGCCACCGGACCGAGTTCCACCCGGAAGCGCCCCTTCACGACGTCCGCCTTCCGCCACATGTCCGGGACGATTTCGCCGGCGAAGGTGAGTCCCAGGCCCAGAACGGCGTGATCCGGGAGGTTCGACCGGCCGTTCACGACGAAACAAAACCCGTCCGGTTTCTGCCCCAGCTCGGCCGCCGCTTCACACTCGACGGGGGTGAGGTCCTGGGCGGAGAGGCGGGAAGGCGTGAGGACGGCCAGGGAGAGGGCGACCAGGATTCGGAGGCGAGCGTGCGCGGTTCCTCTCCCCCGGTGGGCGGTCACGGCGCGATCTCGATGCGGTAGGCGAGGAACCGGACCGGCCCCTGATACAGGATGGTGACGTCGTCGATTACCGGCGTCACGTTGAGCGGGGTGAGACCGGCCGGGTTGACGAACTTGAAGGAGTAGTTAAGCGACTGGTTCGCCACGAGGACCTGGGGCACCCCGAAGTTCTGCGGGGCGTTCCCGCCGTTGCCGTTCCCCGGGAGCGGGGGCGGCGGCGGGATGCCCCCGTTGTTGTTGCCTCCGCCGTTTCCGCCTCCGCCCGGCGGCGGGGGCGGCGGGGCCGGGGCATAGAGACACAGCGCTTCATCCTCCGTCAGGGGACCGAATCCGCCCCCCCCGTTGTCGTCGTCGTCGTCCTTGTCCTTCTTGGGTTTCTTCGGCTTTCCGTTTCCTCCCCCCTTATTGACCGTTCCGTTCCCCTTTCCGGGATTTCCGCCTCCCGGCAGAAGTCCGAGCGCGAGTCCCACGGGCATCGAGATCAGCGACTGGCCGTTGTAGGAGTCCGGAATCCACTCCGTCCAGGCGATCGGTCCGACGGTCACCGGATACGGCAGCGGCGGAAAGGCCCCGCGCCACTCTCCGTTGTAGACCGGGTCCAGTCCCTCGAAGCGGTCCCTCGGAAAGAAACCCATCGCAGGGTAGGCGAGCGACGCATTGAAGACGACGACGTCGTCCATCGTCAGGTTCGGGAAGTGCGCCGACCCGTCCTGGGCGTATTCCCCGCCGAACTGGCACACCGGATCGTACGGCAGCGTTCCCGGGGTCACCCAGGTGTTTGAAGTCGGAGCGATCGTGGTGACCCAGAGCAGCTGACCGTCGACGTAGAGGCGCTGGTCGGTGCCGTCGAACCAGGAGAGGACGAGGTGGTGCCACTCATTGGACTGTCCGCGCCCGGGCAGGGTCGCCGTGATCACGGTCTTCTCGTTGGCGTACGGGACGGGGTAGCCCTCCCGGGCGGCGAGCGGAACGTAATCGGCGGCGACGTAGAAGAGCCGGGTGCTCTCGATCCGGAGCGATCCGCCGGAGATTCCGCCCTTCAGGACGTGCTGGATTCCGGTCTGCGTCGTGAACGGGTGGGTGACGGTGAAGATCGGTTCGAGGAGCGTGCTCGGGTTGCGGTCGAACTTCACCCAGAACTCGATCGTTCCCTCGTCCGGCGGGAGATTCTGGGTGGCGGCGTAGGTGAGCGGCTCCCGTCTCAGGGAGTTGGCGTAGGAGCCGTCGGGGAAAAGATCGCTTCCGTCGAGAATCGAGAGATTTTCGTCCTTCGATCCGCCGGGCGTCGGATTCCCGGCGGAGGCCGCGGCCGTGAACATGTCCCGCCAGGGGGCCTCGAACTGCCGCTGCGCCGTCGTCGGCAGGCTCAGGTATTGGTGGGTGAGGAGGTGGATGTACCCCGAAAACCAGGCGGAGTCCGAAGTCCCGGTGTCGGGAAACGAGCCCGGAAACGAGGCGGTGTTATCCGCGGCATCCGAGGTGCGGCCGTCCTCGAAGTCGTCCTGGGTGGTGGCGTAGAAAACGTCGTAGACCTGCACCGTCGAGGAGATCACACTCTCGGCTACGATCTCACCGCTCGCCTGGAAGACGCGCCCGAGCGAATAGATCTCGTACACCCCCATGGAGCGAAACGTGAACTCCGTGGTGGAAAAGGTGAGATCGGCCTTGTCGATGGGGAGGTTGATCACCCGCTCCGGATTGAAGGCGTGCAGGGTGGAATTCGGATTGAAGTTGGCCTTGCACACGGCGGCCTCGGCCGGCGTGAGGAGCAGGGTGGGCGCCTTGACGAGATCGTCGAAGAAGGAGTAGACCTCTTTCCAGGTCTTGAACGGCCCCTCGCCGGGGGCCGTGGACCAGCGCCGCGCCATGATCCGGTCGGCCACCTTCCCCGCCAGGGTCAGGGAGATCGGGGAAGTGGATTGCGCCTTCAGACCCGTCAGGACCGTCTGCAGGACGGCGCGCGGGGCGGTGTTGATGTTGACCGGCGCCCGGGTCTGGAGCTCCAGGTTCGGGATTCCCTCCGGGGTCGGCAGGGCCGTGGCGACGGTCGTGGTCGGATCCTCCCATCCCCAGACCGTCACGTAGTCGCGCAGGACCTCGAAGGCGTCGGCGCCGACGCTCGGTCGAAGCTCCTCCTCTGTGACGAAGCGCCCGCCCGGGGCGGCCTCGCGCGCGATGACGATCTGCGGTCCCTTTCCGTTGATCGGATTCATCGGGTTCGGAAGTCCGCGGAGCGTCATCTCCTGGAGGATCGCCTGTCCGAGGGTGTTGAGGATCTGCCCGAAATTCGCCTGCGGGCTGTTGAGATTGATCTGCCCGGCGGCGTCGACGACCTTCAGGACGACCGTGTCGCCGTTCGGGGCATGGGTTCCCGGGAGCACGGCGGAGAACGGGCGCCCGAACGAAGTCCCCGACTCGAAAGAGGGATGTACGGCGGTGGCGATCGATTGGCCCGCGCCGACTCCGGTGTTGTTGTTCGTGTGAAAGACCCACGGGTCACGCGGATCGTCCCACGCCTTGACGAGGGTCGTGGCGCGGAGGCGTGCGACGGCCTGCTCGATGCCCGACCGGGCGAGGATGGAGGCGCGGACCTGATCCACGTAGTTCTGGGAGATGTGGCGTTCGGACCGGGCGAGCGAGACGAAGGTGAAGGCGAGGAGCGAAACGAGGGCGAGGACGCCGAGGGTGATGATGAGGGCGGAGCCGGAGCGCCCGCCCGCAGCCCCGAGCAGACCTCCGAAGCGCCGCAGGCGCGAAGGAGGGCACGGCTTGGAAAGCGATCGCGCCATGGGCACATCCACGAGCGACACGCCGGGCAGGGTACACGAACCTGTGAAAGTATACCCCACGGCGCCGGTGATGGCAACAAGGAAAAAGAGAGCGCTTGCGGCGCGGTCGCCACTTGATAACATGTACCGAACCTTCGCAATTGTCATCGGTTGAAGTGTTCACGCCGCGTTTGGGTTCTCGCTCTTGCCGATCCGGGCTACAGCGCGAAGAGAAGGAGAAGGATTATGGCCAGCAATCAGCACGTGGTGCCGCGGGACGACGCCTGGGGCGTCCGCGGGGAAGGCAATCGTCGTGGTCCTCGTCGCCAGCGTGTTTGTCATGAGAGGAGCGTAGCATGGAAGAAACTCCGCCGACGGCCGCCCCCCGCCTGATCTATCGGCTGGAGAAGAGCCTGTGGGGGCCGAGGGCGCCTCAGAAGCAGGCGGGGCAGCAGGATTCTCGAAGGCGCGAGACAATCACTGCCTGATAACCGCCTGTGGGAGCATCGGCCGTGCCGAGCGAGAGGATCTACGTCGAAATTGCGATGGACGAGTCGGGGCGTTTCAATCTCGGCTCACCCGACCCCTATTGTGTCTCTGGCGGCGTTGTCTTGGTCGATGGGCAACGCGATCGCGTCCGTGAATGGTTCTGCAGCGGGAGACGACCGAAATGGAGGGAGGCAACCGCAGGCCAGGTCGAGGATGTCCTTGCGCTTGTCGAGAGTCTGAAGCCACTCGTTTGCATCACTGTGGTCGAGAGGACACCCGAGCAGGTGCGGCGCGCACAGAACAGCGTGCGTGAGCAGCTCAGTCGGATGCATTCAGTGGATGTCGACCTCGCGCGGCGGGGCAGCACGGTCGTCCCTTACGAACTCAACCCCGAGAACTTCTTCCACTTGCATGCGTTTCAGTGCGTCGGAGGACTGATCGCGCAAACTCTGGGAAAGGCGCTCACCGAGCGCGTTGAACTGCACCGCGCTTCCCGGACGACCTGCGCCATGACTGTTTTCGTGGGTCACTTCGACGCACCCGAGGAAGTTCGTGGAGTCTACGATAGCAGCGTGCGCTCCTTGCTGGAGAGGTATGCCCCCCAGAAGTTCGCCGAGCGGGGGTGGAGAATCGAGTTCAAGATGCGACCCGTTGAATTTGGCCACGAGGAATCATGCCCGTCGCTTCTTCTGATCGACCATCTTGGTGGGATCGTAGCGGGGCACGGTCTCAATCCCGGGTACAGCCACATCCACTTGGATGAGCAGAAGCGCAGGATCTACAAGGAGAGACTGCTCCGCGTTCCGTCAATCGACGTGCGTTCACAATCCGTTGACGAACTCGTCGGCGACGCCGCGGAACGGTCCGCAGAATATGAAGAAGGCGCACGCAGTCGCTGGGCTCGCCGTTCAAGCCGGCGGCATGACTATCAGAATTCGTCGAACGGACCCATCCCCTCCACGCCGTAGAGACGCTCCACGGCCCAGTTGACGGCCAACTCGATCGCTTCGAGACAGGTCCCCGGCGAGTGGAAGAGCGGACGTTGCGCCTGCGGACGCAGATAGGCCGGGGCCTTCGCCAGACGCTCCGGGAGCGGGGAGCAGAAGGCGATCAGGCCCTTCGAGGGCGCCGCGCCCCGGAGCTCGAGACGCTTCGCTTCGATGGCGCGCTCCGCCAGCGCGGCGAGTTCCGCGTTCACCCGCGCATCTGGAATGACGAGCGGAAATTGGCGCAGGTCGCCAATTTCGTAGTCCTGCGTGTTCTTGACGAGTCTCTTCAGGACGAAACTGGCCAAGTCGGAGTTCAGGATCGATAGAAACGCGCTGACGGACAAACCTCCCCAGACCGGGGTGAGACGCGAACTGTTCGTGTCAAACACGCATTTCGGAGAGAGTCGCGCCTTCATCGCCACGTGATTGCCGATGCGGGACCACGTGATCCCCTCGGTGAAGTACGAAAGGGCATTCCTGATTACGGGCATATTGGGTTCCGAGCGTCCACTGTGAGTCCAAAGCCAGGCGACCTTTTCAGATCTCCAGTCGATCAAGAGAGGTTCATCGTCTGTCCAACGATTGCCCTTTGGATCGCCCTTCCGGAACGGCACCCAAGCCCGTTTGCCCGAGAGTCCGTCCTCGATCGCGGCCCTCCGCTCCTTGGCGGTCCAGCCATTTGGGTCGGCAACATGATTCGCGAGCGCGACGCGATAGACTTCGCCCTTTTGGAGACGGAGGTCTCGTCGCCAGTCAAACTGTCCCTTGAGCGGCTCGACGACAGATTCAAAGTCGTTGCTGTGCTTCTTGAGCAACTCGTCCAGAACGGGTCCAACCCTTGAGTGCCGTTTCCACAACTCGAGCAGCTCCCGGCGACGATGGAGGATCGCCACCGCTTGCGGGCTCCCCTCCAGGTATCCGAGGAATCGCCCATTGTTCGCCGTGCACAGTCCCTGTCCTCCCTCGCAGATGAGGCCGGTCAGGGTCACGTCCCCCGGCTTCAGGCGCTTGTGATAGGCCCGAATCCGGTCCATGTTCTTCGCGAAGTCGCGGGAAGTTTCGATGGCGTCCCACCACTCGTCCACAAGCCGCTTCATCGGGGCCATGAGGCGATTGTGCAGGGCGAGGATCCGCGGAGAGGGCTCGAAGAAGGCGCCCTTCAACGCGCGGCGGTAAGGCTCAACAGACGTCCGGTGGACGCGGAGACACCCGGATTCCGCGTGGTCAACGGGGAACGCCTCAGGCGCGCATCTGAAACCCTCCCGGTCGGCCGAGAACCCGAGACGCGTCTCGTCCAGATCGCGAAAGCGATCCAGGGCTCGCTCAGGGGAGTCCGCCTCCGTCGAGTAGCGCGCCTGGACGAAACTCAGTCTGTCCTCGGGTTGAGGCTTCTCGTTCGCGGCCACGATCATGGCCGCGTCCACCGTCGCCTTGAAGGGGTCACACGGGCAAAGGATTACGAGCCGCTTGGCCTGCAGGAGATCGCGGACCCGCTGCTTGGTATTGAGGGTGAAAAAGGTGTCCGACGTGATGAAGCCGAATCGCCCGCCCTGACGCAGCAACTCGAAGGACCGGACGATGAAGTGCACGTACAGATCGTCATGGAATCCGTCGGCCGCCTCGAGAGCGACGCGGTAGGGCATCGCCTCGGAGCCTTGCGTCGAGACGTAGGGCGGATTGCCGATGACGGCGTCGAACCCCGGGTTTGCCCGGGGCTCGCCCGTCGGCTCGAAGAAGACGTCCGGGAACTCCAGTTCCCAGTGGAAGGGCTCGATGGCCTCGGTGCGCTCGTCCACCTGCGTCTCTCGCTCGCGCAGGACGGCCTTGCCGGATCGGGCCTCCGGCGACTTCTCGTCCAGGAGGGCGCGAATCACCAGAGGGTAGTCGGCCGGGTTGATCTCGACGCCGGCCAGGATGGCCACCCAGACGTTCCCGATTCGTTTCAGCGGCGCGAGTCTTTCCAGTACGCCCTCGCGAAGTCGGCGCTCCTTTCCCTTCACGGCCACCAGGCTGGCGCTGGGTTCCTGCTCGATGGCGGCGATCTCCTGCAGGGCGGCTCGAACGAGCGGGCGGACGTCCTTCGAGAAGGGGAGCGGGAGATTCGGGTCCCCCTTGCGGACCGGGGGGGATCCCAGCCGGTCCAGACGGGCACCCACGAGGGAGTTCCCGCGTCGAAGGTGATGGTCGAGAAAGCTCAACGGTTCGTCGGAAGCGATACAGGTGAGCCAGAGCGCGAGCTTGGACAATTCGACCGCCAGCGGATTGCAATCGACCCCGCAGATGCACGATTCCACGACCCGGCGACGCCAGTGCGCGATCTCCGCCTGCTCCTGGGACAGGCCCGGAGAAACCGGGATTTTCCCCTTGGCGAGAATCTGCTCGCGGGAGAGTTCGTCCCCCACCCGCTCCGTATGGATCTCTGTCGTGGGATGGTAGACGATCTGGTCGGCGAGCCACTCCGTGGCCCGCACGAGGAAGTGACCGCTCCCCATCGCCGGATCGACCGCCTTGAGCGCGAGGAGGCGATTCGCGAACGAATCGTCGCGCTTCGTCGACGCCACGGCGCGCTTGACCTCGGGCGAATTGTCGATCTCACGGATCAGCGGCCCTAGCGTTTTCTCGACGAGGAACCGCACGATGTGGTCCGGCGTGTAGGTGACGGCGCGGACCTCCGCGGTGCCCCGCTCGTTTCTCAGTTCGAGTCGGTCGCCCTCTTTGACCAGATGGCCGCCTATGAGTCCCTCGTAGATGTCCCCGAGCTGGCGGACTTCGAGGTCGGCGTAGTCGATCGGCCCCCACTCGAAGGCCCGCTGTCCCCGCCGGGCCGTGGGCTCGCTGAAGACGAGTTCCCTGAGGACCGTCGCGAGCGCCGCGTCTCCCATCTTCCACTTCTCGAGATTCGGGTGTCCCTCGGGCGCAAATAGTCCCCCGTTGTACGGCGGGACGCCGCACGTCGCGCACGCCCTCGGCTGTTCGCCGCTGATCAGGTGGAACAGTTTGGACAATTCGCCATAGAGAGTCGTCAATCCGTTCGTGTTCCATTTCATCTCGTTCTTCAGATCGGGGATGAGGCGCCGGAGCGAGTACGTGTCGCGATAGTGTTTGTTGGAACCCGGCCCCGATTCGCGCACCGGCAGCAGGCCGCGGGACTCGGCGTAGGAGACGAAGAGAAGGCGGTAGAGCAGGATGAGGCAGGCCTCGTAGAGCGCGGGAAGGTCCGCCTCGGTCATCCTGTTCTCGGGGTATTCCCAAAAACCGTTGGCGAGATCCTCCACCACCCGGTAGACGCGACGGCGCAGGTCTTCCTCGAGGGCGACGCGGTGCTCGATGGCTTGCTCGCGGACCTCGTCGAGGAAGCACCGGCCGTCCTTCTGGACGAAGGCGGCGACCTGAAAGAGGGTGTGAAACGCGCGGAATTCCTCGAACTCGCAGAGGAGGCGCTCCTTCGCCAGGTGGAACTGAAAGTAGGCGCCGGGATGGGCATCGCGGCAGTAGAGCCGCCAGAAATTGCCATTGGTGAGGATCGCCCACCGGAAGAAGGGGCGGCCATTCACGGGCTCGACCGCCAGCTTGAGGTAGCCTTGAACCTGTTCGTGCGGGAATTGCCCCGGCGTCTCGGTCTTCGAGACGGCATCGAGGGGATGGTTGGCCTTCTTGGCCTCGACCAGGCCCACCGCGGCCCCGTAGATCACGCCGGACTCGTTCGAGGCGAGCGCACGATCCTTCTCGGATTGACTGGCGCAGAGCAGATAGTCGAGCTCCTTCTGGGACCCCGGCAGTTTCTGGGAGGGAATGAACTTGAATCCCAGCCAGTCCAGCACCTTGTCGAGGAACTCCTGACGCATCACGTCCTCGTTGGCGTGAACGAGGCCCACCCACCTCGACTGCCAGAGGTCCTTGATCTTCTCGTAGACCGCTCGTGATTCCTGCTCGGAAACGTAGAGGGACGCCGCGGGGAGGCGGGAGCGGATGTAGTGCGCGGAGAAGAGCCCGTGGGTTTGCCATCCCTCGGGCTTGTCGGGGAAGAGGCTTTGTTCGCCGGAGTGGGATCGTCTTCGGGCCATGGCGCCACGCGGTCTTGTGGGACAGGGCAGGAGGTTGAAGCAACCGCGGAATTCTACGACTCGGGCGACGTGAGGACAAGGCAATCGCCTTGACCGCCCCTCCGCGCGGCCGATATACTGCCTGCGCATGTCCGCCCCGCAGAACGGCATCTTCACCCGCGAAGAGATCGAGGCCCGCGAGGAACGCTCGCTCGCCCCGTACGGGATGCGCTCCAGGGAATCGCACGGCCGGCGCTTCCCCGAGCCGGAACACGCCTACCGCACCGCCTTTCAGCGCGACCGCGACCGCATCGTCCACTCCTCCGCCTTCCGCCGCCTCGAGTACAAGACCCAGGTCTTCGTCAATCACGAGGGCGACCACTTCCGCACCCGCCTCACCCACGAGATGGAGGTGGCCCAGATCTCCCGCACCGTCGCCCGCGCCCTCGGCCTCAACGAGGACCTCTGCGAGGCCCTCGCCCTCATCCACGACCTCGGCCACACCCCGTTCGGCCACGCCGGCCAGGACGCCATGCAGGAGCTCATGAAGGACCACGGCGGATTCGAACACAACCTCCAGTCGCTGCGTATCGTCGAGACGCTCGAACGCCGCTATCCCGATTTCCCGGGTCTCAATCTCACGTGGGAGGTCCGCGAGTCGATCCTGAAACACAAGGTCAAGCGCGACCAGCCGCTCCCCGACGAATACCGGCCGGACTGGGCCCCGCTTCTCGAGGCTCAAGTGGTCGATCTCGCCGACTCGATCGCGTACGACCATCACGACGTCGACGACTCCCTCCCCGCCGGGTTCATCACCGAGGAAGACCTGGCCGAGGTGGAGTTGTGGCGCATCGCCTCGGCCGAAGTGGCGAAGCGGTACCCGGGGATCGACGGGAAGACGGCGCGGCGCCAGAAGGTCCGGTTCCTCATCGACCTGGCGGTCACCGACCTCATCCGGACGACGGCCGGGTCGCTCCGCGCGCAGAAGATCGCGAGCATCGACGATGTCCGGACGGCGAAGTCGGCGGTGGCCGGTTTCTCGAAGGAGATGGAGGCGCGGAAGGGGGAGTTGCAGGTGTTTCTGAACGCGCGGGTCTACCGCCACCACCGGGTCCTCCGGATGCAGGAGCGCGCGAAGCGGTTTCTCCGGGACATTTTTCACGAGTATGTCCGGAACCCCGGCCAGTTGCCGCCCGAGTTCCAGTCGTGGGCGCGCGAGGCCGGGACCGAGCGGGCCGTGTGCGACTACATCGCCGGGATGACCGACCGGTTCGCGCAGGAGGAGTATCTCAAGTTTTTTCAGCCGTTTGAGAGAGTGTGATCGCCGCCGAGGCGCAGAGGGCGCAGAGGGGACCGCGGCCCGACGGATGGAACGCAACGACGCGAGGACGCAGAGAAGAGAAACGGAAACAGAAACGGAAAAGAGAACAGGAACAGAAGCAGGAACAGCTTCTCGGGTGACAACGGAACAACCACGGATATGCCCCCCGGGAGTTCAAGAGAGGTGCCGGGCGTCTGACGATCATCCTCTCGTGGTTCCCTGGCCCGGATTATTCATGAGAGGAACACCGCCGCCCCGAGTAGCGGCCCGCAGGCCGCGTAACGAGGGGCGGTTCAGGCAGGGTGCCCCGCCTTCAGGGCCGGCCCCTCGTTACGGCCCCGCAGCACGTGCTGCGGGGCCTACTCGGGGCCTCGGGTTTCCGCCTGAACGCCCTCTCATCCGGGAACGCGCGAGAATTCATGAATAATCCGGGCTAGGCCGTCCTTTTCTGTTGTTGTTCTTTCCGTCTTTGCGCCTCTGCGGTTCGGTGTTGATCTCTTCTCCAGGGGCCTCTCTGCGAACTCCGCGTCTCCGCGGTTCAAACACGCCGGGTTTTTCCATGGACTCAACGCCCCCCGCCCCCGCTCCATCGCTCCAGCCCCCGCCGCCCGCGGGCGCGACGAAGCCGAGCGACCTCGTGCCCGCCGTCGGCGCGCCGGCGCCGAAGCAGATTTCCATGCTGCACGTCCTGCGGCTCTTCTTCATCATCGCCGCGGGCGTGGTCGGCTGGCAGATCTGCGTCCTCCTCCGCCTCAGTCCCGAGCGCAAGATGCTGGGCATCCTCTTCGGGATGCTGGTGGCCTTCGCCTTCGTCCTCGCCGAGGTCACCTTCACCCGCCGCTACATCGGTCTCATTTCCGCCGTGATGTTCGGCCTCATTGCCGGGTTCCTCCTCGCCTGGCTGGCCCTGACGCTCATCCACTTTCTTCCGTTCTTCCAGAACCTGGAGAACATCGGTCTGGAGAGCGGGGAGGAGATGAAGACCTGGCTCCAGTTCGCCGTGACGCTCTTCTGCTGCTACATCTCCGTCATGGCCATTCTCCAGAGCCGGGAGGACTTCAAGTTCGTGATCCCGTTCGTCGAGCTCACGCGGCAGAGCCGGCCGGTTTCCCCCCTCGTCATGGACACGAGCGTCATCATCGACGGCCGCATCGCCGACATCATCGACACCCGCCTCATCGCGGTGCCGCTCCTCGTCCCGCGGTTCGTCCTCACCGAACTCCAGGCGATCGCCGATTCGGCCGACCGCCTCAAGCGGAACCGCGGCCGCCGCGGTCTCGACATTCTGAACCGGATGCGAAAGGCCAAGGGGGCCACGCTCGAAATCTACGAGGCGGAGATCCCCGACGTGCTCGGGACCGATTCCAAGCTCTGCCGGCTCACGAAGACCCTCGGCGCCCGGCTCCTGACGAACGACTTCAACCTGAACCGCGTCGCCCAGGTGCAGGGGATCGAGGTGGTGAACCTGAACGACCTCGCACACGCCCTCCGTCCGGTGGTCCTTCCGGGCGAACCGATCGAGATCCGGATCCTCAAGGTGGGGGAGGAGGCCGGGCAGGGGGTGGGCTACCTCGACGACGGGACGATGGTGGTGATCGACGGCGCCGCCGCGAAGGTGGGCCAGAAGATCACCGCCACGGTGACCAGCTCCATCCAGACCTCCGCCGGCCGGATGATCTTCGGGGCGGTGAGGGGGTAGAACCCTTCCTGCCGCCCCCCGGCGGAGATTGCGGCCGCACCGCCGATCGGACCGGGACGCCCCGCCGCGCCCGGAATTCCCCCCAAGAATTTCCCTCGCTGTAACCCGTTGACCCGCCGCCACTCCCCGCACCGGTCCGATCTTCCCGTCAACACCGCGCGAGATTCCGGCACCGCCGTTGCGTAAGCACGGGCCAGCGGTCGCCGCCGTCGGTTCGTTCTGCCGCCGGCCCGGCTCTGGCAGGAGGTCGGTGCCGGCGATCGCTTGCGAACGAAAGGAGTCGCCCCCATGCCGTCCACCCTCGAATTCACCCCGCGTCCCGTCGATCTCCTCCGCGCCGAACTTCGATCGGTCCTCGACCTGCTCGATGAATGCGGTCTCACCGACCCCGCCCCCGGCGCCCCCGAGTGCGCGACCAGCGCGACCGCGACGATGGACGCGCTGCGGCCCGCCCTGCGCGCCTCCGGCGCCGCTCCCGCGGCGGACTCCGGCGGAGGAGGCCCCCGATGATCTACGGCATCTGGCACTCGGCGGCCGGGGCGGTGACGCAGGACGCGCAGGTCGATGTCCTCGCCAACAACCTCGCCAACGTCAATACGCCCGGCTTCCGGAAGGAGTTCCTTGTCTTCAAGGCCAGAGAGGCCGAGACGCACGAGGACAAGCCGGACCTCAAGTACCTGAATCCGCTCCTGGACAAGATGAAGGGCGGTCTCTTCCTCTCCCGCACCTACTTCGACCGCCAGCCGGGCCCGATCCAGGTCACCGACCGGCCGCTCGACCTCGCCCTCGAGGGCGAGGGATTCCTCGGCGTGCGTCGGAACGGCTCCGTCTACTACACCCGGGCCGGCAATCTAAGCGTCGGGCCGGACGGCCTTCTGCGCACCGCCGACGGCCAGGGCGTCGTCCTCTCCGCTGACGGCGGAGAGATCGTCGTCCCGGAAACGGGCGAATTCAACGTGCTGAAGTCCGGCGAGGTCGTCACCCCCGCCGGCGCCGTGCCGCTCATGCTCGTGGAGTTCGACGACCTCGACAACCTCTTCAAGGCCGGGGACAGCCTCTATGAGTGGAGGGGCCCCGCGGCGCCCGCGCCGGCCACCGCCACAACCGTCCTCCAGGGGGCGCTCGAAGGCTCGTCCGCGAACCCCGTCAGCGAGATGGTACAGCTCATCCAGGCCTTTCGCGCCTATGAGGGAAACCTCGCCATGCTGCGGAACCAGGACGGGACGTGGGACCGGGCCGTGAATGACGTGGGCCGCGCAGCTGGGCGGTAGAGGCGAATTGAAACATCGAACCCGTGACATGAAACCCGAAACCCGCAGGCAAAGGAGCTGAGAGATGTCGGAAGCGATGAACGACGGCGGGCGGATCCGGATCGAGGTCCCGAGAAACGCGAAGCGCCTCAAGGCCGAGTGGACCGACCGCTACACGCGGCGACGGCCGTTCGTCTCCGTCCTCGATGCGCTCGTTCCCATTTGCGTCGATTCCCTCCGGGAAGACGAGGAGTAGCCCATGGCCGTCCGAGCCCTTTCCACCGCCGCGACCGGGATGACCTCGATCCAGAAGCACATCGACGTCATCGCCAACAACCTCGCGAACGTGAACACCACCGGCTTCAAGAAGTCCCGGGCCGAGTTCCAGGACCTCCTCTACCAGTATATGAAGCTCCCCGGCTTCTCCGCCACCGCGCAGGGAACACAGCCGACCGGGATCCAGTTCGGCGTCGGCACCAACGTCGTCTCCACGAACCGGCTCTTCAGCCAGGGGCCGCTCACGCAGACCGACAACGACCTCGACGTGGCCATCAACGGCGACGGCTTCTTCCGGGTCATCGTGGACGAGAACGGGACCATCGGCTACACGCGCGACGGCTCCTTCAAGAAGGACGGCGCCGGACAGCTCCTCACCTCGAACGGAATGCTCCTGGCGGACCAGATCACCGTCCCCGCGGGGATCACGCGGGTCCAGATCCTCACGAACGGCGCCATCCAGGGCTTCGATCCGACCAACCCGCTCGAGCTGACGAATCTCGGCCAGTTCACGCTGAGCCGCTTCGTCAATCCGGCCGGGCTGCGCGCCCTCGGCGACAACCTGTACATGCAGACCGACGCCTCCGGGGTGGCCATCGACAGCACCCCCGGGACGCAGGGGATCGGAGACGTCCGGCAGCACTTCCTCGAGGAGGCCAACGTCGAGGTCGTGCAGGAACTGGTGGACATGATCGCGGCGCAGCGGGCTTTCGAGATGAACGGGCAGACGATCCAGGCGGCGGACCAGATGCTGCAGACGGTGAATAATCTCAGGCGGTAGGTCGCAGGGCTGAGGAAGCCATGAAGCACTTGAGATTGAGAACGGCGCTGACTTTCCTGGGACCTGTTCTCGCCCTCGCGGCGACCCTGGGAGCGGAGGAAACGGGCGCTCCGCCGGTCCTCCGGAAGGCCGTCGTGTCGCTCCGACCGCATGTGGAAGTCCGCGGGGACTACATCCCGCTCCCGGCCTGTCTGGATGCCGCCGCCCTCGAACCTGAACTTCAGGCGGAGGCGGCCACGCTGTTCGTCGGCGCCTCCCCGGCGCTCCACGAGGTGCGGCGCCTGCGGGTCTCGGCGATCCGCGCTGCGCTCCGCAAGCTCGGACCGGCGGCCGAGACGATCCGGCTCGAAGGACCGGAGGAGATCGAGGTCGTCCGCGTCGTCGCCGACGATGCCGGGACCGGATCGAGCCTCGAATCGGCCTGGGAACAGGCGATCCGGGAGTACGCCGGGACGCGATCCGACCTCGCCGGCGCGGAGCTCGTGCTTCAGATTCTCGATTGCCGCCCCGCCCTCACCTGGATCGGACCCGATCCGCTCCGGGTGGAGGAGTTGAAGCCGGTCGACGAGGCGACGATCGGCCCCAAAGTGCAGTTCGCGGGCGTCCTCGTCGGCGGCCCGGACGGTCCCCTGACGATGCAGTGCACCGCGAGGGTCGCGGCCTATCGCGACGTCTGCGTGGCGGCCCAGCCCCTTCGCACGGGCCAGGTCTGCCGGCCGGCGAACGGCCTGCGGCGTCGCGTAGCGATCGCGGAGGGGGAGTGCTACGTGATCGACCCGGAGGATCTCGCCGGGCAGAAGGTCCTCCGGACGGTGGCGGCGGGGACGCCGGTGACGCTCGGCGACCTTCAGCCTCCGCCCTGCGTGAGGGCCCGGGAGGAGGTCACGGTGGTGCTGATCCGCGGCGGGGCGCGACTTCAGACGCGCGGGACCGCCCAGCAGGACGGCGCCCCGGGAGACACGATTCTGGTCCTCAATCCGACGACGAAGAAGACGATCAAGGCCCGCGTCCTCGGGCCCGGCCAGGTGGAGGCGCATCCATGAATTCCCTGCTCGTCGAGACCAAGCCGCACGCGCTGGACCGCCACCCGCAACGCATCGTTTTCGCGGCCCTGCACGCCGCCTGGATCGCGGCCTTCGCCCCGGAGTTCGTCGGTCCCTGGCAGCCGGTCCGATCGGTGGCGAACCGGTACCCGGCCCTGGAAACAAGCTCCGTTGTTTCCCTCCCCTCCGGCGAGGGGGAGGCGTAAAGGGAGAGCGAACATGACATTCACACTCGGAATCCTCAACCTGCGCCCCCGTCCGATCGAGCCGGAGCCGCCGCCGCCCGCTCCGCCCGTCTCGCGCCCGGCCGAGTCCTACGTCCAGCCCGGCGGGGTGCACCCGGGCGGGGTGCACCCGGGCGGGGTGCACCCGGGCGGGGTGCACCGCGCGAGCGGCGCCCTCTCGGCGGCGCTGGCGCTCGGCGCGCTGCTGTCGCTCCTCGCGCCGACCCCGGCGCGGGCCGATTCGCTCTGGCCCGAGGGCGAGACCGAGAGCCTCGTGGGCGATCTCCCCCCGCGGAAGTTCGAGAAACACGACCTCGTGACGCTCGTCGTCGACGAGAAGTCGCTCGCCTCCGCCTCGGCGGACACGCGCTCGGACCGGCGGACCCGTCTCGAGATCGCGCTCGCGAAATGGATCCGGTTCACCCGCAAGAAGGGCGGCGAGACCGGCGACCTCACCGGCCAGCTGGACGACTTCGGCCTCGAAACGGCGCTGGGCGAGGATTCGCCCGAGATCGACCTCGACGCCCGCGTCCGCGGCGAATCGCCTGCCAGCACGAAGCGCGAAAGCCAGTTCCGGTTGAACGTCCAGGCCGAGGTGGTGGACATTCTCCCGAACGGAAACCTCGTCATCGAGGCCCGGAAGCATCGCACCGTGAACGAGGAGACCGAAACCATCACGCTGTGCGGAATCATCCGACCGGGCGACGTCGACGCCACCAACTCGATCCGCTCCGACCGCGTGGCCGACCTCGACGTGAAACTGATCGGCGACGGCGCGGTGGGGGACAAGCAGAAGCGCGGGTTGCTGTCGAGACTGCTGGATTGGCTGTGGCCCTTCTAGCCTGGATTATTCATGAACGGGAGGTGCGTCTCCCCGGAAAACCGTCCGCCCTGAGCGAGCCGGCCTCCGTCCGGCCGGCGAGTCGAAGGGCCGGACCGCAACACCGTGTCGCCCTTCGACTCGGCGGTCGAAACAACCGCCGGACCGCAACACCGTGTCGCCCTTCGACTCGGCGGTCGAAACAACCGACCGCCTCGCTCAGGGCGGACGGCTTGATCTGCCGGGCACTCGGCGCGAAGGCACCGCGCATTCATGAATAATCCGGGCTAGGGGGCAGGGGGCAGGGGTTAGGGGACGGAGGATAGGGGACGGAGGATAGGGGACAGAGGATAGGGGACAGAGGATAGGGGACAGAGGATAGGGGACGGAGGATAGGGGACAGAAGAAGGAAAACGAACGGAAGAAGAAAAGCGAACGAAAGAAAAGACAACAACAGAAGAGAAACAACGGAAACAAGGGCGCGGGCAAGGAACATGAAGATACACGCAGCACATGTTGAAGGTCGGAGGGTCGCGATGGCGGTGGCGCTTCTCGCGCTGCTCGTCCCCGGCTCGCTCCAGGCCCAGCCGGCAGGAGGGCGGCGGAATGAGCCGGCGCTGAATCAGGGACAGAAGGCCGCTGCGGCGGCGGCCGCCGAGGGGCGCAATCCCTACTTCGGCACCACCAGCCGGATCAAAGACCTGGCACGACTGGAGGGGGCCGACGAGAACCAGCTCAAGGGACTGGGCCTGGTCGTCGGCCTCAAGGGAACCGGCGACTCGAAGGAGGCCATCCAGAAGGCCCTCGCCGCCGCCGTCATGAAGTTGGACGACTACCAGATCCGCGAACAGGACATCACTTCGAAAAACGTCGCGATGGTCGCCGTCAGCGCCGAGATCCCGCCGTTCCAGGAGGCCGGGACCCGGATCGACGTGAAGGTCGCTTCGCTCTACGATGCGAAGGATCTTGCGGGCGGCACCCTTCTCCTTACCCCTCTCCGGGGCCCTGTGGTCTTGCGGCCGACGGATCCGTCGACAAAAACCGTCTATGCAACGGCCCAGGGCTCTGTCTACATCGGCGGTGGGGGCGCGTCCCCCACCGCCGTTATTCCCCGTGGGGCGATTGTCCAGAAGACCCTCCCGCAGACGCGGTACTTCAGGGGACTCGCCCAGGATCCGCCCTGCATCCGTCTCTCTCTCGATGCCCCCGACTTCAATGTGGCCAAGGCCATCGCCGGCGCGATCACGAAGGACGAGCTCGTGATTACGGGCCGGTCCGCCGACGAGAAGGCCATGCTTCAGGCCTATCCAGAAGATGCCGGGACCGTCTACGTGGAATTCCCGCGATTCCCGCCGCCGGCGGCGCCCGCCCCGGGGGGGATCGCGCACCTGGACCGGCTCTCGGACATGATCGCGACGATCCTTGAGATGCCCGTCGAGATCGGTCTGGGCACGGAGCCGGAGGCGATGGTGGTCCTGAACGAACGCGCCAAGACCGTGGCGGTGAGCGGGCGCGTCGTGGTGGCCCCCGGCGCCGTCTACAAGGGAGCGAATTTCAAGATCGAGGTTCCGCCTGCGCCCGCGGCGCGGCCAAATGCCGCCCTTGGCCCGGCCGGGAAGCTCCCGCCTCCCCCCTCGGGCGGGATGCTCCTCACCGACATCATCGATCTCGCCGACCTCGGCGGGGCGAAGCCGGAGGAGGTCATCGACATGGTCCGGGCCTTTGACCGGGCGGGGCTGATCTTCGGTCGCGTGGTGGTGGAGTGATCGCGCAGACGCGCACGGCTGACCCATAACAGCATCCACTTCGCCCCGGAGGGGCGAGCAGGAAATAGCCGGGGGCGAAGCCCCCGGGACAGCCGGCCGGGGGCGAAGCCCCCGGGACAGCCGGCCGGGGGCGAAGCCCCCGGGACAGCCGGCCGGGGGGCGAAGCCCCCGGGACAGCCGGCCGGGGGGCGAAGCCCCCGGGAATGGAGCCAGAGGCAACGGATGAACATCGCAGCCCCCGGGACGGTTTCGGACAGCATCGCGCGAGTGGCGCAGGAGCGCGCGAACGAAGCCGGCGGGCGGCTGGGACGCGCGGCGGAGTCGGTGGAAGCGGGGGCGGACCCGAAGAAGTTGAAGGCGCTGAAGCAGGCCACCCAGGAGTTCGAGGGGCTGTTCGTCACGATGCTGCTCGAGTCGATGCGGAAGACGATCGTGAAGAGCGGGCTGATGTCGGGCGGTCGGGGCGAGGAGGTCTTTCAGCAGCTTCAGGACCTGGAACTCTCGCGCGGCATCGGGAAGCGCGGCGGTCTCGGGATCGGCGAGATGGTGTACCGCCATCTGGCGAAGCACGCGGCGGCGGAGGAGAAGGCGCGCGAACCCGCTCCGGCCGGCGCGAGCGTCGATGTGCAGGGATGATTCTTCAGCATCCCTTCCCCCGAAGGGGGGAGGGTACGGCCGCCCCCGGGCGGGCCGTGAAGCGGCCGTCGCGAGAACCTGCGCGACGCGCATCCCAAACGCCTCACGGCTCGACCGGGCGCGGCTGCGCCGCGGTTTCGAGTTGCGGGTGTGGAGTTTCGGATTGGAGTCTGTTTCCACAAACCCGAAACCCGAAACTCGAAACCCGAAACCACCCGCAGGAATGAGGTCCGAGGTTGCACGACCTGCAAGCTGGAGAGACTTCCGAGGCTTTATGACCCCCTTACCTGTACCGTCGGCTGACCCGCGACCCGCCCTCGAGGCCCTGAGCCGGTGCCTCGAACAGACCCTCTCGCTCCACGAGAGTCTCTGCGAGCGGGCCGGGGAGAAGCGCGAGGCGCTGGTGCACCTCCGCGCGGCCGACGTGGAGCGGACGACCGCTGCCGAGCAAACCCTACTGGAATCGGTTGCCGGGGTTGAAGTGCAGCGGGCCGTCCTGACCGCGCAGCTGGCGCGGTACTTCCGCCTGGAGCCGCACGGCGTGCGCCTCGGGGACCTGTGCGCGCGGGCCCCGGAACCGTACGCCGCGCGGCTCGGCGGGCTCCGCCGCGCCCTCCAGGAGGTCGCGCGCCGCCTCCAGCGCCTCAATCGCCTGAACGCCGCCCTCGTCTCGCAGTCGCTCTCGCACACGGAAACCATGCTGCGCCTCATCACCGGAGGAGGCGCCGGCACGACGACCTACGACCGCTCCGGAGCCGTGGCCGAACGTCCGGCCGCGCCCCGGACCCTGGTGGATCAAGTGGCATGAGCCTGATGACCTCCCTCAACGTCGGCCTCACCGCCATCCAGGCCCAGCAGGCGGCGCTGCAGACCGACGGCCACAACATCGCCAACGCCAACACCCCCGGCTACACCCGGCAGCGCCCCGACCTCGTCACCATGCTCCCCCAGGACCTCGTCTTCGCCCAGATCGGCAAGGGGGTCCGCCTCGCCCGCATCCAGCGGCTCGTCGATCAGACCCTGGTGACCCGCCTCCAGGACGCCGCCTCCCAGCTCGGCAGCCTGCAGGTGTCCGCGAACTTCCTCGACCGCGCCGAGGCGATCTTCAACGAACTCTCCGGCACGGACCTCTCCAGCGGGCTCGACCAGTTCTTCCGCGCCCTCGAGGAACTCGCCCAGCGCCCGGAGGACACCTCCACCCGGAACGACGTTCTCGCCCAGGGCGCCACCCTCGCCCGGATGTTCCAGGACCTGGGGACCAAGATCCGCGACACCCGCGAGGACGTCAACCGCGAGATCATCGCCGACAGCCGGAACATCAATTCCTTCGCGCAGCAGATCGCGGACCTGAATGATGAGATCGTCGTCCAGGAAAACGGCGGGATCGACTTCGACGCCGCCAACGACCTCCGCGACCGCCGCGATCTGCTGGTCCAGCAGCTCTCGGAGATCGTCGACGTCCGCGTCATCGAGAACGCGCAGGGGATGGCGAACGTCCTCGTCGGCAGCAACTATCTGGTCTTCGAGAAGACCGCCTACGAGGTGACGAGCGTCGACGACACCAACCGGAACATCACCGTCTCCACCCCCCAGTTCGCCGCCGGGGGAATCAACCTGGAGATTCGGAACGGCCGCCTCCGCGGGCTCATCGACTCGCGGGACGAGGTCCTCGGCACGCTGGGCGACCGGCTGAACATCCTGGCGCGCGCCGTCATGTTCGAGGTGAACCAGATTCACTCCACCGGCGAAGGGCTCACCCGGTTCACCGACCTCACGAGCGTGAACGGGCTCGCCGGCCCGTCGCTCAACCGCCTGCCGGTCGGGACCGACGGGAGGGTGACCGGGGTGCCGACGACGACCTCGGTCCGCGACTTCTCGCTCACGACCTATCCCGAGGACTACTTCAACGGGCTGGACGTGCTCATGACCTCCGGTCCGAACTCCGGACAGCACCGGCGCGTGGTCGATTTCTTCGCCGCCACCGGGACGCTCATCTTCGACCGCGAGTTCGACAACCCGGTCTCGCCCGGCGACACCTTCCAGGTCACCGGCCTCCCGTACGCGGTCCGGAACGGCTCGTTCGACCTCAAGGTGACGAACGAGGTGACCGGCGTGGAGCGGACCTTCAACATCACGGTGGACCTCGACAAGCTGCCGGCGCCGCCGGTCTCGGAGCCGAGGGACAGCACGCTCGAGAGCATCGTGGCCGAGATCACGGCCGAGGTGACGGCGGCAGCGGGCGGCGTCCCGGAGATCAGCGCGTCGATCACGAACACGAACCGGCTCCGGATCACGTCGAGCGACACGAACCTGCGCTTCTCCTTCGCGAACGACTCGAGCCACTTCCTGGCGGCGATCGGGATGAACACCTTCTTTGCCGGCGAGGACGCGGCCACGATGAAGCTGAATCCGCTCCTCGAGGCGCGTCCGGATCTCGTGGCGGCGGCCCGGTCGAACACGGCCGGCGACAACTCGAACGCGCTCGCCCTCGCCCAGCTCCGCGAGGCCACGGTGCTCGAGGAGGGGACGGCGACGATCGAGGGGTTCTACCAGGGCGTCGTGGGGGAACTGGCGATCGACACCCGGGAGGGAAAGGACCGGCTCAAGAACCAGGAGACGCTGAGCGAGCAGCTTCACCACGCCCGGGAGCGGGTGAGCGGCGTCAACCTCGATGAGGAAACCGTGAACATGATCACGCACCAGCGGGCCTTCCAGGCCGCGGCGCGGTACATCGCGATCATCGACAACCTGCTGGATACGCTGATCAATAGAACATAAGAGGCGCGCGGAACGAAAAAACGTAAAACGTGAAACGTAAGAAGAAACAGAGACAGCAGAAGCAACAGAGACAACAGAAGCAACAGAGACAACAGAAGCAACAGAGACAACAGAGACAAGAGAGACAACAGAGACAACAGAGACAGAGACAATAGAGAGTGAACCCGCCTTCCTCTTACGTTTTACGTTTTACGTTTTGCCGTTGAGTGCCGCGACCATGACGATCTTCAGCACCCCGTTCGTCTCCTCGACCTTCTCCCGCGTGACCGGGACGCTGTCCCGCACCTCCGCGATCGGTTCCATCACGCGCTCGCAGGCCGCGATCCAGCTCCTCCAGGAACAGCTCTCCACCGGGAAGCGCATCAACCGGCCCTCGGATGACCCGATCGGCTCGAACCGCATCCTCGACTTCACCCGCCAGATCGCCCGGAACACGCAGTTCTCCCTCAACGTCGAGACGCTCCAGCACCGGCTCGAACTCACCGACGGGGCCCTCGGCGAGATCACCGACCACGCGAACCGGGCCGAGGTCCTGCTCCTCCAGGAAGTCGGCGATTCCGCCACCGCCCAGACCCGCCGCCTCGCCGCGAACGAAGTCAACAACCTGCTCGAACAGGCGGTCTCGCAGGCGAACAGCCAGATCGAGGACCGTTTCATCTTCGGCGGGAGCCGCACGACCGTCCGCCCGTTTGAAATCCTCGCGGGCGCCGTCCTCTACAACGGGAACCGCGTCGAGCTCCAGAGCAACATCGCCGACGGCGTGACGCTCGGCGGAAACCTCCCCGGCGACGACGCCTTCGGCTCGCTCACCACCGAGATCGCCGGCGACGTGGCGGCGGCGCCGGACATCACGGTCGACACCAAGCTCTCCACCCTCAACGGCGGGGCCGGCGTCCGTCCCGGCAGCATCCGTCTCACCCGCGTTTCCCCCGGTCCGGCGGCCACGCCGCTGAAGATCGATCTCTCCATCGCCGAAAACGTGGGCGACGTCCTGGATCTGATCAACGCCCAGACCGCCGTCACCGGGATCACGGCGGCGATCGACCCCGTCGCCGGCGACCGCCTCGTCCTCAGCGCGGCCGCGGGGGACAGCGTGTACGTCGAGGAGGTCGACGACGGCCTCACCGCGAACGACCTCGGCCTCCTGAGCCACAGCGTCGGGACGGCCGACGGCGCGAGCACGGTCAATACGATCGTGGACGCCGAACTGGCCGGCCGGTTGCGCGACGATTTCTTCAACGGCACGCTGGTCCGCATCGCCGGCGGCCCCGGACCGGCCACGGCCCGTGTGGTCGACTATGACGGCGCCACCGGGACCTTCACGCTCGACACGACCTACACCGCGTCGCTCGCCGGCGCCGTGTACGAGACGATCGGTCCGCCGCCCAACGCCCTCGAGAACGGAACGGCCACGGCCGTCGGCACCCCGACCACCTTCATCGACGACGACCTGGTGGGCCTCCCGGACAACTACTTCAACGGGATGGTGGTGCGCTTCAACGCCGGGCCGAACGTCCCGGCCGGCGGGGTCCGGTACGCCACCGTCACCGGCTTCGACGGCACGACCGGGACCGTCACGATCGAGGCCACGCCCGACATCACCGCCGCCTTCGACACCACGACGGAGTACGAGATCTTCCGCGTCGGCCTTAACCCGGCCCTCACGGACGACATCCCGCTGGCCCAGCTCAACAACGGACTCGGGATCGACCTGACCGGGATCCGCATCACAAACGCCGCCCCGGGACAGACCTTTGAAGCGGACGTCAGCTTCGCCGGGCTCACGAGCCTCCGTCAGGTGATCGACCGCATCAACCAGTCCAATCTCTTCGTCACGGCCGAGATCAACGAAGGGCGCACCGGGATCAACCTCGTTTCGAGGCTGAACGGGGCGCGTCTGTCGGTCGCGGAGATCGGGGCGGGTCGGACCCTGCGCGACCTCGGGCTCGACCTCCCGCTCGAACGGGTGAAGCTGCGCGACCTGAACAACGGGACCGGCGTGCCGGTGGTGGAGGGCGCGGCGGACTTCCGGATTTCACTCTTCGGCCCGGGCGGCGTGCTGGACGCCCAGTTCCACATCGACCTCGGGAACGCGTCGACCGTGCAGGACGTGCTCGACCAGATCGCGGCCCAGACGGAGACGGGGGCTTTCGCGGGCGGTCGGATCCTCGCGGAGGTCGATCCCGCCACGGGCGACCGTCTCGTGCTGACGGACCGCGCCGCGGACGGCGGGACGATGGGCATTTCGATCCTGAACGGCTCGTTCGCCGCGAACGGCCTCGGACTCACGACCGCGGCCCCGGCGGCCGGGGACGTGGTGACGGGGACCGGGCTGAACCCGCTCGGGGTGCAGAGCGAGTCGATCTTCTCGGCGATGGTGACGCTCCGCGAGGCGCTGCTGGCGAACGACCGGGCGAAGATCTCGAATTCGCACGCGCTCTTGATCGAGGGTCGGAGCCGGGTGCTGGACGCGCGGGCCGAGGCGGGGGGCCGGCTGACGCGGCTCGCCCTGACGAAGACTCGGCACGAGGACGAGGAGACGCTGCTGGAGGGGTTCCGGTCGGACCTGCGCGACGTGGACCTGGCTGACGCGGCGACGCGGTTCCAGCTGGAGCAGGTCGTGCTGCAGTCCGGCCTCGCCGCGACCGCGCGCATCCTTCAGACGACGCTGCTGAATTTCCTGTAGGCCGCCGGCGGGGCGATTCCCCGCTCGAAGGTTCGGAGTGATTCGCATGTGGCCTGAGCGTGGAGCCTCCATGAGCGTGGGGCGGTCGGGTGACCGCGGGGTCCCGCCCCCTGCGATCGCGCGCCCGGCATCGGCAGGAAGCACATGGGCCAGGAGCGGCCGGGATTGCGGATGGAACGATGAGGCGGTAGGGGCGGGGACCGACCGGTGGTCGATCGCTTTGAGTTCCGGGTCGCGACGGTCCCGTCGGCCGCTTGCGGTCGCTTCCTGCAATGATGAGGTCGGGACCCGCCCGGGTTCCGTGTTTGGGACCCGCCCGATGGGGAACCCTCGATGAGAATCGTCACGACCCGTTTCGGCGAACTGGACGTCCCGGACGACTACGTCTACCGGTTCCCGGAGGGGATCCTCGGGTTCTCCGGGATCGAGCTCTACTTCGTCCTCAACAACCCGAAGGGCGGTCCGTTCCAGTGGCTGCAGGCCGTGACGCCGACGTCGCTCGCCTTCGTCGTGTGCGATCCGACCGTCTTCATGCCGGACTACAAGGTGCGGGTGCGGCCGGAGGACCTGGCCTCGATCGATCTCAAGGACATCGCCGCCGGGTTCGTGCTGGTCATTCTCACCGTCCCGCGCGATCCGAAGGAGATCACCGCGAACCTGCAGGGGCCGCTGGTCTTCAACCCCGAGAAGCGGCTCGCGAAGCAGATCGTGCTGAACGATCCGGCGTTCACGACGCGGCACAGGATTTTTGCCCCGTCGGCGGCGACTCCCTCGGGCGCCTCTCCGGGGGCCGGAGCGGGAGCGTCGTAACGCGGCCGGGGGCAGGTCCGTGGTCACCCTCCCCTCCGGGGAGGGGGGTGCGGCAACAGGAGCAGGATTCATGCTGGTGCTTTCCCGGCTGGTCGACGAAACGATCATGATCGGCGACGACATCGAGATCACGATCGTCGACATCCGGGGCGACAAGGTGCGGATCGGGATCGCGGCCCCCGCACGGGTGCCGGTGCACCGGAAGGAAGTCTATCTCGCGATCAAGCAGGCGAACGTGGAAGCGGCCGCGGCCGACAGCGCCGCGGTGGACACGCTGGGTTCGATCGGGGCGACGCTCGGCGGCAAGACCCCGTCCGCCCCGCCCGGCGCCGGTCCGAAGCCGCTGACCCCGCCGCCGGCGAAGAAGTGAGTCGAGCCGGGCCGAACGGCCGCTTCCGCCCCGGGCGGAAGGCCGAAAAGGATCGTCCGACCAAGGAAGGAGCCATCCCATGGGCCTCAGAGTCAACACCAACCGCAGCGCCGTGACCACCCTGCGGTCGCTGAACCAGACCGACAAGCGCCAGGTCACCACCTTCGAGCGCCTCTCCACCGGGCTGCGGATCAACCGCGCCTCGGACGACCCCTCCGGGCTCGTCATCTCCGAAATCCTCCGGGGACAGCTGGGGTCGCTGCAGCAGGCGGTCGAGAACTCGACCAACGCCGCGAACCTGGTCTCCACCTCCGAGGCCGCGCTGACCGAGGTGAGCAGCCTGCTCGTCGGCATCCGCGAGTCGGTCATCTTCGCCCTCAACACCGGCTCCTCCTCGCCCGACCAGATCGCGGCCGAGCAGGATTCTGTCGATCAGGCGATCGCGGCGATCAAGCGGATCGCCGACTCGACCAAGTTCGGGACCACCCGCCTTCTGAACGGGAATTCAGAACTCACCACGACCGACGTCGACCAGGTCGGCCTGCTCCGTGTGGTTCCCCACGCGGTTCAGCTCGACTACACCTCCGCCACCGGGAACACCCGGTTCGACACCGGCGTCACCCGCTACGCCACCCAGGCGGAGCACACGGTGATCGATCCGCTCGCGCAGACGGTGGCCACGGGGGCCGTGGGCGATTCGTTCGTGCTCACCCTTCGTCGGACCGACACCTCGACCGGCGCCGCAGTGAACACCGACACGGCGGTGACCATGACGATCGGTGCCACCGGGGTCTTCACCTACCGCGAATTCATGGACGCCGTGAACCAGACCTCCGCCGGGTCCGGGGTTTTCGCGGGTCCGGACGGACGCCTGTACAGCCAGGAGGTATCGTCGGGGACCGCGGGGGACGAGGCCATCTCCGTGCTCTCCTTTACGCCAACGGTGGGGGCGCCGGTCCTCCTCATCGGGCAGACCGTGCTCGACAACGCCGGCGACGCCGCCATCACGCAGACCGTGGCCGCCACCACCCGGGCGCGAGCTTCTCTCACCGTGATGGATCCGATGATCGAGGCTTCTTCCCTGACCTCCGCGGCGCCTGGAGCCGCGGCCTTCGCCGTCTTCGGCCGGCAGGTCGTGACCGGGGGCGACGTGACGATCCGGATCCGCGGCAATCTCGGGGTCGAGGAATTGCGTCTCTCGAACGGGACCACCTACACCCAGTTCGCCTCCGCGGTGAACCTGCTTCGGGGGAACACCGGCGTCTACGCGAGCAACAACGGGAAGCTCTACAGCGACGAGTTCGGCTCGGACCAGACCGTTCAGGTCCAGGTCATCGAGGGGACCGGGACCTACAGCGGGACGGGCGGGTTGACGGTGGATTCCCCCTCTCCGGCCGTCTCGTTCGGGACGGATGCCAAAGGGACCGTCTCCGGTGCGCAGGCCTTCGCCCGCGGAAACCGGATGAACGTCGTCTCGACCTTCTTCAACGGCGAAATCGAACTGAACAACCCCGGTTACGCCGCGCGCCAGGCGACGCCGTTCAACCAGCTCTCCCAGCGGGTGATCACCGGGACAACGGGGCAGTCGGTCACCTTCGAGGTCACCAACGGAGCGGTTCCTCCCGTCACCACGGGGCCGCTCACCATGACGGTCGGGACGAACGACACGTGGCTGGACTTCATGAACCTCGTGAATACGGCCTCGCTTGCGGCCAACCTGGGGGTGATCGCCACCGACGACGGCCGCCTCCTCTCCACCGCCTTCGGAACGGGAGCGCGCATCGACGTGGAGGTGACCGCCTCGACCGGGAGCGACCTCATCCTGGTGGACGAGGAGACGAACGGGCTTCAGTCGCTGGCGGAAGCCGCCACCACGAGTCTGGGAACGCCGGGGAATCGGGCCGAGATGCGCGTGCTCGACCCGGAGGCGCAGATCTTCTCCTTCTCCGTCGTGAACAAGAGCGGGCTCCTCTTCCAGTTCGGCTCCGAGGCCCAGCCGAACGAGCAGCGGCTCATCGGGATCCCGAACCTGACCCCCACCTTCCTCGGGGCGCCGGTGATCACGCTCGGCGACCTCTCGCAGGTGACGCGCGGCGGCGGCATCAACACCCTCCTCTCCGGCGCGGAAAACGACTTGTTCAACCTGCAGATCGATCCCGCGAACGCGCTCCGCATCGTGGACGCGGCGATCGAGGTGGTGACCGGGACCCGCTCCTTCCTCGGCTCCTTCGTGAAGGACACCGTGGAGCCGAACGTCCGGAGCGTGGAGGTGGCGATCGAGAACCTGAAGGCCTCCGAGTCGGACATCCGCGACCTCGACTTCGCGAACGAGATCTCGATCCTCTCGAAGCAGCAGATCCTCTTCCAGTCCGGGATCAGCGTGCTCGCCCAGGCGAACTCGATCCCGCAGAGCGTGCTGCAGCTGCTGAGGCAGTAGCCGGTGCGCGATTCCGCCGTATGAGGTTACCGCATTGTCGTCCTGAGCCTCGCCCGGCCGGGCGAGGCGAAGGATCGCCAGCGCGTACGGTTCGCAGACTCCGACGCTGGCGATCCTTTGCTCAGCCGGCCAACGCGGGGAAGGCGGCCATCGAGTGTCGGACGGACTCGCCCGGCACGAAGGTCGATCTGCGCGTGGTTCCCTATTTCCGTTGTTCTGAGCCGTGCGCCGTTTGCCGGCCGATCAACGCATCAAGCGAGAACCGACCCGGGCCGGCGGCGAGCAGGAGGAGGGAGATGACGAGGTAGAGGGCGGCCAGTTCGTAGGCGCCCCCGTCCCGCCGGCTGAGGAAGGGGTCGCCGCGCGAGATGTGCGTCCACGCGGCGACGCTCATGGTGCAGACGATCCCGAGCGAGGCGAGCGGGACCAGCAGACCGACGACGAGAGCGAGCCCGCCCCCGAATTCGGAGAGGGCCGCCAGGGCCTGCAGGACCCCCGGCGTGGCGGCCTTCTCTCCCATCCAGCCGAACGGGTTCTGGATCTTCCCCCAGCCGTGCATCGCCAATCCGATTCCCGCCACGAGCCGGGCGGCGAGGAGCCCGAGGGAGGCGCGGTCAGAGGGAGGGTCCGGTAACAGGAAGCGTCGCATCATCTTGGGCATCTTGGTGATCCGTCAACTCGGATCGTGCGGGTGGTTTGCAGTCCCTGTCTCCCCCTCCCCGGAGGGGAGGGGGTAGGGGGAGGGGCGCGGCCCTGCCCCGAGATGGGGCGCGCCCCCCTCGCTACCCTCCCCCCTGTGGGGGGAGGTGACAACAGGTAAGTCCCCGAACGCGCGTTGACGGATCAGTCGGCCGACTCATCTTGACCGGCGGGGTGAGCGGCGGCCGGCTCGTTGACCCGTCCGTCCTCCCGTCGCGACAGGGCCGGGATTGGAACCCGCTACGGCCTCCCGGCGCAGTTCCCCCCCGGTTTCCGATCCACTCCGGAGTTGATCCTCCAGCAACCGCGCTCCGGCCGGCACCCGGGTCCATGGCCCGACCTTCACCCCCTCGGCGACCGTGACTCCGGCCCCCAGAACAGTCCCCTCCCCGATCCTCGATCGGCATGCTACCACGCAACCAGAACCAATTGTCACATAGTGTTCAATCACAGTGTCTTCGTCTATGGATGCTCCACTACCAATAACGCATGATAACCCGGTTGTAGCACCTATAGTGATGATACATCCAGGCATTAAAATGCTACCATCGCCAACCTTGGCACGTCTAGAGAGGGTCGCAGAAGGGTGGCATATCGACACTAACTCAATACCTTGTCGTATAGAGAGTTGTGATACTGTAGCCCGTTGTCGGCCATCCTCGATGGCTATCACGGCGTGTGTCACACCGTTCTTCTTCAGTGTGGACAGACGATCAAGTCCGCCAACCACTGGAGCACCATCAAGATGCTGCCCACGCAGGGTAGCATCAGCTCCTGGATCCAGATATCCATGGACGTGGGCACGCCAGCCCATCTCATCGAGGATGTCGAGGGCGGTCCTAGCGAGGGCCCCGGCCCCGACGATCACGATCCGGTCCATGGGAGGCATGGAATCAGAGATCCAGCTTGTTCCAGGTCACCACTTCGTCGCGCGCGATGACCTTCTTGGTGCAGAGGCCCAGGACGGACGAGTAGAAGCGGGGGGGGATGCCGTTCCCCGGGCGCTTGATGGTGACCATGTCCTCCGTGAGAGCGGCCCCCCGGGGGATGTCGCGGGTGGCCACGAGGCTCTTCCGAAGGAACTCCCGCATACCCACCTCCTCCGGATAGGGCACCTTTGCGCCCGACCCGAGGGATCGCTCCAGGTCCCGGACCCGTGTCACGAGTTCGGTGAATTCGTCGGGCTCGAGGCTGATCCGGTGCTCGGGCCCGGCGAGCGAGTGCCGGAGGGTGAGGTGTTTCTCGACGGCGCACGCGCCGAGGGCGACGGCCCCGACCGCGGCGATGGTCCCCAGGGTGTGATCTGAGAACCCGATCGGAAGTCCGAAGGTCTCGCGCAGCATCGGGATCGCCCGGACATTGGCCTTCGCCAGTTCGGCGGGGTAGAGGCAGGCCGAGTGGAGGAGGCAGAGGCCGGAGCCGCGAGGCGTGCGGAACAGCTTCACGGCATCCCGGATCTCCTCGATCGTCCCCATCCCCGTCGAGATGAAGGCGGGGAGGTGCGAGGCGAGGACCCCCTCGAGGAGGGGGAGGTTGGTCAGTTCGCCGGAGGAGATCTTGAGGGCCGGAACGCCCATCTTGAGGCAGAACGCGAGGCACTCGGCGTCGTAGGGCGCGGGGACGAACTCGACCCCCTGCGCCTCGGCGAATTTCCGGAGGGAGCGGATGTCGTCGAACGAAAGTTCCAGCCGACGCAACTGGGCGAGTTGGCCGCCGGGCTTCGACCCCGCCTTGTGGTGGGGCGGGGAGAGGGCCGTGCGGGCGGCGAGGGTCTCGGCGCGGAAGACGGGGAACTGGACGGCGTCGGCCCCGGCCTTCTTCGCGGCGGCGACCATCTGTTTCGCGACGGTGAGGCGGCCGTTGTGATTCACCCCGGCCCCGGCCACGAGGAAGGCGGGGTGTCCGATCCCGACGGTCCGCGACCCCACTTTGAAGAACGATGGCTGCATGGCGTGGCCCCCTTCGTCCGTCGTTCGCGCGTCGGGGGCGGATTATGCACGGGGTGGAGGGAGTTTGCAACGCAAATGCGGCTTCATGGAACCCCGGTCCGACGTTCCGGCCGAGGCGCGGGATCGCAAGACAAGGAAGAAAGTCGAAGGCCGCGTGATCGACGCCCCCCCTACGACCCGGATCCAATAGGGAGCAGGAACTCGGCGGTGAGATGGTCGGCGTCTTCCACCCTGATGATGAGCGTGTGCGGACCCGGTTCGAGGTTGTTCGGCAGCACGAGGGGAAACAGTCGCCGCCAGGGGAGCATCCGGGGATCGGTGGGGCTTTCCTGTACTTCGAGAAGGATGTCCTCCGGCCCGTCGAAATCGTCGATCAGATGTTGGTCGTCATCCAGGAACATCTTGAGATCGACCTCCTTCTTGCGATTCTCGAGGACCTCGATGAACTGTCCCCCCACTTCCCGCACGAACTGGACGCTCAGCAAAGGCGGCAACTTCCTCGACGCCGCCCTCCAACAGGCCGAACTGTAGGCCACCGCGTCTCCGAGGCGGCGGTTCAGGAACGGGATGTACCAGGATTCGTGCCAGCCTTCCGGATAGCGGGGGGCGCCCGTGACCCTGTCGGGGCGCCTCGCGTCGGGCATGAGGCCGAGTCCGTTCGCGCCGCGGGGGAAGCGATTCGGTCCGTACTCCCCGGGGAATACGTCCTCGGACTCCCCGAAAAGGGGGATGCGCTGCGGAACCGAGGCGGGCCCCCCCGCTCGCAGGCGCCAGTAGAAAGGCCAGCCATTGGTTTCGGCGACTTGCGGCTTCGGTTGACCGGGACCCCCCCAAAGTGGCGGGCTATCGAGGTCGTCGTTCACCGCGTCTCTCGTTGCAGTACGGACCAGCCCATATGCCGCTCGCGGATCGTCAAGTTCTGCGATGCCAGGAATCGTCGGAGCAAACACCGAATCCGCATACCACTCCATGTTGTCCCCGATCTTGTGATCTTCGTACTTCACAGGCCACTCCCACGTCTTGTCGTAGACGGCGTGAGGGATGTCGAATGCGTGTGCCGGGGAGGCCATGTCCTGAACAAGGTGTCCCATGATGCCCAGTCGCTCGTAGGCGAAAGCGAAGTTTCGTGCGCTGTACATGTCTTGAACGTACTGCCAATCCTGTGTCAGGCTGTCATTCGGGGCGCCGTTGACGAACATCGACGGGTGCCCTTCCTCCGAGGCCGCCCCGCGCAAGAGCCTCGGTTGAAAATGGTGGAGGTCTTTGTAGTCGTCTTCGGGAACAAGTTCCTGCTTTAGTGCCTCCCTGGCCAGGTTCCGGTGCCCGTCCCCGCCGAAGAACACCAGGAGCCGGGTCGTCCACCCGGAGACGATACCGTCCAGACAGAGGAGCCCCATGACGGCTACTGCGACAGAGAGGACACGGCATGTCGGAGAAGGCCTGCGCCGAATCATGGATCATTTCTCCTTTTGGGGGGCTTTCAGGCGGTCGGATTCTTCCTGTCGCAGTTGATTTGCCCTGCGGGCGTATTCACGACGGTTCGCAGGATCCAGGTCAGAGAGCGCCCCGCCCGCTTGGCATCTCATCATGCAAGACTCCGATTCGTCGTTGAAGATGGCGAGCAGGCGCGGCAACGCCGAGGCGATCTTGTGCTTTCCGACCTCCGTGATGATGGGGAATCGGATGTAGGCGTCGATGTCGCGTCCGAGGCCTCTCTTTCCGAGCATGTCGATGGCCCACGCGACGACTGCGGGGTCCTGAGTGGGAATGACCGCCGTCACCGCACTGCCCGCTTCTTCCAGCGAACGGTAGGCCTTCCGGAGCGCCGGATCGTCGATCCTCTTCTGGACAAAGGACAGAAGGTAGTCGATGTCCTCCCTTCGCCGGCCCGCCCCGAGCACCTTGATCGCGGCCGCCCGTTCCATGATCGTTCCCTTGCCCCCCTCCAGCATCTCCCTCCACAGCGCGGTGTCCACGGGGGCGCCCAGCGCCATCAGCCCCTCAGTGGCCGCCACCCGCACCTCGGGGTCGGGGTGCCGGAGAAGGGCCTCCAGATCCGGAATCCCGTCCGGGTCCTTCGTGTACCTCAGGACGTTGAGGGCCTCCATCCGATGGTCCTTCGAGGACTGCGCCGCCTCCGCCATCGACGGGATCGCGGCCTTTCCGAATTCCACGAAGATGTGCCGCCACAGCATGCCGAACATCCGGAGCGCGCCCGGTTGGGCCAATTCCCGCGCCGCGGGCCCGTATCGCATGCGCTCCAGCACCTGCACGAGCATCAGAAAGAAGGCGTCGTCATCGTCCGTCTCGTCCAGCATCCGCCCCATGCCCGGCCGAGCCAGACGGAGCAATCTCTCCCCGAACGAGTCGGAAAGATTCCACTTCGGATGGAGGCGGCCGGGCTCGAGGTCGTCGGCGAGCTTGAGGTCTCCAGCCCGTGCGTACGCCAGGAGCGCCCGGCGGAGCGCGGCGTCGTCCTCGTCCATCAGGTGTCGCATGAGGGACTCCAGCCCTTCATTCGTCAGCGGCTCCGCGATGCCGTACTTCGCCATCAGGCGCCGGAATTCGGGAGTGCCGCTGGTCGGGACCGATCCCGGTTCATCCGGCGACCCTTCGTCGAGGGGCTCGACACTCCCGTTCATCTCGGAGGGCTCTGAGGACGTCTTGCTCGCGATTTCCGGTGGGTTGGAAGAGGTGGCCGGGCGGGCGCCCCGGTCACGGGAGAAGGCCGTCGTGCCCTCGGGAGCGGCGGTTCTCGGCGTGTTCCGACAGGATCCCACCGTCAGCCAGGTGACGGCGGCTATCGCGATGGGGAGCAGGACGACGGCAAGTCTGCGGGGCATGGAAGGCTCCTCCGCCCATCCCCCCACAGGTCGCGGGCCGCCCCCATGGGGATGCGGATGATCGCGGGCCTCCACCGGAGGGATGTCGCAGAGAAGCCGTCACCATAGAAGAAGAAGAAGAAGACCGGGTCAAGGCAAATCCATCCGCCCGGGGAACCGGTTGCCGCGCACGGCTGGCTTGGCTCGATCGCCCCGCGGCGGGTTGACAACGGTTGCCGATGGGGTGGATTCCGGGGAGTAGGGAGGACCGGGGAGCAGCGGCTCACCCCCCGCAGGCACAAGGTGGACGGATCACCCGGAGCCCCTCCCCAGTCTCAGGATGAACGAGCTCCCCTTCCCGGGCGCGCTCTCGACGGTCACCTCTCCCCCGTGAAGTTGCGCGATGTGTTTCACGATCGCCAGGCCGAGGCCGGTCCCGCCCGCCTCGCGCGAACGGGACTTGTCCACCCGGTAGAATCGCTCGAAGACCCGCTTCTGGTCCTCGGCGGGAATGCCGACCCCGGTGTCCCGGACCTCGATCTCGCCCGGGGCGCGGACCGTCACCGTCACGCTTCCCCCTTCCGGCGTGTACTTGATGGCGTTGTCCACGAGATTCGCGACCGCCCGTTCGATCATGTCGGCATCCACCTCCGCCATGAGGGGAGGGGCCACAACCATCACCGCGATCCGCTTTCGGGCCGCCGCCGGGGCGAGGGTCTCGCGGACGCGGGCCGCGAGTTCGTCAAGACGCGTCGGCGCCCGGCGGGGCTCGAATCCCGCATCCAGCCGTGAGAGTTCGAGCAGGTCCTCCACGAGGGCGCTCAGCCGCTGCGCGTGCCGCGAGATCAGGGCGAGGAACTCGGCCGCCTTCGGACGGTCGTCCAGGGCGCCGCCTTCGAGCGTCTCGACGCATCCCCGGATGAGCGTCAGGGGGGTCCGCAGTTCGTGCGAGACGTTGGCCACGAATTCGCGGCGGAGGGCGTCGTAGCGCCGCTCCTCCGTGACGTCGCGGACCACCAGCACCCCTCCACCGGAGGAGACCGGAGCGGCGGTGATCTCCAGGAATCTTCCCTCCCGCTCGAGGGTTCCGCGGGAAGGCCGGCCCGTCTGGGCGGCCCGGCCGGCGGAGGCCAGCGCCGGCTCGCGCAGCAGTTCCCACAGTTCGCGTCCCGCCGCCTCCCCCGAAAAGCCGAGCATTTGTCCCGCCGCCTGGTTCGCGATCTCGACCCGCCCGTCGGCGCCGAGCGCCACCACCCCGTCCTGCAGGGACCCGAGAACCGCCTGGATCCGGGCCGTCTCTGCGCGCAACGCCTCGAGACGGCGCTGCAGGGTCTCGCTCATGGTCTCCAGCGATCGCGCCAGCGCGACGAGTTCCGGCGGTCCCGGCTGAAGCGGGGCGCGCCGCGTGAAATCGCCCGCGGCGATCGCCCCCGCGACCTCCGTCATCCTCCTGAGGGGGCGGACGATCCCCCGGGCCACGATCCACCCCGCCGCGGCCGCGGCCAGCGCCACAGCCCCGAATGCGGCGGCCAGAAAAAGGTACAGGACGCGCAGTTCCGCGTCGATGGCCGTCAGCGGAAGGGCCGCCCGAAGCACCGTGCCGTCCGGTTCCGCGACCGCGACATACATGTATTCCACCCCCACCGACCCGCTTCGCCGGACGTCGGTGCCCGCGCCGTCCCTCCGGGCCGACCGCACCTCCGGCCGGTCGTCGTGATTCTCCATCGTCTTCGGGACCCCGACTGAATCCGCAAGAACGGTTCCGTCCGGCGCGATGAGCGTCAGGCGGGTGTCCGACTGCGCCGCCATCCACTTGAGCGCTGCGTCGGGGTCGGGTTGCCCCAGGGCCCAGCGCGAGAGATGGGCCTCCGAACGGAGCCGGAGGGCCGCTTCGCCCAGCATCCGTTCCCTCGTGATGAGCGTGGCGGCCGTCGCCAGAGCGATCAGGCCGGTGAGCGTGACCCCGAGATAGGCGCTGAAGATGCGGCGAAACACGAAATCACCGATCCTTGAACCGGTACCCCACCCCCCGGACCGTCTCGATCCGGTCCGCGTGCCTTCCCATCTTCCGGCGTATCGAGGCGACGTGCACGTCGACGGTCCGGTCGAGAATCACCGCCTCGTCACGCCGGACGGCGGAGATGAGGTCGTCGCGGGAGAAGACCCGGCCGGGCCGCCCCACGAGGACGCGCAGGAGGTCGAACTCCGTGGTGGTGAGCGGGACCGGCTTTCCGGCGACGGCGACCTCGCGCCGCCCCGAGTCGAGCGTCATCGAACCGACGCGGAGGACCTCCGCCGGGGAGGCGGCCGCCTCGAACCGGCGTCGCACCGCGCGAAGTCGCGCGATCAGTTCGCGCACGCCGAAGGGCTTCGTGATGTAATCGTCGGCGCCGAGTTCCAGGCCCAGGACGCGATCGGCCTCCTGCGACTTCGCCGTGAGCATGACGATGGGGACGGGGGCCGTTCGCGGATCCCCGCGGAGCCTCCGGCAGACTTCCCAGCCGTCCATTCCCGGCAGCATGACGTCGAGCAGTACGGCATCGGGCGCGTGGTCGCGTGCGATCCGGAGTCCCGCATCGCCGTCCCTCGCCGAAAGGACGAGCCAGCCCTCCTTTTCCAGATTGTACTCGACCATCCGGATCAGGTCGGGTTCGTCGTCGATGACCAGAACAGTGAGGGGCATGTCGGTCTTCCCCGCAATCCTCGTCGCGCCGGACACGACACACGGCGCCGCGGAACGACACGGAGGCTCCGCTCTATCCGTTCGCGGCGCGCTTCCGCTGCTCGAAGTGGTGCCGAACATCGCGACCCTGGACCAGGTAGATCACCTCCTCGGCGATGTTCGTCGCGTGGTCCCCGATCCGCTCCAGGTTGCGCGAGATCAGGATGAGCGAAAGCGATCGCTGGATGGTCCTCGGATCGCCCATCATGTACGTGAGGAGTTCCCGGAATACCTGGTTCTTGTAGGCGTCCACCGTGTCGTCGGTGTCGAGGACGGAGTGCGCGAGAGGAACATCGCTCCGGACGAAGGCGTCGAGGCTGTCGCGCACCATCCGCTGGACGGTCTGCGCCATGACGGGGAATTCGATGAGGGGCTTGATGGCGGGGGACTCCAGCAGGAACCGCGTGCTCTCGCAGACGTTCACGGCCTGGTCGCCGATCCGCTCGAGATCGTTCGAGATCTTCGACGCCATCACCAGCAGACGCAGATCCGCCGCGACGGGGTGCTGGAGGGCGAGGAGTTCCACCACCCGTTCGTCCGTCTCCACATGGAGATCGTTCACCTCCAGCTCCGCCGCCATGACGCTGTCGATGGACGCCGACGACCGTTCGACGAGGGCGCACACCGCCTCCGCGATCATGCGCTCCGCGAGGGCGCCCATATGGACGAGCCGCTCCTTCAGGGCCCGGAGTTCGTCTTCAAAGTGTCGGTGCATGGTTATCCAAATCTCCCCGTCACGTATCCCTCCGTCCTCGGGTTCTTCGGACGGGTGAACATCTCGGTCGTCGGCGCGAACTCCACCAGTTCGCCGAGCCACATGAACCCGCACTCGTCGGAGCAGCGCGTGGCCTGCTGCATGTTGTGCGTCACGATGACAATTGTATAGCGCGCCTTCAGATCCTGCATCAGTTCTTCGATCCGCATCGTGGCGATCGGATCGAGGGCGGAGCAGGGTTCGTCCATGAGCAGCACCTCGGGCGCCACCGCCAGCAGCCGGGAGATGCAGAGCCGCTGCTGCGCCTCGCCGGAGAGGGAGAGGGCGGAGGCGCCCAGACGATCCCGGACCTCCGCCCACATCCCCGTGGCGCGAAGGCTCCGTTCGACGATCGCGTCCAGCTCCGATCCCCGCGCCAGCCCGTGGATGCGCGGGCCGTAGGCGACATTCTCGTAGACCGACAGGGGGAACGGGTTTGGACGCTGAAAGACCATGCCTACCCTCTTCCGGAGCGAGGTGAGGTCGCGGCGACGGAGGATGTCCTCGCCGTCGAGGAGGATCCGGCCCTCGGCGCAGAAGCCGCGCACGTCGTCGTTCATCCGGTTGAAACTGCGGAGCAGCGTGGATTTCCCGCACCCGGACGGTCCGATGATCGCCGTGATGCTCTGCTCCCGCAGCGACATCGTGACCTCGCGCAGGGCCTGAAAGCCCCCGTAGTACGCGGAGAGCCGTTCCGCGGCGAGCTTGGACGTCCTAGCCGAAACGGCCGCTGATGTATTCAAGCGTCCTCCGGTCCGAGGGATTCGTGAACAGACGGCGGGTCTCCGAGACCTCCACCAGTTCCCCCTGCAGGAAGAAGGCGGTCCGATCCGAGATGCGGGAGGCCTGCATCACGTTGTTCGTCACGAGTACGACCGTCACCCGGGCCTTGAGTTCCGTAAGCGCCTCCTCGATCTTGGCCGTCGAGATGGGATCAAGCCCGGAGCAGGGCTCGTCCAGCAGCAGGACGTCCGGATCGAGCGCGAGGGTCCGCGCCAGGCAGAGACGCTGCTGCTGCCCGCCCGAGAGACGCAGGGCGGAAAGCGAGAGGCGGTCTTTCACCTCGTCCCAGAGGGTGGCCGCTCGAAGCGTGCGCTCCACGACCGCGTCCAGGTCCGCGCGGCGGCCCCCTCCGCGCAGCCGCGGCCCGAGGGCGATGTTGTCGTAAATCGATCCGGGGAGCGGCACGGGGACGGCGAAGACCATCCCCAGCCGCCGGCGCAACTCCGGGATGTCGACCGGAACCCGGTAGAGGTCGATCCCGTCGAAGAGCAGGGCGCCCTCGATCGAGCGTTCCGGCACGAGGTCGTTGATCCGGTTGAGCGAACGGAGAAAGGTCGTCTTGCCGCCGCCGGCCGGGCCAATGATCGCGAAGATCTCGTTCGAGCGGACCTCGAGCGAAATGTCCTTGAGCGCCGGGGCGGCGCGGTAGCGGACGCCGAAGGAGCGGGCTTCGATGCGGACGGTCATGCGGCACGCAGTCGGGCCCGGACCCGGGCGCGGATCAGGACGGCGACGAAGTTGAGCGCGAACGTCAGCGCGAGGAGCACGAAGACGGTGGCGTAGAGGACCGGCCGCGTCGCCTCCACGTCGGGCGACTGGGTGGTCATGACGTAGATGTGGTAGCCGAGTTCCATGAACTGGTCGTTCAGCCGGTCGGGCAGTTGCGGGAGAAAGTAGGCGGCGCCGGTGAAGAGGATGGGGGCCACCTCACCGGCCCCCCGCGAGACGGCCAGGATCGTCCCGGTCAGGATCCCCCCGATCGACTGGGGGAGGACGACGTACCGGACCACCTGCCAGCGCGTGGCGCCGGCCGCGTAGGCCGCCTCGCGGTAGGCGCGCGGGACGGCCCGGAGGGCCTCCTCCGTGGCCACGACCACCGTCGGCAGGGTGAGCACCGCCAGCGTGAGCGCCGCCCACAGGATGCAGGGCTGGCCGAAGGTCAGCTCGCCGCTGAAGAAGAGCCGGTCGATCCCCCGGCCCGTGAACTGGATGAAGAACCCGAGGCCGAAGAGGCCGAAGACGATGGCGGGGACGCCGGCGAGGTTCTCCAGGGCCAGCCGCACGGCGAGGACCGCCTTCGAGTCCTGCCGGGCGTATTCCTGGAGATAGATCGCCGCGGCGACGCCGACGGGGACCCCCGCGACGGTCATGAGGAGGACCAGGGCGAAGGTGCCGAAGATGGCGGGGAAGATGCCGCCGTGGGTCATCTGCCGCGGGCTCTCGCTGAGGAACTCCCACGACAGGCGTTCGGTCCCATGGAGGGCGATGTTTCCCAGGACCACCGCCGTCATCGCCACGATGAGGAGGCAGGCAAGGCCCGTGAGTCCGGTGAAGCCGAGGGCGGCGGCGCGGGTCCGTCCGGTCATCTCCGGCCTCCTCCCTCGAGCCGGGTTCGCAGTCGGGCGGCCCAGGCGTGTCCCGCGAGGTTGAGCAGGAAGGTGATCACGAAGAGGAGCGCCCCGAGAAAGAACAGGACGTGATAATGCGCGCTGCCGTGGACGACCTCGCCGAGTTCGGCGGCGATCGTCGCGGAGATGCTTCGGAACGATTCCCGCGGGTCGAGCGAGGAGATGGCCGCGTTCCCGCTCGCCATGAGCACGATCATCGTCTCCCCGATCGCGCGGCCGAATCCGAGCACGCCCGCCGCCATCACCCCGGGCATCGCCGCCGGCAGGACCACCCGCCACGCGGTCTGCCACCGGTTCGCCCCGAGTGCGAGCGAACCGTCCCGGAATGACTGCGGCACGGCCGAGAGGGCGTCTTCGGCCACCGTGTAGACGATCGGGATGACGGCCAGGGAGAGGCCGATCCCGGCCGTGATGGCGTTCAGACGGTAGACCAGCCCGAAGGCCTCCTGGACCCACGTGGCCACGACCATGAGGGCGAAGAACCCGATCACCACCGACGGGATTCCCGCGAGGAGTTCGATCACCGGCTTGATCACCTCGCGGAGCCCCGGCGGAGCGAACTCCGAGGTGAAGATCGCCGCCCCGACCGCCAGCGGGAGGGCGATGAGCAGCGCGACGAGGGTGACCTTGAGGGTCCCGGCGAGGAGCGGAAGCAGCGAGTACTTCGGGACGGTCGAGACCGGCTGCCAGGAGAACTTTCCGTTCGGAAGCGGGGCCACCATCCGGGAGACGGTGACCTCCTCATGTACCTCGGCCGACGTGAGGAGTGGAACCGCCTCCCGGGCGATGAAGATGAAGATGAGCGCCAGGGCCGCGATCACGAAGAAGGCGCTCAGACGGATCGCCGCCTCGATGGCCTTCTCGGCCAGTCGCGGGTTCCTGCGGATCAGGGGGTGATCACTTGGGGGGGAGGGCACCCGCGTCCTCCCAGTTCTTCGCGCTCCCGGTGTAGATCGCCTTGAGACGCGCGAGTGTGATCTCCGCAAGCGGGTTGGACTCGTGCACGAACACGGCGAGGCCGTCCATGGCCACCGCGATCTCGACGACCTCCTTCCCCCGCTTCGCCCGCGCCTGCTCCCGCTCCTTCGGCTTCATCGGGCGGGACGCCTGACACAGGTCGGTGGCGCCGTCGATCAGGGCCGCGATCCCCGTCCCCGAACCGCCGCCCGTCACCTGGATCACCACGCCCGGGTTCTTCTCCATGTAGGCCTCGGCCCACCGCTGCCCGAGGATCACCATGGTGTCCGATCCCTTCACGGTGACCGTCTTGCGGGAATCCCCCCCGCTCCCCGCGGCCACCTTCGGCCGCTTCTCGACCGGCATCGGATAATAGCCCACCGCCTCGCAGACCTTCTGTCCGTCGTCGCCGACCGTCCAGGCGATGTAGCGGGCCAGTTCCCCGCCGGGTTCTCCGATCGCATAGAAATACAGGTAGCGGCTGATGGGATAGGCGCCGCTCACCACGTTCTCGATCGTCGGCTCGACGCCCGGCGTGGCGTCGTCCTTCTTCACCTTGAGGGCGCGGACCCCCTTCGCGTACGCGATGCCGCCGTATCCGATCGATCGCGGGTCCTTCGACACGGCGTTGATGACGGCGGCCGTTCCGGGGAGGGTCTGCACGCGCGCGTCGAAGTCCTCCTCCTGGAGGACATGCTCCTTGAAGTAGGCGTAGGTTCCCGAGTTGTTCTCGCGGCCATAGGTGACGATCGTGCCGGAGAGCGGGGCGGGGGACTCCCCTTCCGCCGGTTTTGGGGCCGGAGCGGAGCTGTCTGAACCGCATCCCGCGAGCGCGAGAATCGCGAGCAGGGGGATGATACGCGAGAGTGTTCTGATCCTCATCGTAGGCTCCTTCCTTGAGACTGGAAAGCAGTTTGCCGGGGGAGGGTGAATTCCGTGAGAAGAGTCTGTGAAGGAACGGCGAAGGTCCGAGGTGGCCGCCTGTCGCTGTCATCCTGAGCGTCGGGCGCAGCCCCGCAGCACGTGCTGCGGGGCGCAGCCCGACGCGAAGGATCACCAGCGCATACGGCAAGTTCGCTCCAGTTCTGGTGATCCTTCGCTCTGCCCGCCGGACGGAGGCGGGCAGGGCTCAGGATGACAATCTGACGCCTCGCTCGTCCGCGCATTTCTTCTCAGGCTCTGAGCCTGCCGAAGAGCTCGGAATGACAAAGTCGCGCTAGAAGTCCACCTGGAACCGCATCAGGACCGCGTCCTCGGAGTCGATCGATCCGGCCCCGGCGCCGAATCCCACCCTGTCGTCGAACTCGTTTCGGACCCAGTTGAGCGACCAGCGGACGTTCGGATTGGGCCACCAGTTCAGGCCGATCGTGTACTCGTCGAGCCCCTCCGTCGAACGGGTTCCGCCCGTCTTCGTGGCGATCCCCATCCCGCCGCCGGCCGTCGTCTTGAAGATGTCGTCATCCACCCGGAACTGGCCGAACCGGGCGGCGACCTCCCACTGACCCCACCCTCCGTCCTGGAGGAATCGGGCGGCCGGCTTGCGTCGCCCCATCTGAACGTCCTCGCCGGTCAGCACGCAGAGCGCCTCCACGTACCAGGCGTCGAACTCGATCTCCTGGCTGCGCTGGCTCGCCAGCGTGGCCACGCGATTCCGGAGTTCGACCTCCGAGGCGGAGTACTCGGCCTGCAGCTTGAACGGCCCCACGGTCCAGACGAGGTCCCCGCCCCAGCGGGTGCGGCCCCCCCGCGCCTGGGTGGTGGCGGCGGTCTGAAGGAACGCCGTCCCCGTGTTCGGGCTGGAGATGCTCCCGAAGGCGCCTTCCTGGTTCCCTTCGGTGACGTTCGCCCCGAGCTGGATCCCCTTGATCCACTTGTTGTCGGCGGCGGCGAAGGGCTTCAGCACTATCCGACCCGCGACGTCCTTGTCGTCGTTGTTGTCGCGGGCGTTGTGTCCGTTGCCGTTGAAGATCCCGATCTCGTACGCGATCCAGGGGTCCCAGGGCTTCCCGGAGATTCCCAGCCCGGTGTCGTATTCCGGGGCCAGGGTGCTCGCGACGGATCGCTCGACGAAGTCGATGAAGCGGGAGGAGGTGGTGACCTCGAGCGAGTACGGCTCCTTCCATTGACCCGCCCGGAGGGCGAGTTTCGGGTGCCGGTGCCAGTCGACCCATCCCTCGCGGACGCGGGCGGCGCCGTTCGAATTGGCGAAACCCCCGGCCACGGTCAGGATGTCGTACTGCACCTTGTAGCCCCAGTCCTTGTAGAAGCTCCCCTCCGCCTGAAGCCGCGCGCCGCGGTTGAAAAATGTGCTGTCTCCCGGATTCTTCGACGTGAAGGTCCGGGTCTGGAACTGGAGCCGGCCGCCGAGGTCGAGGGTGAAGTTGCCGTCGGCCGACTTGAGCTTCAGCCCGTCCTTGAAGCACCCCTGGACGGGGATGTCCTTTCCGCCGGGATCGGGCAGGTGCTTCGTCTTGCCCTCCACGGACGCGAGGCGCTCATCGAGCGATTTCCTCTCCGTCTCCCGCATCTCCTCCCCGTCGGGGATCGCCGTTGGAGCGCCGGCCTTGAGGGACCTCCGCAGATCCTCGATGGCCCGGGACTGCTCCTGCAACATCCTCTGCTGTTCCTCGATTCTCCGCTCGAGGGCCCGGATGCGTTCTTCAGACGGGGTGCCCTCGGCGGGTGCCGACCCGGCGACGCCCAGTGCGAGAAGACAAACTGCCCCAGCCACAAACCGGCGCTTCATGTTTCGCTCCTTCCTTGCTTCTAAGAGCGCGGCAGACCGGACCCCCGTCCGCGCGGACGGTCGCGGGTGCGGTCGCCACGCCCCGAAGTCTAGCCGGCGGAGGCGAAGGGACCGTGAGGAAGACATGAAATTGCGGCGAACGGCGGGAAGGGGAAGGATCGGCGGCGTGCTGCTCCGCGCAAGCGGAATCGAAGGGCGGCAGGGGCGGTCGATAGTTCTTCCTCTCCCCATCGCCCATTCCGATTTGATTCCTCGTTTTCGCCTATGCTACCCTGTTCGCCCGGTCGCCGACCTGGTCGCGTTTCCGGCGTCGCGCGGCCGCCGCGCGGCGTGACGCGCGTGTCCGCGTCCGACCGTCACGACTCCCCGGGAGGTATCTCATGAAATTTGCGTTTGTCTTCGGGACGGCCGTCCTTCTGACCCTCACGGGATCGCTTCGGGGGCAGGACAGCGACGTGGCCCAGCTCCGCCGTGAGATGGAGGAGATGAAGCGGCAGATGGCGGAGCAGAAGGAGATGCTGGAGCGGCAGAACGCCGTGATTGAGGAGCTTCGGGCGCAGGTCAAGGCGGCGCCCCGGGACGGCGCGGGCGAGACGCCTGCGCCACGTGGGGCCGGCGTCCCCGCCGGCCCCGGCGCAGGCGAGAAGGCAAAGGCGGATTCGGTCGAGATCACCGCTTCCTTCAAGGACGGACTCAAAATGAAGTCCGCCGACGGGAACTTCACGATCGACATCGGCGGACGGATGGAAATCCAGAGCCGCACCTTTCTCTCCGACAACCCCGGCGCCGACACCTTCTTCATCCGCGAGGCTCGGATTCAGGCCGAAGGGTCCTTCTACAAGGAGTGGGGCTACAAGGTGCAGTACGACTTCTCCCCCAGCGCCACGGCCGGGATGAGCACGCCCCGCCTCCGGGAGGGGTTCGTCGAGTGGAGGCGGTATCCGGAGTTCAGCCTCCGCACCGGGCAGTGGAAGGAGCCCTTCTCGCTCCAGCAGACCACCTCTTCACGCTTCATCGACTTCGTGGAGCGGGCGGTCCCCGACCGGCTCGTCCCCTCCTACGACCTCGGCGTGGCCGCCTACGGGAAGCCGTGGGACCCGTACCTCTCGTACGAGATCGGGCTCTTCAACGGGAACGGCTTCAACACCACCGATGCGAACGACGACAAGGACCTCGCCGCGCGGCTGCAGATCCGGCCGTTCGCCGGGGCGGAGTCGAGGTGGGTGAAGGGGCTCATGCTCGGAGGGGCGGTCACCACCGGCAACCAGACCGGTTCGTTCGGCAGCATCTCCTCTCCCTCGACGAACACCACGTTTCTCACCCTGAACCCCGGGGTGACGGCGCGCGGAGAGCGGACCCGGTGGGGGGGGGAACTGGCCTGGATCGTCGGGCCGTTCAAACTGCAGGGGGAGTACCTGGCCTCGACGGTCGATCTGAAGCGGTCGTCGATTTCCTCCGAGACCCGTGAGATCGACTTCGACGGCTGGTACCTCCAGGGGCTGTACGTCCTGACCGGGGAGGAGGTCCAGATGCAGCGGCGGCGGCCGTCGAGCCGGTTCCTCGAAGAGGGCGGGTGGGGGCAGTGGGAAGCGGCAGCGAGGTACGCCCGATTCGATTCGGACGCGGAGCTCACCCGAACCGCGGCCTCGGGGGGGAGCGCGCTCGTCTCGCCGACCGGTTCCACGCGGGGGCTGGACGAGTGGACGATCGGCCTCAACTGGTGGCCCAACCCGAACACGCGGATCAGCCTGGACTGGGTGCGGAACGAATTCGACCGCCCGGTGTCCTTCGGCGGCGGGGCCGATCCCGAAGACCGCGAGGACGCCCTCCTCATGCGGTTCCAGATCGACTTCTAGTGGGCCTTCAAAGTCGTTCCGGCAGGTAGCCGTTGTTGTACCCCTCTCCCCCCGGGAGAGGGGAGGGGGAGGGGCGCGGCCCTTCCCCGCGCTGGCCCTCGCCCCCTTCCCCACCCTCCCCCCTGCGGGGGGGTGCAAGCTATTGCCTCGGGTTGCTTACTTGTTGACCCCCGCCCCATGCCATGCTACACGGGCATGGTGAGTAATCCGCCGGCCATCCCACGCTCGGCCGGCCTGTCCGCCGTTCGTCGAGTGGAGGGACTCTACCATGGCCTGGAATTTCGGCGACCGAAAGCCCAAGCCGCCGGAGGATAACGCCGCGCTTATCGCCGCTTACGCCGCGGCGATGGTGGACGGCGATTCGCCCAAGCGGCGGGCCCTCTACGAGGAGTTGCTGCAGTGCCGGCTCAGGGTCCCCGCGGCCGGTCCCCCGGAAGGCGATAATCTGAGGCTCCTGACGGTGACGAACGACCGGGGCGAAAAGGGGCTTCCGGTGTTCACGGACGAGAGAGAGTTTCACAAACTCTCCCGGGAGGGAATCGGGCTCGTCGTCATGGACGCGAAGGCGGTCTTTGAAATGGCGGTCGCCGCGGGCATGAGCGCCGTCATCATCGACCCCGAGGGGATGGGATGGGCGATAGAACGCACGCAGATGCAGGACCTGGCGGCGGGTCGGATCCCCCGGAACACCTCATTGCCGCTCAATATCATATCCTCAGCCTCGGAGGGGATCCTGCCGGTATCCCCGCCCCCCGCGAGAATGCTCCTGTTCAAACTGCGACAGGCGGCGGAGGCCCGCGAGCCGATCCGGGGATGCTACCTGTTCATGAGGCGCGTGGATGAAGGAGACCCCCGACTCTTCTTGGGATTCGACATCGATCAGAGTGGGATTCCGGCCGTTCAGGGGCTCATGGCCGAGATCAACGAAACGGTCAGCCAGGAGGAACTGGGCGACGTTAATATCATGCCGTTGGACCCTGAAACACTCGAAGAGGTCCGACGCCGCGGGACGGTGGTGTTCGAGAGGACGAATCCCCGGGTCCTCTATTGAAGAGCCGGTCCGCGTCCACCGAGACGGGGCGCCGAGATCATTCGGGTGTGCGAGCCCCAGAAGATGATGATGCTCGCGGATCGAGTGGAGCTCCTGGAGGCGCAGGATCGCTTCGATCCGCGCTGCAGGATCGAGGCGAATGAGGTCTTCCTGCTTGTTGTCCGCACCGCGGATGGCGGCTTGGTTCTTCGTTGAGGACCCCCGGCGTCGTCCCCACCCGTCGTCGAGGCATCCATGATCCTGAGTGTCTCTTCTTCAAGCCTCAGACTGCCGATCTGCTGTGCGTGTTGCATGAGGATCCCAGTCGAGGAGGAACTCGCCACCAGTGCCCGGAAGAGCAGGCTCACGCTCAAGGGACACAGAACCTGGCTCCTTACGTCGCCGGACTCAGGCACGACTGGAGCGGCCGATACTCCGACGCTCATCGGGCGTTCGACGACGGTCAGATCGACGAGGCCCAGGACGCCCTGGAGACGCTCAGTCGAGAGAGGCCCGATTGGCCGCAGGCGCATCATTGGATCGGGCGCTGCCACCGTCAGCGGGGGGAGATGAATGAAGCCGTGGCTTGCTACCGCAAGGCCCTCAGACTCTTTCGTTCCGATGGGCAGAAGACCCTTCCCCCCTTCGCGGCCGAGATCCTCTCGGACACATGGGCGTTGCCTACAAGAAATGCAGAGACTTCGACCGCGCCGCGGTCAGCCTCAAGTGGTCGCTCACCCTCAGGCCCAACCATCCGGAAGCCTTGGGGACCGCCGCCGCCCTCCTATCCGGAAATGAGGGCATCTTCATGGACGCGCTGACGCGGATGCTGGCCATCGGCAGCCGCGACGAGCTCGCCGAACGGTTGGCCGGTGCCTACGCGCAGGCGATGGGAGCGGATCCGGATGCGCTGCTCTCCCAGGCTCGAAGAGCGGCCAAGGACTGTGACTTACAGCGCGGCCTGCCCTTCGTCGACCCGCCCCTCACGGCCGAGCGTTTCTTCGCCGAGATTGACAGGTGAAATGAATTCTCCATTCCGTTCCTGACGGGTATGCTGCAACGGATGGCTCGGGAGTACACCGTCCCGATGGCCTTCTCCGAAGTGGCCCCCCAGGGGCCGGATCAGTCTGAAGATCTGCCCGAAAATCTGGCGACCATGGGAGGCGCCGATGCGGTATTCTAGCCCTGGGAGGCGACATGGAATCTTCCGCCGAACATGATCTCGGCCTTTGTCTCCGCTCCCGGGTCACGCTGCTCGTGGCCGTCTCCGTGGACGAGGATCGCGTTCTCTCCCTCCTTCGCACCGTCTGCAAGCGGCTCAACTACTCGCTTTTCACCTGGGACCACGCCGATTTCCTGCAGCAGGCCGGGGGAAAGCCGTCGGCCCCCCCGCCGGCCAAGGACGCCCTGAGCGCGCTCGAGATGATCGACAAGATGGCGGGTCCCGCCGTCTTCGTCCTCCGCGACTTCCACCAGTGCTGGGAAAACCAGCCGCGCGTCGTGCGAAAACTGCGAAACCTCGCCGAACGGCTCAAGTACACGAAGAAGACGATCGTCGTGACGATGCCCTGCATGAAGCTCCCCGAGGAACTGAAAGACGCCGCGGTCATCTTCGATCTGGCGCCGCCCGACACGGCCCAGCTCGACGATCTCCTCTCCGGGCTGCTCTCCGGGCCGGGGGTCAAGATCCATCTTTCGGCCGACGCCCGGAAGCGGCTCATCCGGTCCGCGCTGGGACTCTCGACGAACCAGGCGCAGCGGGTCTTCGCGAAGGCGATCGTGTCGGAAGGGGTCCTCGACGAGCGGGACATCGATCTCATCGCCCTCGAGAAGAAGCAGATCATCCGCGAATCGGGGGCGCTGGAGTTCTTCATCCCCCGCGAGACCGTGACGGATGTCGGCGGCCTGGGCGCGCTCAAGGACTGGCTGCATCTCCGCGAGCGGGCGTTCAGCGAGGAGGCGGAGGCGTACGGATTGCCCCCGCCGAAGGGAATCGCCCTCATCGGGATCCCCGGGTCCGGGAAATCGCTGTCGGCGAGGATGATCGCGGGACTCTGGCGGCTCCCGCTGCTCCGGCTCGACGTGGGCGCGCTCTTCGGCCAGTTCGTCGGACAGTCCGAGGAGAACACGCGCCGGGCGCTGCGGCTGGCGGAGACCGTTTCGCCGTGCGTCCTCTGGATCGACGAGATCGAGAAGGCGCTCTCCGTGGGCCAGGGAGACGGGGGGACCTCGATGAGGGTCCTCGCCACCGTGTTGTCCTGGATGCAGGAGAAGCGGAAGCCGGTCTTCATCGTGGCGACGGCCAACCGGATCGAACTGATCCCGCCCGAACTGCTCCGCCGCGGTCGCTTCGACGAGATCTTTTTCCTCGACCTGCCCACCGCGGAGGAGCGGCGCGCGATCTTCGAAGTCCACCTCCGCAAGCGCGGCCGGAAGCCCGGGGCGTTCGATCTCGACGCCCTGAGCGCGGCCTCCGACGGCTACGTGGGGGCGGAGATCGAGCAGGCCGTGATCGACGCGATGTACGTCGCGTTCAATGACCGGTCGCAACCCGGACGGGAGATTGTGAACCCGGACATCCGTTCCGCCCTGTCCAGACTGGTCCCGCTCAGCCGCTCGCAGCGGGAGGTGATCAACGCCCTGCGACAGTGGCTGGTGGAGGGTCGCGCGCAGTCCGCCTCGGCGCCGGACGTCCGGGTCTCCGGCACTCCGTTCGTGAGGATCCCGATCGACCCGGTTCAGGAGTCCTGAGCATGTCCGCCTTCACCACCCTCCAGACGGAGTTCGTCTCCGCCGAGCATCTCCGGCGCGCCCTGACGGATGTGGGGTTCGCCAAGGTTGAGGTCCACAACACTCCGCAGCCGCTCGTCGGATTCATGGGTGACCGGCGGTCGCAGAGCGCTGAGATCATCATCCGGAGGAGCCACGTCGGCGGCTTCAGCAACGACATCGGGTTCAAGCGCGATCAGAACGGTCGATTCGTCGCCCTGATTTCGGACTATGATCGACAGCAGTACGATGCCCCGTGGCTTCGCCGGCTCACTCAGCGCTACGCGTACCACGTCGCGAAGGACACCCTGGAGAGGCAGGAGTTCGAGATCGTCGAAGAGACCACGCAGGCCGACCAGACCATTCACCTCACGGTGCGTCGGATGGTGTGACGATGGCGCCCCCTCCAGGACCGCAACAGGTCGGATCCTCTCCCGCGGACGTCACGCGGGCCTTGGTGAACATTCTCCAGGGGTACGAGGCCTCACGCTCCGTATCGAGCCGAATCTGGATCTATGGCTGGATCGTATTCTTCCTTCTGGGATGGCGCCAGTGGATCGCCTCATATCTGGAACTGTCGGGCTATGCGCGAGGCGGATACTGGCCGTTTGTCGCCGGCGCCTTCGCGCTCCTGGGTCTCTGCTTCGTCTGGAAGCGTCTGGCCCTGCGTCGCGCAGTTCGGTCCTTCAACCAACGCTTCCCCGCCGACTCTGCCGATCGCACCCTGGCGATGGAGATGCTCCCAAGTCTATGCGCGCATTCGATGCGGGGAGCTGTGGACGATCTCCTGCGTGCCGTCGAACGAGAGTCGCCTCCGCTTTCCCCCGCCGCCCCGCCGTCGCCGTCCCCGATCGACGCCCCGGCGTCCTATCCACAACTCGCCCCGACACCTGTTCCATGGAACCCGGGCTTTCCCCGCGCCTCGAGTCCGGACGAGGTGAAGCCCACGCCCATCCCGCTCGAACCCGAGCCGCTCGTGCCGCCGAACCTCCGGGGCCAAAGGTTTAGGGGGAAACGAACATGACGCGCCGACACCGGTCCTGCACGCCAGGAGGTCGCACCCATGTCTGAGATCCAGGAAGTAGACGTCTTCATCGGGCGGGACGGCCGTGTCCGGGTGGAGATCCGCGGAGTCAAGGGCCCCGCTTGCACGGAGATCACGAAGGAGATGACCGAACTCTTGGGGGGACGGGTCGTGGATCACCAGCGGACCGACGAGTACGATCAGTCTCCGCTCTCCCAGGACCAGGACGATCGCCCCCGGCTCGGCGGCGATTCCGGGCGCTAGGCAGGGAGCCACGCGGAAAATCGGCACATGAGCGACGATCCGACGCTGAACCTTCACGCCATCCTGCCGCGGAGTCGCGCGAACGGCCCCGGGCTTCGCACCGTCATCTGGTTCCAGGGCTGCACCCTCGGCTGTCCGGGGTGCTTCAATCCGGAAACGCACTCCGCCGAACCCCGAAACGTCGTCTCCAGTAAGTCGCTGCTCTCCGACGTGGTGCGCGACGCGGCCGGAATCGAGGGGGTCACGATCAGCGGGGGGGAACCGCTCCAGCAAGCGGAGGGGCTCCTGAGTCTGCTCGCCGGGATTCGGCGCTCGACCCCTCTGTCGATTATCCTCTTCTCGGGGTATCGCCGGTTCGAGATCGAACTCCTCCCGCTGGGACCGCAGATCCTGGAGCATCTTGATGTCCTCATCGATGGTCGCTATGTCGAGAGGCGGCATCTCGGGTCAGGCCTGCGGGGCTCGTCGAATCAGATCATCCATCTCCTCACGTCGCGGTACACGGTGGGCGATCTCCTCCGAACTCCCGAGGGCGAGATTCTCATCGATCCCGCAGGGAAGCTGACGCTGAGCGGGGTGTGCGCCCCGCGGATGGAAGCCGTCTGATGGAGCGGAGAGACCTGTATGGCGCCTCCGGCCGAATCCACCGGCGGAACACCCGAGGCCACCCATGCGGTTCGACAGATTCTCACCACGTGGGAGAAAAGCGTCGCGCGTTTGGACTCTGGTTGTGGCGTAGGCTGCTGGTGTCTCTGCCTCGGCGTCGCAGTGGCGGCCTATGGATCCCTGTGCGGGCATTCCCCGTGGCCAACGCTGTTCATCGCCGGCGCATGTGCTGTCCCCCTGGGCCTTCTGGCGAACTGGGACAATTCCAGACGCCGCAGTTCGGCCACGACTCTGGCAAGGTCTGCCTTCGAGAAGGCGTTTCCCGCGGGGACAGAGGGGAGAATCAACGCGCTCACGGCGATGGAGAGTCTCGCCGCGCCCCAGAACCAGGAGTTGGTGTCAGAGCTGATTCGCGTATTCGGTCCGTCCCCGTCTCCGGGGGGGCAGCCTGTTCACCAGGCCTTGGCCCAGATCCCGGGGACGAATGCGATCCCCCCGGCTTCGCCTCCGATGGCCGCGGAGCCGCCTGCCGTCGAGAGTGCAGGCTGGGCCGGGTCGCGGTCAGAGTCCGTCGTCTACGAGTTCATTCCCCTCGAGCCTGAAGCGCCTGCGGAGCAGGGCGCGGCGCCGGTGGAGAATCGAGGGCCGGCACGAGCGCGCGAGATGCGGATCCGATGCCCGACCTGCCGCTCCATCGCGACCATCCCGGAGGGGACGCGGGAGACGCTCTGCGCCGTGTGTCATAGCCGCTTGCGCGCGCCGTAAAGTTGCCTGGTCAGGAGGACAGCCATGAATGACGCCGGATCACGGGTTCTGGTGATCGCAAGGGGGAAGACCCCGGAAGTGCTGGAGGCCCATGCCGAAGATGCCGCCCTCTACGAGGGATTCTACCCAGGCGCCGAAAGACGTGTCGTCGCCGATGGAGAGGAGTTGCGTTCCGTGATTCGGGCCGGCCGCCACGATATCGTCCATCTTCTGGGGGACTTCAAGGAGGACGGCTCCTTACGCGTCGGGCCCGGCACCCGAATTCCTCTCGCGGATCTCCTGGCCCTCTGTGAAGACGCCGGCGTGAAGCTGCTGTGGCTCGCGAACGTCCAGTGGTTTGACCGGGGCGATGAGCTTCCGCGCGACTCGGCCATGCATCTGATCATCACCCACAGCCGAAACGAGTACTTCAGTTCTTTCCTGAGGAGCGTGCTCGAACGAATGTCCCAAGGGGTTCCGCTGCCCAAGGCGCTCACGGAAACCGCACCCGAGGCGAGCGGCCGTCCGCCGAAGGGATTCCCCGGGATCCTCGCGACAGGGAGTCCCCGCCAACAGGAGGTCTTTCTGCCGGGAGGGGAGGCGAGAGGTCTCGTCCGCAAACCGATCGAGAGCGGTCGCGAGATCGAGGAGGAAGAGGCGGAGGATGCGCTGACCCAGCTCGACTCGGCGTTCGACCGCGCGCGAGCGGACCCCGAGAATCCGGAGCAGGTGCAGGCCTACTACACGCTCCTGTTCAATTCCCTGGTGTATGTTCCCACGGCCGGCCCCAGCAACACCGGACCCGCAGGGGAGGTGGGGCTTCGTCCCCTCGTCCTCGATCCCGGGGGAACTCCGTGCGTGGCGATGTTCGATCGGCTGACTCGTCTTGCCGCCTGGGCGAAGCGGGAGGTCCCGTTCGCCGCCATGAAGGCGGGCGAGGTCATCATGGGGCTCGATCCCAAACTCGGCATCGCCCTGAACCTGGGAACCGACCACTTCACGGAGATCCAAGCCGATGAGCTGGCCGCCAGAGGAAGTTGATCTCTCGCACGCCGAGGACCTGAGACTGGAGTTCATTGGAAGGTGTCCCCGCCATGAAATGCCCTCAGTGTGGAACGACTCGTCCGGATTGGGTGAAGAGATGCGGAAAGTGCGATCCCCCCAGGGACGCTCCTCAGGCCGGCGTCTCAAGTCCGGCGAGAGACTACCGGAAGGAGCTGTCGGACCTTTTCGGCACGGGTCGCGAACAGGCGATCGAGCAGACTGTCGCGGAGGCGTTCAAGGACCCCGGCGTTCCGGAGTCGCTCCTCGCCTATTGCTCGGCGATCACCTATGAGGCGCGATGCACCAACTCGCCGACATTCCTCAGGGCCTTCATCGACAGGTATCCGGAATCGGCGCACCCCATTCGGGTCTATCTCGCGGATGTATTCGCCTACCTGCGTGATGCCGACAGTGCGACGGACGGCGCCCGCGTCTATCTCAGGCAAGCGTGGCCCACTATTCGTGATCCCGATTTCCAGCGGATCACACACGAGCCGAACATGCGGCGATTGATCGCCAATGGGGTCGCCCAGGCCCTCCTCCTGACCACGCTCGCCTACACGGAGGTGGGGGCCAGGAGCTACAGTCTGCGGGTGCTCGACCGGCATCGCGAACTGCTGGGGCACGAGATATGGACCCGCGTGGATGAGTGCTGGAAGCAGGCATTCGAGAGGGAATACGCCCGTCTGAAGGAGGAACTCCGGGGCTGGGGCGCCGGGGCCCAGGACACGGCGTGGGAGGAGTTCTTCTCGAAAGGGGATCGGGGCCCCGAGCTCATTCGGGTCTGCGAGTCGCGGAAGATGAAGACACTCGCGAATCGCGTCGAGCTCCTGGAGGCGCAGCACCGCTTCGATCCGCACTGCAAGATCGGCGCGAGTGAGATGTTCCTCCTCGTCTACCGCTCCCCGGACGGCGGCCAGGTCCTGCGCTGAGGAGGGAACCGGGGAATGTCGCCGCCATTCCATTTCGAACGCCGCGGCTCACAGGAAGAGGTGATGTTGACACCCCGCCTTCCCGGCGATAGTATTCCCCCCGCCCGCCTGCTCCGCGGCGCAGCCCGTCCACAGGCGGGCGGCCGCGAGGGCCGCCCCTGCAAGGGCTCACCCTACCGAGACAGGCTCCAAGGAGGCGCCCCATGCACCGCATGATTCTCGCGTCGATGCTCCTGGCCGTGGTGGCGGTCGGGGGATGCATCGACCTCGAACAGGAGTTCACGCTCAACCCGGATGGTTCCGGCAAGGCGCAGATCAAGTCGGTCTTCGCGCCGACGGAGTTCGGCATGGGCAAGGCGTCGGACCCCCAGAGCCTGGCCCGGAAGGCCGCGCGCGAGGAGGTGGAGAAGGCCGAGGGGATCGACGCGTGGAAGGACGTCTCGTGGAAGCTCCAGGACGACGGGCGCACCCTCTTCCAGGGCACCGCGTACTTCAGGGACGTGGCGAAGGTGAAGTTCCATCACCAGGGGGTGAGCGCCGAGTTCCTGCGCCTCAGATTCTCGAAGGCCGACGACGGCGCGATCACGGTGGAATGTCCCACCGGATCGAAAGGGCCGAAGCCGGCGCCCCGGAAACTGTCGGAGGACGAGCTCAAGGCGGAGATGCTGGCCCAGCGCGCCAAGTACCAGCAGATGAAGCCGCTCGTCGACTCGATGATGGGCTCGCTCAAGATGCGGGTGAAGGTGAATCTGCCGGCGCGCGTGGCGTCGAGCAGCAATTTCAAGGAAGAGGAGGGCGGCGACGCCGTCCGCCTGGCCGTGGAAGGCGCGACGTTCGCCAAGGGGCTGGACCAGTTCATGATGGATGACGCCGCGCTGCGCGCCTCCCTTCAGGAGGGTTTCGATCTGGAGAAGTCAGAAGGGGGGCTGGACGACGCCCTCCTGGAGAAGCTCTTCGGCGAGAAGGGACCGATCCGGGCGGTCACCGCCGCGGGAGGGAAGAACCGGTTCGACTACGAGGCGGAGGCGGCGCCCGCAAGGGCGGGGATGGCGGCGATCATGGAATCGCTCGGGGGGGCGTCGAAGACGGTCGGGCCCGCCGCGAAGGGGGAGGGGTTCAAGAGTCTCCGGGTGGTCGGCCTCCGGGTGGTGTACGAGGCGGACATGGAGAGCGGCGTCTCGCCGTTCAACGGGTCGAGCCCGGGGGTGGCGCTCGCGCTGGTCGGGGAACTGGCGGGCCGCGCCCTCGGGGCGAAAGAGGGCATGCTCGTGAAGGCGGTGGCCGGGGATGGCAGCGACCTGCTGCCCGAGAGCGAGTTCAACCGCAAGATCCACTGGCCCAAGCTCACCGAGGACAAGACGGGCATTCTGTTCGAGGTGGAAATGGGTCTGCCCTCCGGCGCCGTGAGGTCGTTGAAGGAGGTGGCCGGGACGATCCAGTACACCGTCGGGGGAAAGACCAAAGAGATGGACTGCGGATTCGGCCGGATCGAGGCCGGCGCCTCCGGCCAGCCGTTCCAGGCGAAGATCGCGGAACTCAAGGCGAGCGAGTTCCAGCCGGGTCATCAGCAGCTGCAACTCGAGCTGGAGACCTCGCGTGACGGAATCCAGGCGGTCCTGTTCTACGACGAGGCGGGGAAGGCGATCGAGGTCGAGTCGCAGGGCGAAATGTCGATGGGCGAGTCGGTGACGATGAACTTCTCGACCCGCGGGACGTTTCCCGCCGGGGGGAAGATCGTGCTCCGGGTCTACGAAGACGTGAAGACTTTCGAGATCCCCTTCTCGGTCACGAATCTGGACCTTCCGGGGAGGCCGGCGAGGTAGTGTCGCGTCCCTGTCGGGAATCCCCCCGCGGCCGGACCGAAAAATTGCCTCCACCCTCAGGGGCCGTTATACTCCCCGGATCATGGCCTTCTCGGTCGCTCAAGCATCGGTCTTCGTCGCCAAAAACGGGACTTCGCTGGAACGGGCGGCCTGGAGGATGGTCGCGTCCCTCGGCGGCGCCCCCGCCGCGCCCTGGGCCGGCGGGGACGCCGGCCCCACGGGCGGCGCGCGGGTCGAAGCCCTCGAGGCGCTCTCCCGCCACCAGAATCCCGACGGCGGGTGGTGCCGCGGGATCGATCCCGACTACACCGGCTCGACCTCAAGCGTCTGCGCCACCGTCGCCGGCTGCCGCTGGCTGGAACTCCTCGGCGGGACCGGAACGGAGATCGCGGCCCGGACCCGCACCTTTCTCCTCGCGCGCCAGCGGCCGGACGGGGCGTGGGACGAGGACCCCGACGTCGCACGCCTCACGCCGCCTCCGCCGCCGAAGGAACGCGACGACGAGTCCCGTCCGCCGCTCCCCGATCCCCCCCCGTGGTACGCCTCGGGGAGTCCCGCGACCCGCCTCTGGCTGACCACCTCCCTCGCCGCCTACGCCGAGGCGCTCGATCTGGCCCCGCCGGATCGGGTGAATGCCGCCCGTGTCCGTGTCGCCCGCGACTGGTTCGACTCCGCGCACTTTCCGAACGGTCCGCTCATCTTCTGGATGGCCCTGCGACTCTTCGGGTCGGAGGACGACTCCGCCGTGGAAGGCGAGGTGGCGGACGAGATCCTCCGCCGGTCGATCGGGGGCATCCGGAACGAGATCGAGTGGGAGCGCCTCGATCTCTTCGACGCCGCCTGGGTGCTGGAGACCTGCCACGCCGTCGGCTTCCCGATCTCGCACCCGCTCGTCGCCTCCTGCTGCGAACGTCTGCTGCTGGGGCAGGAGTTTGACGGCGGCTTCGTCAGCCTCTACGGCGTGAAGCACCGGGCGGCCGCCACGCTTTTCGGCTGCGCGGCGCTCTCCCGGTACGGGCTCGTGAAGTGGGAGGAGGCGAGGGAGGCGGGGGCGCTGTAAGGGCAGCTCAGCTCCGGGGACGCACCTCCCCATATCGCGTCGGCCACATCTTCTCGATCCGCTCGAGGAAGAGCGGAATCTCCGACAACCGGTGGGCGATGAGGTCGGGCGTCGTCTCCTCCACGGGGGCGGAGACCGCCGGCGCCACCGACATCAGCGACTTGACCAGCTGCGACGTCTTCGCCCGCCGGCGCTTCCGGCGATGGCGGAATTCCGATCCGCGGAACTGGATCGCCCAGAGGCCGGACTGCTTCGCGCCGAAGACGTCGAGCGTGGGATCGTCGCCGACGTGGACGGCGCCGTTCGGGACGGCCTTGAGATGTTCGAGGGCGCGGGCGAAGGCCAGCGGCGAGGGCTTCCGCTCCAGCGTCTCGTCGGAGAAGAGGAGGGTCTCGAAGCAGGGGAGAAGTCCGTTCGCGCCGAGAAAGCGGCGGAGGGCGGCGCCGGGGGTGCGCCCCGTGTTGCAGAGGAGACCGAGACGATATCCCGCGGCACGGAGGCGGTCGAGGACCTCGCCGGCGTCATCCACGACGCGGGGCGGGATATCGTCGAAGGCATCCACATAGGCCGATTCCAGCTCGGCCCACTCGCTTTCCCGGAACTGCGCGCGGCCGGCCGCGCCGCAGCACTGGAGGAAGAGGGTGACCTGTTCGCGAATCGACACATCGACGTTCGTCGCCCACACCTCGCCCAGCCGCTGCCAGACCGCCTCGTGGGCCTCCTCGAGAACGTTCTCGGCCACCGGAACGTGCAGTCGCCGGAGGACCTGGCGGACGCGCTGGATCCGCCGGGCGCCGCGCATCATGTCGTCTTCGGGCGTGTCGTAGATGAGGGTGTGCCAGCAGTCGAAGGTGACGGCCTGGATGTGTCGCATGGCTGGAGACACGCTACGCCGGGCCGTCGGGGAAGTCAAGGATGGGGTGGCCTCCCTGAGTCCGTTCCTCTTCAAGAGTAAGAGACTCTCTCAGAAGACCGCCGTAGGGGCACGGCGCCGCCGTGCCCCTATGGGCGGCGAGTTTCGAGTCCGTCTCCAATTCATTGACCATGTTCATCGATGTCGCTACCCTCCGCCCCGCGGGAGGCCGGCATGCGGCGAGTCCTTGGCGAAGCGGTGGAAGCGGTCCTCGATCTCGTCTACCCCCGCCACTGCGCCGGGTGCGAGGCGCCGCTGGCGACGACACGCGAGCCGTTCCTCTGCGGCGTGTGCCGCGCGGCGGTCGCCCGGATCGACCGCGACCGCTGCCTGCGGTGCGGACGCGGACTCGGGCTTCACACCGGACTGAAGAACTCCTGCCGGGACTGCCGCAGCCGGGCCACCCACTTCCGGCGGGCCGTCGCCGCCGCCGAGTTCGAGGGGGTGTGGCGGCGGGTCCTTCTGCGGTTCAAGTTCGCCCGGGAACAGGTGCTCGCGCGGCCGATCGCGGAGTTCATGGTGGAGCGGCTGATCGCGGACGGGATCGTCCTGGACGGCGCTCCTTCCGCGTCCCCGCTCCCCGACCGCTGGTGGATCGGCGTCATCGACGCCTTCCTCCCCGTCCCGCTCGGCTCGAAGCGCGAGTGGAAACGCGGGTTCAACCAGTCGGCGGTCCTCGCGCGCGAATGCGGGCGGCGCCTGGGGATCCCCGTTCTGGAGGGGGCGCTCGAACGCGAGGTGGAGACTCCGTCGCAGGTGGGGCAGTCGCGATCGGAGCGGTTTGCGAATCTGGCGGGGGCGTTTCGCGTGCGGCCGAAGGCCCGGGAGCACGTCGCGGGTAAGCGCCTCTGCGTCGTGGACGACATCCTCACGACGGGCGCGACGGCCTCGGCGGTGGCCCACGCGCTCAAGCGGGCGGGGGCAAAGGCGGTGTTCGTGGCCGCCGCAGCGCGGAAGTCATGAGGTCAGGCTGACTTCTCGATCAGGCAGGCCCGGCGCAGGACGTCCATCCCCTTCTCGAAGATCGGGTCGCGGCCGTCGAGGTACTCGTCCGGCTCGGTCACCTCGATGTCGGGCGCCACCCCCTTCCCCTCGAGGCTCTTGCCGCCGGTCAGGTTCTTCACGTCCATCACCGGCATGAGGAGCGCCGAGCCGTCCGAGAGCACCACGAAGGTCGAACCCAGCACGGCGCCCGGCGTCTTGCGGCCGACCACCGTCCCGAGCCGCTCCTTCCGGAAGAGCCAGGCGAAGACCTCCTTGGCGCTCCGACTTCCCTCGTCGATGAGGAGCACCACCGGCTTCTTCCACGCCCCGCGCGGGCGGATCGCGGAGAGGACGGCGTTCATCACGAACGGGGAGCCTCCCCGGCCGCGAATGTCGAGGAGGAGGCCGTCGGCCTCCTGAAACTCGTTCTTCACCGCCCGGTTCATCAGGATCCCCATCTCGGCGGACAGGAAATGCCAGAGATGGATCACCCCGAGCTTGATTCCGCGGCGTTCCTCCACCCGCACGCTCGCCCTCGATCCGGCGACCATCGAGGTCTTCTCCGGCATGATCTCGAGCGGAACCGGTTCCCCCCCCCTCGTGCGCCGGACCTCGAGGCGGACCGGCCGGCCTTCCACGACCCGGCAGACGAGGTGCGGGTCCGCCACGATGCCCGGGTCGCTTCCGGCATCGGCCAGGTCGGGGCACTCCGCGGGCGGGAGACCGTTGATGGAGACGATTTCATCTCCGAGGTGGAGGCCGGCCCGGGTGGCCGGTCCCCCCTCGATGATGGCGTGCGCGAAGTACCTGCCGTCGTGAAGGCGGACTTCGAAGCCCGGGCGAAGCGTTTTCTTCCCGGCGAACTCCGGGACGAAGTGCGTGAGGTAGATGTCCTTCTCGACGACGACGAGGTGGGAGGCCTTGAGTTCGGCGAGCATCTCGTTGATGACGGCATGGACCTCCGCCTGCGTTCCGGCCGTCTCGGCCCGGGGCCTGTACTTCTCGCGCACGGCCTCCCAGTCGACGCCGTGGAGATTCTTGTCGTAGAACGATTTCTTCACCGTCCGCCACGCCTCGTCGAGCACCCCGGGACGGACATCGGCGGCGCGCGCCGGCCGGGAATCGGCCTCTTGGGCCGGAAGCCGGGCTGAGGCGAGGAGGCTGGAGAGAACGAGGAAGGTCAGGACGGGTATGGCGGGGCGGCGGCGGAGCACGGGGACCTCACGAAAAAGTGGGAACGGGGGCCGGTCGACCGTACGATGATACGGGGACGGGGCCGCGAGCGCGAGGGATTTTCCCGCCGGACGCCCGTCCCGGCAACCTATGGGGGCGCCTCCGGCGGTTCTGAGTTGTGCACGGGGAGACGCCGCTCCCCTCTCCCCCGTCCCCTCCCCCCTGCGGGGGGAGGGGCGATCGGCCCTCCCCGGATCGGAGTCGGGTGCCGACGGGTCGGTCCGGGAGCCGTTCGTTGTCTCCTCCTCCCCGGAGGAGAGGGGGCTCGCGAGGTTGGTGTCGGAGAGCCCCTCCGTTGTTTCCCCCTCCCCGCAGGGGAGGGCCAGGTCGGCCGATAACTCGGTCGGAAACGGCCGTTGTTTCCCCCTCCCCGGAGGGGAGGGGGTAGGGGGAGGGGAGAGCCCTGTGAGGGAGAGGACGTCATGACCGTTGGAAGGCCGATCCCGGGGAGGCATCTGAGTCCGAAGATGCGGCGGGTCGTGAAGAAGCTCCGTCGCCCCATGACCCCCGCCGAGCGCAGGTTGTGGTCCCGCCTACGGGCGCATCGACTCGCGGGGCTGAAGTTCAAACGCCAAGTGCCGATCGGGCGGTACGTGGTCGACTTCTATTGCGCCGAACATCGACTGATTGTAGAGGTGGGTGGTGTCTCACACGTCTACGCGGCCATCCGCGATGACGAGCGAGAGCGGTCACTCGTCGCCATGGGCCATCGGGTCATTCACTTCGGGAATCGGGACATCTTCCAGCGCGTCGAGGACGTGCTCCAGGCGATTCTGAGCCATACGTGCGGCGAAGGCGTTCCCCTCTCCCCCGTCCCCTCCCCCCTGCGGGGGGAGGGGCGATCGGCCTCTCTTCTGAATGAGCCACCGTCGGGCGGGAGGGCCGGTGGACCAGCCGCGGGTCTCGTTCCGTCACAAGGGGGGCGGTGCGGAAAAGTCGCCGACGCGCCGTCCTCCGCTGCTTCCCCATCGCTGGGAGGGCCGGGGTTCGTGGGAGGCGAGACGGAGGAGCCTTCCCTTGCTTCCCCCTCCCCGCAGGGGAGGGGGTAGGGGGAGGGGAGCGCGCCTTCATGCCAACCGGGTCTCCATCTGAGCATCACGCCTTCTCGGTCCGCCGCGCCTTCAACACGCCGGACGTGGTCGAGGACTACACCCGCGGGGTGGCGTTCGGGCTGACCGATCTGGAGCGCGAGGTGCTTTGCGGGGCGCTCGCCGGGGCGGGCCGGATCCTCAACCTTGGCTGCGGGGCCGGCCGCGAGGCGCTCGGCGGGGCAGGGGAGGGGCGGTCGCTCATCGCCTGCGACGTCGCCCTCGAGATGTGTCGTCGCGCCCGTTCGCAGTTCACCGCCGCCGGCAAGGCGTGGCCGCTGGTCGCGACAGACGCGCGCCGACTCCCGTTCCGGGACGAGGCCTTCGACGCGGTCCTCGCCACGAACACGCTGATTCAGTACATCTCGCGTCGTCGGATGCGGATCAGGGTCCTGCGGGAGGTCGGGCGGGTCCTCCGGCCCGGCGGCAGGGCCGCCTTTCACCTGCTTCATCTGGGGCTGTCGCCGACCGCCCCGGGGTATCTCGGCCCCGCGCTGATCCGGAACGGGCTTCGGGCCGGATTCGGCTTCGCGGTGGGGGGCCTCAATGCGGCGCACAACCTCTTCCGCGGCCTCGCGGGCGCCCTGCTCGGCGACGTCTGGCCGGGCCTCGAACCGGGGGACTTCGCCACCGGACGCTCCAGCTTCGCCTTCTTCCACTGCTATCAGGCGTCCGAGTTCCGCGCCGACGCGCAGGCGGCGGGGCTCACGGTCCTCGAACAGCACGAGGACCTCCCCCTCGCCCCCACGGGTCGCCCGGCCCGGTTTCGCTCTCTTCACGGGTGGAACACGATGATGGTGTGCGAGAGACCTGTGTGATCCTGTCGCCTCGACGCCAGCCCATCCTCCGAATCTCTGCGCACTTGTGAGACCCCCAGGAATCGGGAGCAGGCCGGGCCAAGCTCGCCATTTCCATGAAATCGCCCTTGACCTTTTTTCACCTTTGCGGTAGAGTTTCCTTGTTCACTTCAGCGAACTCCATGGGAGGAGGATGTGCCATGTCAATTCAGACCCTCGTCCGTCCGTCCGTCCGTCCGTCCGTCCGTCCGCTGTCTGCCTCCTCCTGACCGTGCTCTTCGCCTGGCCGGCGATGGCGCCTGGAGCCACGGGTGACCTCACCGTGTCCGACGCAACCGCGGCCCCTGCGGCGATCAGCCCGAACGGCGACGGCGCCCTTGATGCGGCGACGATCTCCGCCGCGATCCGCATCGCCGGCAAGTGGGGTCTCGCCGCGGACAGCGAGAAGGCCCTCGCCGAATCCAGGCGGACTCCCTTCTTCCTCGATATAGCCGTCGTCGTGTCTCAATCCACCACGATTCGCGTTCTCGCCCGGCGCCTCCCTGTTTCGCCCGTTCTACGCCCGAAGGGGACCCCGGCCGGCGAGTTCTTTCTGTCGGTCCCCTTCTCCCTCGAGTGGGACGGCACGATGACCGACGGCGCCGTTGCGCCCGACGCCCTCTACACCCTCAGCATCTCGGCGGTGCTCCGTCGCGGGTCGAACGGTAGCGGCGCCGGGGAGCAGGTCCTGGCTGTCTCCAATACGGAGACCGCCGGCGTCACGGTGGACACGCGGCCGCCCCGGATCGTCTTCACCCCGGCCAACGGCGAGGCCGCGGCCGCCGCCATCGGCTTTTTTGTCAGGGTCGAGGTGATTGACGAAATCTCTGCCGTCCATGAATCGGGCGCTGTCCTGCGGGTCAACGGCATCGATCGTACCGCGCTCTTCCAACGCGGGAGTCCGATCTTCACCTTCACCCCCACCCCTGACGAGTTGGGCGGCCTGATCCTCGGCGCCAATCTCATTGAAGTCGCCGTCTCCGACGTTGTCGGAAACTCGACGAGTGATTCGGCCTCGTTCACCCTGACGCCGCCCCCCGAAGGGACGCCGTCGCTCTTTCCGCCGACGGGCGGTGCGGCGATCGTCCTGGAAATCGTCTCCGGAGACGGCCAGGGCGGGCCGTCTCGTCGCCCCGCGCGCGACGACTTTGTAGTCCGGGTGCGACGAGGAAGTCGGGCGGTTCCCCGCGCGCGGGTCGCCTTCTCCGCCACCGGGGGCAACGGCGTTGTCGAGAGGACCCCCGCTCGATCCTGGGTCACGGATGCCCATGGGGAGGCGGGCGGGCGCTTCACCCCCTTTGATGTCCGCTTCGATCCGGATACCTTCGAACTTCAGGACACGGAAATCGTCGCCTCGCTTCCCGACGATCCCGAAGTGCCGCCGGTCCGTTTCACCTACACCGTGACTCCCCTTCGCGTCGTGGGAGCGACGCCGTTCTTTGGCCGTACGCCCTGCGGGGATCGGGTCTTTCCCGGCGCGATCATCCCCATTCGCAGTCTGGAGATGGTGAAGAACAGCGCCGTCGGGCTCGACACGCTCTTCTTCGCCGAGGAACGCGTGCAAACGACCGCCGGCGTAAGAACGAGCGAGATCCGCCCCATGGAGGGGCTGGAGATGGCGGCGGAGATCGGCACGTTCGGCGAGGCGGGCGGGCCCTTCACGGCGGATCCGGAGGCCGCCACCTTCCTCCCCCGGCGAGCACGCACCGGACCGGACGGTCGGGTGCGGTTCTATGCGGTCGCGAGAAAGGCGGGAGACTTCGCGATCAGGCTGGTTCCCGCCGGATTCGGTTTCGCCGACCGGTACTTCGGCTTTTGCGCGCAGGCGGACTTCAAGGTCTGGTTCGACGGTCAGGATACCGCGCCGCTGGCCCCGCTCATCGTTGGGGGAAACGGCCAGGTCGGACTGGCCGGGACGCCGCTCGCCCGACCTCTCCAGGTGGACGCCGCCTCAGCGTTCGGTATGTTCGCGGTCCTGGTGGCGGCCCGGTCCGCACCAAACGCCGAGTACGCCCTCGTTCAATCGCGGGTTCGCTTCACGGGGAGAGACGGGAGCGAGGATGTCGTGCGGATCGGCGTCGGACTCGCCGAGATGACGCACACCCCGCTGGGACCCGGACCGGCCCTGATCCGGTCGGTCGTCCTGGAGGGCACGGTTCGGTTGACCGTCACCAATCCGGAGACGGGCGAGGTTTCGACCTACGAGTGGGACGAGGTCTTCGTGGATCGCGACAACGACTTCGCCTTCGGTCCCCCTGAGGTGGACATTCTGGCGGCGAGTACGCTCACTCCGTCCGCGCCGCGTTCCACCGACGCGAACCGCGTGGATCGGGAATCCCCTCCGTCGGGCGCGCAGTTCATCGTGGAGGCCCGCCTGCCCGAGGGGTTGTCGGGCCCCTCCTGTCTCATCTCGGCCATGGGTATCGGGTACGCGGTGCACGCGGACACGGAGATTCCGTTTCCGACGAGAGGGTTGTCGCTCGGCGATGCCGACGGCGGATTCTATCGCTCGGACATTCTGGTGGGACTGCGCGAACCCCGGCCGTGGCGCCGGGGCAGCGGAGAATCGTCCGGCGGCGGCGGAGGCGAGGCGCCGGAGCCTCTGCCGGACGAACTGCCCGACAACGTGGTGCGCGTGGGAGACGTACTGAGGATGGAGGTTTCGCTGGGGGCGGGGGGACCCGTGGTGGCGCGGTCGGAGAACGGCGCCGGGGCCCTGATCGAGCCGCCGTATGCGCCGTTCCAGTATGACACCGAGGAGGGGGTCAAGAAGGAGTGGTATGTGAGCAACCGGCTCCTCATCTGTGCGGGAGATCCACCTCCGAGGTTCATCGTGTACTTACCCGAAGGTCCCAGGTACCGAACGCAGCTCTTCTCAGGCGACAGGGACATGAACCGGTTCCTGGGCGGACCGCCGTACGAGAACGTGCCGATCGGGACGTTCGAGCCCGTCCCGCCGGCGGCCGGGGGCGGAGGGGATCTGGGGTGGCCCTCGAACGCGGACTTCGGGAGCCGGTTCCTTTCGAAGGCGGCGAGCGAGGTCCCGGAAGGGCTCGGGTTTTCGCGCGGGATGGTGCAGTATGTTCCGCCGGCGGGACTGACGGAGTTCCAGGAACTGGTGATCTGGAATCAGGACTACAAGGCTGAAGAGTACGACGACGAGAGCGCCGTGGCGCAGGACGAGTTCGCGGTTCGGACCAAGTTCCGGGTGGTCCGAATGGGGCCGGCGCGGAAGAAGGTGAAGGTGCGATTCGTGTTCTGCGGGGATCCGAACGAGACCCCAATAACCGATCCAACAGGGACCAAGAGACAAGTCTTGCTTTTTGAAGACGAGCGAGAGCAAACGGTGGTTTTGAAACGGGCGCAGAGCATCTGGGACCAGGCGTGTTTGGCGCTCGAACTGGCCGAACCCGCGCCGACGGAGGCGCGTGAGCTCGTGAACGAGGCGATCGGAGGCGAGCAGGGGGCCGGATTCAATATGTCTTCCTACGAACAGTTTGCGTTCGCGGGCGGGCGAGACGGGGGAGCCGTCGTAACGGTGTTTGTGGTCAATGCACTGTTCTTCTGGGACAACGGGGCAAGGCTCCCAGACGCGGGTTTATCCCAGCCGTTCGTCGGGACGGGCCATCTGGGCGGGATGTTGTTTGTGAAGCGACAGGCGACGCAGGCGGACTCCAACATCACGCGGGTCGAGGCTAATCACACGGAGGGGGTGATTCTAGCGCACGAGTTGGGCCATCTTCTGTCCCATGCGGCCGATCTCTATCGCGCCAACGGACAGGACGTGCCGCCGGACAAGGACGGCGGAGATATGATTGACGGGTCCGAGATTCCGAACATTCGGAGACTGATGTGGAAACTGAACGGGCAGAGGGGCTACTACATCCCCTTGGGCCAATCAGAGGAAGCGGGTGGAAGTCCGTACGTGAACGGCGGGACAGACGGCGGGGAGAATGGCGACGGGGGCGGTCCCCCTCCCGGACCGCCGTCGCCCCTACGCGAGTAGCCGTTCGGGCACTTTGATCACATGCGGCGTGAGCAAGGGGAGGCCCTGCGACCATCCGGTTTCCGGCTCTCTTCGTTCGTGCTGTTTTCCCCATGCGATTTCGAGGGATCCATGAGTTCATCCTCCGATCGAGTACCGACCTGGCCGCACTTCCTCTGCATCGTCCTGGTTTTCTGCGCGCTCATCAGACCGACCTTGGCTGGTGATGATCTCGGCTCACCGACAAAGTCCGACTTTGTTCAACAACTTCTGGATACGGGTGGCTACACGTGCGGCGGAGACACGAATGGCTATCTAGCACGTCTGGAAAGAGACGGAGACGTCAAGACCACGCTGCTCGAGATCATGCGATCAATTTGTGCTACGGGAGAGCATGGGGATCGGCGCTACTCAGCAAGGGATGATCTGCCGTCAGCCGCTGCCCAGTACCTTGCTCGCACCGGCGACACACGGATGAAGGACGAGGCGATGAAGTTCTACCAGTCGTGGCTGAATGATCCACATTCTCGGCGGCCACCGGGCGAAAACCCGGAGGAACCCCTCTTCGACGTGCGAAACGAGTTCTACGGCATCTACTTGATGGCAAGCAACTTCACCGATTCGCGCGACCTCTTTCAGAAGATCATTTGGACTTCTCCGCACGCCGAGCTCCTGAGCGCGGTGGGGCATCATGTCTTTGGAGTACCTTGGAGTGTCACTGACGAGGGTTACTGGTGGTGGAAAGCGGAGACGCTTCGAGGCTACCTGAATCGTCCCGAATGGACGGATCCCCCGCCGGGTTGGCCGCCCCCGGATCCCCCCCCTCCCACGCCGGGCTTCGGGCCGCGGCCCAAGAAGAGATCTTCCAACTGGTACCGGGACTCGGGCTATCGGAGTCTTCAGAAGGATCTGGCGGCTTGGGAACAGGGGAGGGATCCAGCCAACGGCAACCCCCTCAAAGGTTGGAAGCCACCACCCCCGAAGTCGCCTGAGACCGCGGAGACATCGAGTTCCGCCGTCCCCTCGACGAGCCCTGCCGGCGGCTTTCCTGCCGGCACCGCTCCGGACAAAGGGACCGCGGCGCCGGTCTCCCCTCCAAGGGACTCCGCGCCCGCGATCTACGGCGTGGTTGGCGCTGCGGGGGTCATCGGGTGTATCCTCGCATGGGTCGCCCTGCGCCGTCGCATGTAGCGTGCGGTGCGGCCTCGCGCCCTTCGCGGTTCAGAACGGCCCCTGATACATCCAGATGCCGTTCCGCTGGACCCAGTTCCAGGTCATCTGGACCGATCGCTCCTTCGGCCCCCCCTTGCCGAGCAGATCGATCTTGGCGAGCGGATCGCCGGCGTCGCCGCCTCCCGGCGGCGGGGTCGGCGGCTCGGGGAGCGAGATGGTGATCGATACATAGGTGGTGGCCCGGGTCCCGGTGACGGCGACCTGCTCCAGGAGGACCCGCTTCACCGACTCCCCCTCTCTCTCGATCTTGGCGACCGCCTTCAGTCGATCCTTCACCGCCTTGCCGTCGATCACGCCGCTCTTCGACTGCGGGTCGATCATCCGCGCCAGGCCGTCGTAGTTCTCGTAGGAGAGGGCCTTCTCGAACTCCCCGAAGGCCTTCCGCACCGCCGTCTCCTCCGCCCCGATGAGCTGCTCGCTCGCCTTCTCCTTCAGCGACGAAGAGTTCCGGTAGAGCCAGCCGACGACCACGATCAGGAGGATCAGATAGACCCACCCCATCCGGTCCTTCACGAACTGCGCGACCGATTTGCCCGCGTTCTCCGCCTGCACCGAGGCCGCCGCGCGGTCGAAGGAGGTTCCGCACACGACGCAGACCGTCTCCATCCCGCTCGCGACGATCCCGCACCGGGGACACTTGCGTTTGGTCAGCTCGCCGATCATGCCGGTCTGGACGTTCGCCCCGCACGACTTGCAGAACTTGTTCTCGGGCGGCTGGACCGTCCCGCAGTTCGCGCACTCCTCGAGGATTTCGAGCTGCTCGAAGAGCGACCCGCACCAGCGGCACGACTTCGCCTCCTGCTTGATCATCTCGAAGCAGTTCGGGCACTCCTTCAGCGCCTCGCCCGCGCGCACGACCTTGGTCGGGTTGCGTCGCAGCCCCTTGTTCATCGCGCGGACGATCGACTGGTTCTGCTCCACGGTGAAGAATCCGCGCTCGACCATCATCTCGCTGATCGACGTGTAGGCCTGGCCGGAGGCGGTCAGTTGCCGGAAGAGGGCGAAGTACTTCTTGGCCCCGTCGGCGTTCAGCACCCCCTTCTCGCAGGCGAGCTTGAGGTAGGACTGCGCCTCGGTCAGGACGGTCGACTTCTGGGCGGGCGGGGCGGCGACGGCGGTGCCCGTTCCTCCTCCGGCGTGACCCGCGGCGGCGCCGCCGGAGTGCGCCGCAGAAGCGCCGCCGGAGTGCGCCGCAGAAGCGCCGCCAGAGTGCGCCGCAGAAGCGGCGCCGGAGTGCGTCGCGGAAGCGACGCCCGCGGCCGCGCCGGAGGACATCGGCTTGACGGTCGTCGAGCCGGCCCTCGGGATCTCGATCAACTCCTCGCAGTGCGGACACATCCCCTGTCGTCCGGCGAATTTCTCGCTGAACGAAAGGTCGCTCTCGCACTTCGGGCATTTCAGGCTGATCGGCACGGGGCTCACGTCCCTCCAGAGGGCGACCGCGCATCCTAGCAGCGGGCCGCGGGGGCGTCAAAGGGAAACCGCGGGCCCGGCATTTCCCTTGACCCTCCCCGCGGAGGCAGCCTATCATCGGCCGCATGATCGCCACCGAAAAGCACGAGTACCTGAAGTCCTGCGAACTCTTCGCCGCGCTCTCCGACGACGTGATCGAGAAGATCGCCTCCCGCTGCGGCGTCCGCGAATGCCCCGCCGGGGAGCTGCTGTTCCACGAAGGGGACCACGGCGACACGATCTTCTTCATCGTCACCGGCAAGATCGAGATTTACAAGGGGGCGGACGACGCCCCCACCGTGATCGCCGTCCTCGAACCGCCCGACTTCTTCGGCGAAATGGCCGTTCTGAGCGAGGGGATCCGCACCACCTCCTGCCGCGCCAAGACGGCCGTCACGATGCTTTTCCTCAAGCAGAAGGCGATCCGCCTCCTCATCCAGACGATCCCGAACGTCGCCTTCGGCCTCTTCAAGGTCCTGATCCACCGCCTGCGCCAGACGAACGACTACCTGATTGCGCTCCAGGAGAAGGAGCATGTTCGCGCCGTCCTTCACGTGATGACGGGGCCGCAGCAGGGGAAGTCGATCCGGATGATGCGGGACCGGCTGGAACTGGGCCGCTCGTCGGGGGCCGACCTTCCCGACCCGGCGCGCTGCAATCTCGAGGACCCGCAGCACAACATCTCGCGCCGACACGCCGAACTCACCTACAAGAACGGGCACTTCTTCCTGAAGGACCTCGAGTCGTCGGGGGGAACGGTCCTGAACGGGGAGCCGATCAACGGCTCGGTGGCCCTCCAGAACGGCGACACTTTCCGCCTCGGCGGCACCACGATCCGGTTCAACACCGCCGCGCCCGCGTGAGCGTCGCGGAGCGGTCCGCCGACAGGGACGCCGACCCGCCCGGCGCGGGCGGGGACGCCCGCGCCACGGCGAGGGGATGTGCGGGGCAGGCGTCTCCGCCTGCCCGGCCCGACCGGCGCCGCGCCGGCGGGGACGCCCGCGCCACGCGCTCGCGGACGCCGTAGGGGCGGGGACCGACCGGTCCCTGGAACGAATGGGATCAAGCCGTGGGTACATGCCCGGAACGATGCGGGGTCCGAGAATGCGATGCCGAGGTCGGGACCCGTCCGGGGCGGCGAATCGGCGCCTTGGCGGGCCTGACCTTCGCGCTCGCCCTCCTCACCCCCGGCGCCTCCCCGCCCCTCGTCGCCGATCCCTTCGAGGCCGAGCCGACGATCCGCGTCTGCATCGGCCAGGGGGTCAGCTCCTTCGAACTCGAGATCGACGGTCCCTGGACGATCACGGAACTGGACAAGCCGGCCGTCCTCGCCCGCGGGGCCCGCTTCGAGAAGGGGGAGGTGAAGGCGGTCAAGGATGCCCTCCAGTGCGGGAAGACGCCCGTCCGCGAGAAGAAGATCTCGGTCATCCCCGCCAAAGACGAACCGGTCCGGTTCAACGGGGCGAAATATCCGGGCCGGCTCGATGTGATCCGCCTCTCCACCGACCGGCTCCTCGTCGTGAACGCGGTCCCGATGGACCGTTACGTCGAGGGGGTGATCGGGAACGAGATCGGGAGTGGCTCGCGTCCGGCCGCGCTGGAGGCGCAGGCGGTGGCCAGCCGTACCTACGCCCTCGCCTGCATGGAGTCGGAGCGACAGTCGCGCAAGCGGCAGTACTACGACGTCTTCAACGACACCCGCTCCCAGGTCTATCGGGGTGTCGCCGGAGTCGATGCCGGGGTTCGGAAGGCGGTGGCCGCCACTCGGGGTCAAGCGCTGACCTGGAAGGGAAAGGTCTTCACGACGTTCTTCCACTCCACCTGTGGCGGGCAGACGGAACCCGGGAAGGACATCTTCGGCGACGACTGTCCCGCCCTCGCCGGCGGTCCTGACCCGTGGTGCGAGAAGGCGGCGCTCAACGACTGGGACTTCAAAGTGAAGGCGGAGACGCTGCGCAAGACGCTCGCGGCCGAGACGGGGGAGGAGGTCGGCGCGATCACCGCCATCATCGTGGACGAAGCCCGTCCCAGCGGTCGCGTGATCCGTCTCAAGATCTCGCACACGAAGAAGCCGGAGAAGCCGCTCAAGGTGCGCGCGGTGGACCTCCGCGATGCGCTGGGCCCGGACGACCTGAAGAGCATCTGGTTCACGGTCGAGAAGAAGGGCGACGACTGGGTTTTCCACGGCCACGGCTGGGGCCACGGGGTGGGGATGTGTCAGGAGGGGGCGAAGCGGATGGCGTCGAAGGGGAAGACGTGCGCGGAGATCCTGCGGCAGTACTATCCGGGGGGGCAGGTGAAGGCGCTCTGGAAGTGAACCGGGTCTCGTCGCGCGAGGCGCACGGCATGCCGCAGGGCTCATCCTCAAGAACGACTCGCCGAAAGACGGTGATCGTCTTGGCCTCCAGCCTGCTGGCCGTGGGGCTGTTCGTCATCCTTCGCGAGCCGGACGACTGGCGAAATCGCAACTTCGCTGCACCCCCGCCGGAGGCGGTCCTCGTCTCCCGGAACTCCAGAATCACACTGGCGAACATCCTCGGCGACCGTCGATGGCGCCACGCCGGCTCATCTGGGCACCTGGCCTTCAGTCCTGACGCCCGGCGGGCGCTCTCCGGTGGGGCGGACATCAAGCTGTGGGAAACGTCCACCGGCCGCGAAATCAGATCGTGGGATTGGCCGACCCCTGGATACACCGTTGCCCTGGGTTTCGCCCGTGCGGGGTCGGAGGTCGTCGCCTCGGACGGGCGGGAGTTTTTTGTCTGGGACGCCGACACGGGGCGCCTCCTCCGCACGTGGAAGGGGAAAGACGACCGGATGCTTCGCATCGCTCTCTCGGGCGATGGAACGAGGGCCCTGTCCGGGACCGGTACCGTGATTCGATTCTGGGACATCTTGCGCGGTGTGGAGATCGCGCCATGGGAGTCGAACACGAAATGGGTCAAGTCGCTTGCCCTGACCGCGGATGGAAAGCGGGCGCTCGTCGGGAGTGAGCGATTCGGGGATTACGGAAAGGACTCCTCGGGCACACTGGATCTGTGGGACGCGGAGAGGGGTGTCCTCCTGGCTGAGTGGGAGGGGAAGGCATCGGACACCGCCTTCGTTGAGTTCTCTCCGGACGGCCGCCGCGCCGTTTCCGGGAGCCGCTTCACGGCGGACGTCAGTTCCTGGGATGTGACAACCGGCGCCACGCTCGCGTCATGGCATGCCTGCGAAGGCCAGCTTCAATCCCTCACGATCAGCTCCGACGGGGCACGGGCGCTTTCAGGCGGCCCGGACGGCCTCCTGCGGCTCTGGGACGTCTCGATCGGAAGACTGATTAGTGCGTGGCAGGCGCACGGGGGTCCGGTCACGGGAGTCGCCTTTGAGGCGCAGAGTCGACATCTTCTCTCCGCAGGCTACGACAATGTCCTCCGGATGTGGCCCGCCGACGGAACGCCCGAGGAGGGACACCCTTCGGGTGTTGGTGCGCTCGCCGTCGATCTTCAGCGTGGGCGTCTTCTTTCAGGTTCGCATGACGGGACCCTGATCCTCTGGGACACGGCCGCGGGACGGGAGCTTCTCCACTGGGAGGCGCATCGGGGCGGGGTGACCTCGGCCCAGTTCTTGCCGGAACGCGCCTCCGCGATTACGGCCTCATCGGATGGGACGCTCAAGGTCTGGGACTTTGACACGGATCGGGACCCCGCCACGTGGGAATCCGGAGATCGCCTGTTCTACTCCCTCGCCGTCAGCCCCAGCGGGACGTCCGTCGTCACCGCCACATTCCTGCCGGACCACCCGGACCGGCGCGACTGTGAGACCGCCGCGCTCGGCACGGCCACGATTGATTTCTGGTCTGCGGAACGCGGGATCAAGACCGCCACGTGGTTCAGCGATCGCGAGAGCCTGGTCACCGCGGTACTCTTCAACCCGGACGGAACCCGCGTCCTCTCGACGGACACCGGAGGATACTCCCTCTGGGAGGCGGCCACCGGCAAGAGGCTGGCCTCCTGGAATGCGAGTCAGGGCGCCTTCGGCAGCGCCGTCTTTCTTCCCGACGGGGTGCGCGTTCTCGGCGTAGACTGTCCCCACGGGCTCCGTCTCCGGGACTCCACAACGGGGGAGGTGCTTGCTTCCTGGGCCGGGACCCGGGAGGTCCGCGACCTGGCGCTCCTCGACGACGGGACCACGCTCGTGACCGTCGGATCCGATCGGACGCTTCGGCTCTGGGACATTGAGACGGGGCGTGAGATCGACCGGATCAGGCTCCTGAGTCCGGCCTCCTGCATCGCCGTCCTTGGAGATACGGTCTTCACCGGAAACGACGACACCACCATCTCGGTTTACAAGATCCGATAAGTCAGAGCCGGAGACGGTTCGCGACATGCCCTTCTCCGACGGGAAGGCGATCTCCCGCTTCGCCCTCTCCGCCACGCATCGCACCTGGGGTGACGTGCGCGACTCAACGATCTACTTCCACAAACTCGGGAAGTTTTGCTTCATGGTAGAGGTCTCTCGCTCGCGGGCCCTCCCCGAGGGTGTGGACCGGGAGGTCGACTTCCTCTTGTCCCACCTTCGGTTCACGCCGGTCCGGGACTGAGCGGGAAGAGGCCATTGACATCACACGGCGGCATGTTGTATGCTTGTGAACTGTTGGAAGAGCACACTCACAAGGCGTACGATTGAGGAGTCGAAGTATGCGTACCACCCTCGTTCTCGATGATGCCGTCATGGTCCGCGTCATGCGACAGACCGGCGAGACCAAGAAGGCGCGGGCCGTGGGGAAGGCACTGGAGGAGTACCTCGCGTGGAAGGGGCGCGAGGCCGCGGCGGCGATGCTGGGGACGTTCCATTTCGACCTGACGTGGAAACAGATGAAGGCGCAGGAGCGGGCCGCGATGCGACGAAAGGAGCGCCTGTGGAATCGGATCCGGCGGGGCAGGTCCTGATCGAGACGTCGGCCTTGATCGACGCCATGCGGGGAAGCCCCAGCGACCTCCGTGATTCCGTTCACGAATTGATCGTCTCCGGGCAAGGTTGCATCACCGGCGCCGTGATGGCGGAGATGATCGCCGGCATGAGGCCGCCGGAAGAGGCTCGACTCCGGAGATTCCTCGCGGCCCTTCCGCTCCTGTCCGACCCCTCTGATGTCTGGGAGCGGGCTGGGGAATTGTGCTACGGACTGCGTCGTCGCGGACGAACCTTGGGCCTTCCGGACGCGCTCATTGCCGCGGTGGCGTTGGCGCACGATGTTCCCCTGCTAACCCTCGATTCCGACTTCGCGGATATTCCGAGATTGCGCCTCTGGCGACCATCGATCAATTCGTGATGTGCCCCAATACTCCGCGCCCTCGCTCGTATCACCCCACGTCCGCGAGTCCGCAACCTGAGCCGGTCCCCCGGGTTTAACCCCTCGTGATGCGCTCCGCCCCGCTCCTCGAACGGTCCGACGCCGACCTCCTCATCGCCCACCGCGAGGGGGATCCGGCCGCCTTCCGCATCCTCTACGAGCGGTACGCCGACCGGGTCTTCGCCACCTGCGCCCGGGTGATCGGCGACCCCCACGAGGCGGCCGACGCGGTCCAGGAGATCTTCATCACCATCCACCGCGAGGGGGCCACCTACCGGGGCGAGGCGGCCGTGGGGACCTGGTTTTTCCGGATCGCCACGAACGCCGCGATCGACCGCGCCCGGGCGCTCGACCGTCGCCGCGGTACCCCGCTCCCCGACGAGGACGCCGCGGATTCCCCCCGCCTCGGGGCGGGGATCGAGGCGCCCGAGATGCTCGTGGCCAAGGCGGAACTCCGCGGTCTCGTCCAACAGGCGATCGGCAAACTCTCGCCCAAGCTGCGCGCCATCGTCATTCTTCGCTACATCGAGGGCTTCTCGTACGAAGAGATCGCCCAGATCCTCGACACCTCCCTCGGGACGGTCAAGTCCCGCCTCTGCCGCGCCCATGAGGCGCTGGCCGGGTCGCTCGGGCCGATGGTGTAATCCCACGGAACATTTCTCCCCCCCCATCCGTCAAAAGGCCGTACGTCGCCGAGCGCGCGCGGACTGGAAAGTCTGCGCCCCCGCTCGGAGGCCACGAGGATCGGGCCATGGACAAGCCGATGGACTGCGCGGGGGTGCGGGAAGTCATTCCGCTGTATGTGGATGAGGCGTGCGAGCCGACCGTGGCCGATGCCGTTCGCGCCCACCTCGCCGGCTGCGTCGAGTGCTCCGAGGCCGCGAAGAAGGCCGTCGCCCTCCGCGGACTCCTCCAGCGGCAGCCTCCGCTTCACGCCCCGGATGCGCTGTGGGCCGCGATTTCGGATCGGGTGGCGGCCTCCCCGTCCCAGCACGGGCGGCCGGCGGCCCGGGCCAACCTGTTCCGGGCCCTGTGGAAGCCGAAGATCCTCGCCCTCGCGGCGGCCACCCTCCTCGGCGTCGGGCTTGGATACTCCGTCGGCCAGCCCCGCGAGAGCGCGGCGACGGTGACTCCGAGGCCGCTCCAGGTGGTCGATGTGCCGTCCCCCGAGGGGCTCGAGGTCGCCTTCCTCCTCGCCGAACACGGCCGCACGGGCGATGCCCCGGCCTTCTCCACCCATCCCGCCGTCTTCACCGGAAACAACCCCTCCGACCACTAGCGGACCTCTCCGATGCGACGCCTCCTCATCATCCTCGTTTCCGCGATCACCGCCGTCGGCGCCCTCACCGCCGGCGCGGCCGTGCTCGCGGAACGGTGGGAGGCCGCCCGCAGCCGCGAACTCCTCCAGCGGCTCACCGATCAGGAGGGGCGTCACTCGTACCTCGGCGTGGCCCGGCTCTCCTTCCACTCCGGGGAGCACCAGGCCGAGATGAGACTCCGTCTGGCCGGTCGCGGAGTGGAGCGGGCGATGGAGGTCCTGGAGCATCACCACTCCGGAGGGGAGGGCGGACATCGCGAACACGACGGTCGCCGCGGGTCGCGCGAGCCGGGTCAGGGGAACGCGGAGGTCTGTCCCCCCGGACCGGCCCAGGCGGGTACACCGGTGCCGCCCTCAGACAGTCCGTCGGCGGCGCCGGCCGGGGAACGCGGGTCCCGCTTCGGATCGCGCGAGGGGCGCGGGGGCGGCGGTCCCTTCCGCCGCTTCGGGGCCGACTTCCTCGCCTGGCAGCACCGGATCCACGACATCGATCTCCTCTTCCAGAACTATGAGGTACGCCGCGACGGCCGCGAATCGGTGGCGGGACGCCTGGCCGAGCGCGTCATCGTGAAGCCGCTCCGGCCCGGTCGCCCCAGCCGCACGATGTGGATCGATCCGGAGAGCGGGTTCCTCCTCGCGGCCGAGACGGTCATGCCGGAGGACGGATCGACGGCCACCTTCCGGTTCGACGAGCTGGAGTTTCAGCCCGAGTTTCCGCCCGGGACGTTCGAGACCGACCCGAAGCCGGAGGCGGTCGACGCCCCGTCGGAGGCCGCTCCGAAACAGAAGTCGCCCGCGGGGGGATTCAGCCTCTTCTCCGGCTTCGCCCGGACGAACACCAATCTCGAGACGGCGCGCGCCGAGCTGAAGTTCCCCGTCCTCCTCCCGCAGTCTCTCCCCGCCGGCTTCGCGCCGGACGAAACGGCCGTGCTCCGGCTCGGCGATGCCTCGGCGCTGCACCTCGTCTACACCGACGGCCTCGCCACGCTCTCGCTCTTCGAGTACGATCTGAAGCAGATCCCCTGGCTCGGGCTCTTCAAGTGGCGGGGGAAGGGGAAGCCCGGGGAGGTCGCCCCGACGGCTCCGGTCGCGCCGGGGGAACCGGTGGTGCGCCGGTTCCGGATGGGCCCGGTGGCGGTGCTGCAGTACGAGCAGGCGGGGACAAACGTGGCGCTGATCGGATCGATCCCGTCGGAGGAGATGGTGGCGATGCTGGGGACGCTGAAGGAGTGACGGTGTAAGAGAGTAAGGGGGCACCTTAGAAATCCCGAATTCTCAGTTCCCAATTCACAGGAGGCCGGACCATGAGGACGTGGATGAAGAAGGTAGCGGTAGCGGCGGTGATGACGGTGCTGGTCGCCGGCGGCGCGTGGGCTCAGGACAACGGCGGGGGCACGCCGCCTCCGGAGGGCGGCGGGGAGCAGCCGCCGGTCGCGAATCCTCCCCCCCCGGCGGGCGGAGACCCGATGTCGGATTTCATGGTGAACGCCCTCAAGGAGCGTCTCGGCCTGAGCGACGAGCAGACCGAACAGGTCCGCGGCTTCCTGAAGGAGGCCGGCGACCAGATGTCTGCCATCCGGAAGACGCAGGAGGAGAGGATCGGCGGCATCCTCACCGACGAGCAGAAGCCGAAATTCGAGGAGGTCAAGAACATGCTGCAGGGCGGACGCCGCATGATGGGCGGCGGCCCGGGCGGCGAGCGCGGCGGCCGCGGCGGCGGGGGACCCTTCGGGATGGGACGCTTCTTCGAGCAGGCGGTCGAGGACCTGAAGAACGAAGTCGGACTCTCCGAGGAGCAGGCCACCCAGGCCAAGGCCGTTTTCGACGAGGCGCAGCAGAGCGGTCAGAAGATGTTCGAGGAGATGCGCGGCCAGGGCTTCGGCGGATTCGACTTCAACAAGATCCGCGAGACCTTCGAGTCGCAGTGGAACGACGTCAAGACCAAGCTCAACGGCATTCTCACCGACGAGCAGAAGCCGAAGTTCGAGTCCTACGCGAAGTCGCGCGAGGAGATGATCAACGGCTTCATGTCCCGCTTCGGAATGGGGGGACGCCGCGGTGGCGAGGGCGGAGGCGGGGAGGGCGGCGGGGGGCGGAATCCGGAGGAGCGGATCCAGCGTCGCGCGCAGCGGGCCCTCGAGGCGCTCGCCCTCGACTCCGAGGAGGAGCAGGTGGTGGAGCCGATCCTGAAGCAGATCCTCGAGGCCCAGGTGGCGCTCGAACAGAAGAACCGCGAGAACGGCGAGGCCATCCAGAACGCCCTCAAGGACGAGGACCTGACCTCCGAGGGGATCGGACCCGCGGTCGAGAAGGCTCGGGTGGAGCGGGACGAGCTGGAGAAGAAGATCGCCGGACTCCAGCCGCAACTTCGGGAACTCCTGACCCCCAAGCAGGAAGCCGCGATGGTGGCGCAGGGGATTCTGAGGTAACGGAGTCACGGAGTAACGGAATAACAGAGTAAAACAGTGAGGTAAGGCCATTCTCTCGAAACCCCCTCTCTCCCGCTCCGCGCGGGGGAGAGGGGGAGGCGAACAGGTACCCCCCATGCGCCTCGGCGAGCTGCTCCTGAGAAAAGGCGTCCTGAACGACACCCAGCTCTCGCAGGCCCTCACGGCCCGCGAGGGGGCGGAGCGGATCGGTCAGACCCTCATCCGGCTCAAGATCGCCTCCGAGGAGCAGGTCATGCGCGGCCTCGCCGAACAGGCCGGGCTCGAATACGTCGATCTCTCCACGATCACCATCGACCCCGCCCTGGCGGAGGGGATGCCGCTCAAGGCGATCTTCACCAAGAAGGTCATCCCGATCGCCCGGGCGAACGGGGCGGTCCGGATCGCCACCGCCGATCCGCTCGATCTCCACGCCCTCGACGACCTCCGCCTCCTCCTCGGCTGCCGCGTCGAGGCCTGCGTGGCGAAGGAGTCGGAAATCGTCAAGGCGGCCAAGCGCTTCTTCGGGATCGGCGCCGAGACGATCGACCAGATGATGGACCAGAAGCGAGACGATCTCCAGGTGGTCGACGCCGACCGGGAGTCGTCGGCCGACATCGAGGACCTCGCCGAGGACGCCACCCTCATCCGGTTCGTCAACCAGATGCTCCTCGAGGCGCTCCAGGAGCGGGCGAGCGACATCCACATCGAGCCCTTCGAGGAGGAGTTGCGCATCCGGTACCGGATCGACGGCGTCCTCCAGAAGGTCCCCACGCCCGCCACGATCAAGCGGTTCCAGGCCGCCATCGTCTCGCGGCTCAAGATCATGGCGAGTCTCAACATCGCCGAGAAGCGGCTCCCGCAGGACGGCCGCATCAAGCTTGTCGTGCAGGGGCGCGAGATCGACCTGCGCGTCTCGATCATCCCGAACCTGTACGGCGAGGGGGTGGTGCTCCGCATTCTCGACCGGTCGAACGTCCTCTTCGGTCTCCGCGAACTGGGGATGCCGCAGTCGATCTTCGAGATTTTCGAGAAACTGATCGCGGAGCCGCACGGCATCCTGCTCGTCACGGGGCCCACCGGGAGCGGGAAGACCACCACGCTCTATGCGGCGCTCCAGCAGATCAACTCGCTCGACCAGAAAATCATCACGGTCGAGGACCCGGTGGAGTACTACCTCCCGGGCATCGAGCAGATCCCGGTGAAGCCCAAGATCGGGCTCACCTTCGCCTCAGGGCTGCGGGCGATCCTCCGGCATGACCCGGACATCATCCTGATCGGCGAAATCCGGGACCTCGAGACGGCCGAGATCGCCGTCCAGGCCTCGCTCACCGGCCACCTCGTCTTCTCGACGCTCCACACCAACGACGCCCCGGGGGCGCTCACCCGCCTCACCGACATGGGAGTGGAGCCGTTCCTGATCGCGTCCACGGTCGAGGGGATTCTCGCGCAGCGACTCGTCCGGAAGATCTGCCAGAAGTGCCGGACGCCGGTGGGGAAGAAGGAGTTCGAGGTGATGCGACCCACCCTCCCGGAGGACATTCGCGAGGTGTTTCACGGCGTCGGCTGTGAGTCCTGCCGCGGGACCGGCTACCGCGGCCGGAGCGGGATCTTCGAGATGCTGCCGATGGACGAGAAGATCCGCGAGTTCGTCATGGAGCGGACCAACGCCGGGGCCATCAAGAAATTCGCGATCGAGAAGCGCGGCATGCTGACCCTCCGCGACGACGGGTGGGAGCGCGTCCGGGCCGGCCTCACCACCCCGGAGGAGGTGCTGCGCGTGACCAAGTCGGATGAGTACACGGCGTGACGGCAGGGGTCAGGGGTCAGGGGTCAGGGGTTGGGGGGTTAGGGGTTGGGGGGTGGGGGTTAAGGGGGAGCGGGCACGGGATGCGAGACGTGAAGGGGACGAGAGGTTAAGGACAAACAGGCGGTGACGGGCCATAAAACACAACTTCCTTTTCGCCCCGAAGGGGCGAGAAGGAAATAGCCGGGGGCGAAGCCCCCGGGACAGCACAGGGGGCGAAGCCCAGAGAAACCGAATGCCGACGTTTACCTACAAAGCCAAGAAATCCTCCGGCGAAATCGTCCGCGGATCGCTGACGGCTGAGAACGAGCGGACGGCGCTCGCCGCTCTCGACCGGATGCAGGTCTTTCCGATCGAGGTGAAGTCCTCCGACAACGGGAACGGCGCGGAGCCGGCCCCGTCCGTGATGACCCAGTCGGGGCGGCTCAACCTCAAGGCGATCCCGGCCGTCCTCAAGAGCCGGAGCCGGAAGGTCCGGGCGGACGACCTCAGCCTCTTTCTGCGGCAGCTCGCCGATCTCCTCAAGGCGGGGATTCCGCTCAACCGGGCGCTCCAGACACTCACCCGCCAGACCACGAATCCCGCCTTTGCGGAGATGATCGCCGACATCCGCACCTCCGTGTCCGGCGGGTCCTCGCTCGCGACGGCCTTCGCCGCCTTTCCCGAGTCGTTCACTCCGCTCCACGTCGGGATGGTGAAGGCCGGCGAGGCCGGCGGCTTCCTCGAAGAGGCCCTCGCCCGCTGCGCGCTTTTCACCGAGAAGGAACAGGAACTGCGGAACCGCGTTTCGGCGGCGATGGCTTACCCCGCGCTGCTCCTCGTCCTTGGCGTGGCGGCGGTGGTCTATCTGCTCACGTTCTTCATCCCGCGTCTGACGCCGATCTTCTCCGATCTCGGCGGGGCCCTCCCGCTCATCACGCGCGTCCTCATCACGACGAGCAACTTCTTCGCCGCCTACTGGGTCATCATCGTGGGCGCGATGGCGGCCGCCGTCCTGGTCTCGGCGCGGGCCCTCCGCACCCCGGCCGGAAAGGCGTGGCTCGACCGTTTCCTGAGCCGCGCTCCGGTCGTGGGTCCGATCTTCCTCAAGACGGCGATCGCCCGGTTCGGCCGGATGCTCGGGACGCTCCTCAAGAACGGGGTCCCCATGCTCCAGGCGCTTGAGATCACGCGCGACGCCGTGGGGAATCTGCTCGTCGGCGAGGAGATCGACCGGGCGCGCGGAGCGGTCCGCGAGGGGGCGGGCCTGGCCGAGCCGCTCCGGACGGGCGGGGTCTTTCCGCCCGTCGTCGTGGACATGCTGGCGGTGGGCGACGAGTCGGGCAATCTCGACGAGGTCCTGCTCAGCCTCGCCGATACCTACGACACGCAGGTGGACCGCGCCGTCAAGGTGTTCATCTCGCTCCTCGAGCCGGCGATGATCCTCGTGATGGCGGCGATCGTCGGATTCATCGTGATCGCCATGCTGCTGCCGATCTTCTCGCTCAATGCGATGGTGCATTAGGGGTTTCGGGTTTCGAGTTGACGGAAAGAAAAGGAGAAAAAAGATGAGGACATGCCCCCCCCCCGGCCGCTCCGGCTTTCGCTCCTTCTGCGGCGAGGAGCATGACCCACGCCACACGAAACGTCGCGATCGCCGGTCGAGGGCCGGATTCACGCTCATCGAACTTCTGCTCGTCATCGTGATCATCGGCACCCTGGCCGCGATCGTGATTCCGAAGTTCACCGGCCGGTCGCAGGAGGCCCAGGTGGCCGCCGTGAAGAGCCAGATCGCCAACTTCGACACCTGTCTCGACATGTACGAGATGGACAACGGGGTCTATCCGACCACCGATCAGGGACTCAAGTCGCTGCGCGAGAAACCGACCGCCGCCCCGGTCCCGTCGAACTGGAAGGGGCCTTACCTCAAGAAGGAAATCCCGCTCGACCCGTGGCAGAACCCGTACAAGTATGTCTGCCCGGGGTTGCACAACACGAAGGGATACGACCTCTGGTCCTTCGGACCGGACCGGATGGAGGGCGGGTCCGACGACATCGACAACTGGACCGTCGGCGGCGGAGCCAGCCCGAACAAGTAGGGGCGGGGCCCGTCCGGTGCTGGACGGCCCAGAGTCGAATGTCGAGTGCTGTCTCTAACCGGTCTCGGGACGTTGAAAAGGGTGGCGAGGATGGGACCCGCCCGAATCCGTTCGGCGGGGACCTTCCGGTTACTGGAATGGGATGTGGTTACCGCATTGTCATCCTGAGCCTCGCCCCGCAGGGCGAGGCGAAGGATCGCCAGGCCTGCCGCAGGAAGGCGTTTGCTCCGAGTCAAGGCTGGCGATCCTTCGCGCCGGGCTGCGCCCCGCAGCACGTGCTGCGGGGCTGCGCCCGACGCTCAGGATGACAACGCGGTAACCTCGTACCTGAAATAGATGGGATGGCGCCGTGACAGGAATCGCCGAACCATGCCGGCCTCCCCGATGCGGTGACGAGGGCGCGCCCCGCCCACGGGGCGGCTACACGCTCCTCGAGCTGCTCGTGGTGCTGGCCATCCTCGCCATCTTTGCGGGGCTGGCGGCGCCGCGATTCGCCGACTTCCTGCCGGGGTACCGCCTCGACCAGGCGGCGGTCCGCGTGATGACGCTCGCCCGCAAGGCGCGGACCGACGCGGCGACGCAGAGGCTCCGGACCCGGCTTACCTGCGCCGTGGGGGCCAACACCTACGGGATCACCGTGGAGGCCGATCCGCTCCGCGCCGCCGGGGTGTACGTTCCGCCCGCGAACGGCTGGGGCCAGTCCTTCCCGCTCCCGGACGGCGTCAGGTTCGCCGAGGTCGATCTCGCGGACGGAACCGTCGTCACGGCCGGTTCGGGGACGATCCGCTTCCATCCCGACGGGACGGCCGATGAGGCGATCGTGATGCTTGAAGACGTCGCGGGTCACCAGCGGTTCGTCTATGTCCGCGGACTCACGGGGCGCGTCAGCATCCTCCCCGTCGATGAGGAGGGCCTGGTCGCCCCGACGCTCCAGGGCGCCGGCGATCCCTCGCTCCAGCGCGGCGCCCTCGAGGGCGGCCTGGGCGGGCAGGGGGGAGTGATCGGAAAGTAGCCATGAAATCCACGAGCACCCGCGGTTTCACCCTCGTCGAAGTCCTGTGCGCCCTCGTGATTCTCACGAGCGCGATCATCCTTATCGCCCAGGGCTTCAGCACGGGGATCCGCGGGACGGAACTCGCCCAGCGGGCGACGCTCGCGCAGATGCTCGCCGGGGATGTCATCGGCCGCCTCGAAGCCGGGGAGATTCCCGTCAACAAGGACGCCGACGGCGATTTCGGGGAGGACTTCCCGGGTTACGCGTGGTCCATGACCAGCCTTACGGAGGGACTGCCCGGCCTCTATCAGGTGGTGCTCCGGGTCACCTGGACCGACCGCGGCGAACCGCGCGAACTCGTGGTGGCGCGCCTCATCAACGAGCGGGAGCAGACCTCGAGGTCGGCCGGGAAGAAGCAGGAGAGCGAGCAGAAGTGACGAGGGGCGGAGGACGAGGGATGAAAGTAGAAGGACGGTACGAGGTTGCCGCATTGTCATCCTGAGCCCAGCCGGCCGCTCCGCCACACGTATGGCGGACAGGCGTTTGGCCGGCTGGGCGAAGGATCACCAGCGTCGGAGTCTACAACCGCACACGCTGGTGATCCTTCGCCTCGGCCTGCGGCCGAGGCTCAGGATGACAATGGGGCGGGACGGAAACCTCGAACGAAAGACGAAAACGGACAGACACAACGGAGTGAAGAGACGCCGATGATCAACGGGCGCCGAAACGGTTTTACCCTGATCGAACTCCTCGTCGCCATGACGATCTTTTCGCTCGTGGCCACGGCCGTCTACGCCACGCTGTCGGCCGGCCGGACGGCCACGGTCCGGGCCGATCGTCGAGGAGAACTCTTCCAGATCGGACGATCCGCCATGGCGCTCATCACGCGCGATCTCAAGGGAATCCTCTCCTCGCAGTCGGCCTACGATGCGGGACTGGTCGGCGAGGATGCGGGCGATTTCGACGGGATCTCGTTCTACACCGCCTCGAACGCCCCCGATCCGAACCGGATCGGCGAGGCGGATCTGATGCAGGTCCGCTGGTACGTCGGACCCGAGTCCGACGGCCAGACGATCGCCCTGCAGCGATCCACCGTCAAACTGCTCACCGCGATCGCCGCCTTCGAGGACGACCTCTATCTGATCGAACCGGTGGCGTCCGAGGTGACCGCGCTCAACTTCCGCTACTTCGACGGCAGCACCTGGCTCGACTCCTTCGATTCCGTCCAGAGCAACACGATGCCCACCGCCGTCGAAGTCACCCTCCGGGTGACCGTGGGGCCGGACCTGGACTACGAGTCCCAGATCTTCCGGACCGTCGTCTATCTGCCGATCGAGCAGGTCGATTTCACCGCCCAGAAATCGGGGGCGAAGAAATGACCCTTTCCGGGACCCCGGCGACAAGGACTTCTCGGTTCTCTCCCCCTCCTCGCAGGGGAGCGGGCCGGGCTGGCGGAGGGAGGCGGGAGCGGACTCAGAACCGCGGCCTGGCCCTTCTCGCCGTCCTCGGCGTCTCCGTGATCCTGTCCCTCATGGCCTGGACCTTCCTTCAGGCGATGCGGGTGGAGGTCAGCATCGCGAAGGGAAACGACGCGCAGATCCGCGCCCTCGAGGCGGCGAAATCGGGCGTCGATTACGCCGTCGCCCAGCTCGCCAACGACAACACCGGGTTCGACGGGGCGAACGACGTCTGGCGCGACAACGCCGGCCTCTTCCAGAGTCACCCGATGACCGACGGCGACCTCACGATGGCCGAGTTCACCTGCTTCTACCCGAACCCGAACGAGAGCGGCACCACGAACTACGGCTGCTGGGACGAGAACGGCAAGGTGAACATCAACTATCTCCCGAAGGACGTCCTCCAGAAACTCCCCCGGATGAACGAGGACCTCGCCGAGGCGCTTCTCGACTGGATGGACGCCGACGACAAGCCGCGCGCCAAGGGGGCCGAGGACGACTATTACCAGCAGCTCGACCCGCCCTACGCCTGCAAGAACCAGCCCATCGAGACGATCGAGGAGATGCTCTTCGTGAAGGGGTTCGACTGGGTGGTGCTCTACGGCGAGGACACGAACTTCAACGGCACCCTCGATTCGGCCGAGAACGACGGCGACGTGAGCTTCCCCCCCGACAATCAGGACGGTGTCCTCGACTACGGCCTGGCCCACTTCGTCACCGTCTACTCCTACGATCCGAATACCACGGGCACCGGGGCGAAGCGGACCAACGTCAACAGCGCACCCGACTCGGAGCTCAAGTCGGCCGTCGGAAAACTGGTGACGTCGGCGCAGATGGACGAACTCCTCAAGCGGCGGAAGACGGCCCCGCTGACGAGCGTGGGCGATCTCCTCGACATCAAGGGATGGACCGAGGAGGCGGCGAGAAAGGTGATGGACCTCCTTACGGTCCACGACAACGAATACGTCCCGGGCGTCATCAACATCAACACCGCGCCGCGCGAGGTGCTGAAGGCCCTTCCCGACATCGATGAGGCGACCGCGAACAAAATGATCGAGTTTCGGACCACGACCGAGGAGAATCTGTCGGACATCGGCTGGGTCCTGCGCGTGATCGGCAAGAACAAGTTCAAGCGGATCGCCAATTTCATCAGCGTGCGGTCGAGCCAGTTCATGATCCAGTCGGTGGGTCGCATCCCGGGCTCGCCGGTCTTCACCCGGCTGAAGGTGGTCGTTGACCGCGCCTCGAAGCCGTGGAAGGTGCTGTACTGGAAGGACATTTCCGATCTCGGAGTCCCGTATGTGGAAGCCGCGCCGGATACTGAGCGTTGATCTGGGCGAACGGTACGTGAAGGTGGTGGAGGCCGAGCCCGGCCCGCGAGGCTTCGTGGTCCTGCGCGCCCGGTCGGCCCCCGTTCCGGAACCGGTGTGGGGGAGGCCGGTCGCGGAACGCGCGGCGACGCTTCGCGCGCTCCTCTCCGAGGGCGGGTTTCTGGCCCGCGAGGCGGTGCTCGCCCTTCCCCGCCATCTCGCCTTCCTCCGTCAGCTCGATCTGCCCCCCGGCGACCCGCAGGAACAGGCCCAGATGGTGCGGTATCAGGCGGAGAAGGAACTGCCGCTGCCGCTGGACCAGATCCGGTTCGCCTACGCACCCCTCGGCCGGTCTGTCGAGGGCGCCCCCACGCCGGTGCTGATGGCCGGGGTGCAGCGGGCGGCGGTGGACCAGTATGTGGACGCGGCCGAATCGGCCGGCCTCAGAGTGGTTGCGGCGACGGTGAGCACCCTGGGGATGTTTCACGCTGTCGCCTTCGCCCCGGCCGGAAGCCTGCCCTCCGCGATCGCGGGGAACGGGACGATCTGCGTCGATATCGGCGCCATGATGACCGAGATCGCGATTGTGGCGGGCGGACGACTCGTCTTCACTCGCAGCGCCTCGATCGGGACCGCGACGCGTCCCTCGGCCCCCGCCGAAACCCCCGCCCCGGCGGGCGACTGGCTGAACGACCTCGCGGGGGAGATCCAGCGGACGCTCCGGGCCTATGCCGCGCAGCCGGGATCGGTCGCCGTGACCGGACTCGTCTGCGCCGGAGGCGGGGCGGTCGTTCCCGACCTGGTCCCGACACTTTCCGCGCGCACCGGGGTCCCCTCCGCCCTGCTCCGCCCCTGGGCGGCGTGGCCGGGCGGAGCCCTGTCCGACTCCGAGGCCGCCGCCTTCGCCACCTCCTTCGGGATCGCCGGGGCCTTCTGCACCCCGGAAGCCCTTCGCCTCGACCTGCTCACGGATCCCTTCCCGGCCCCCCCCCGCTGGCAGTGGAAGACGATGTCGCGTCCGCTCGCGGCGGCCGCCGCCGCGGTCTTTCTCCTCATCGCGGGCGGAATCGCCCTCGCGGCGCGGGACCGCGAACTCGAGAACCTGCGCTCTCAGATCGCCTCCGAGAAGCCGAAGGTGGACGAGATCCGCGCCCTGAGCGAAAAGTGGTCGCTCGCGCGCGAGTGGTCCGACCGGCGTCTCTCCTGGATCGAGGTGATGCGCGAGATGACGGAGATCTTTCCGGACGACGTCTACGTGACCACGCTCAACTTCGACGACAAGGGGCAGATGACGCTCGTCGGACGGTCGAAGAGCGATCAGCTCGTCGGGACCCTGGTGACGGCGCTGAACAAGTCGACCTACTTCGAGGAGGCCAGGTACCTCGGGATCAAGCAGAACAGCTCGAAGGACGGCTTCGGATTCGATTTCACGATCCAGGCCCGGCTGACGGCGGCGGCGGTCGCCAGGTGACAGGAGGCAGGGGTCGGGGGTTGGGGGTCAGGGGTTGGGGATTGGGGTCAGGGGTGAGGGGTGAGGGGGAAGAGAGTGACGGAGTAAGTGAGTAACGGAGTAACGCTACATGTTGGCTTCCGGACGTGAACGCACACTGGCCTTTCTGACCGCCGCGATCGTCGGACTCCTGGCGCTCGACCGGCTTCTTCTGTCGCCCGGGCTGGCCCGGTGGGACGCGCAGACGGCGGGGCTGGCTGAGGCGCGGGAGACGCTCCTCAAACATGGGGAGACGCTCTCGCGGGAGGAGGATCTCCGACAACGCTGGTCGGCCATGGCGGCGCGGCTCTCCCGCGTGAATGCGGAGAACGTCGGCACCGACTTCCTGACGGCCCTGAAGGGATTCGCCCGGGACTCCGGAATCGACTTCTCCGACATCCACCCGAACCGGAAGGTCTCGCGCGGCGACTTCGACGAGTACACCTTCGAGACCTCGACGAAGTGTCCCACGCGGGGGTTGTCGCAGTTCCTGTACCGGATCGACGGCTCCCCGGAGTTCATCGCCATCCCTCAGTTCAGCGTCACCGCCGGGAATGACGGACCGTCGTCCCTGAACATCGCCCTCCGACTCTCGACGATCGGTCCCTCCGGACGCATCGGCAACGAGGCGGCGGGCGGGACGCCGGAGCCGGCCCAGAAGCCGAACACCCACCCGTACGAGGCGTATCGCGTCGTCGAGGACCGGAGCATCTTCGATCCGCACCGGCCGAAGAAGGGGACCCCGCCGCCGAAGCCGCCGCCGAAGCCCCGCATGAAGGAAGTAGAGATCCACCAGCAGGTCGTGCGGCTGAAATTCACCGGGACGGTCTGGGTGACGGACCCGGACGGCTTCCGGGCCCTTGTGCACGACGTTTCGACCGGCGAGACGAAGCCGCGCGGGATCGGCGACGCCGTGGGGAACGGCAAGATCACCGCCGTGGAGTTCGGGAGTCTCACGGTGGGCGAAGGCGATACCGTGCGGACGGTGAACGTGGGCGAAGTCCTCCTCATGGAGGAAACGGTGACGCGGACGAAGATCCCGATCGACGCCGCCGTTCCCCCGGGCGGGAAGGAGACGGGGGCCACTTCGGTCGAGGAACCCGAGTCCCGGGTTTCTCCCGCTCCGCCGACCCCTCCGGCCGGCGGCGGCGCCACCCCGGTGCCTCCCGCCGCCGGCTCCACCCCACCGGCCCCGCCCGCGGCCGCGATCGATTCCGCCACGGCGGAGGAGATCAGGAAGCGGATGATGGAGAAGCGGAAGAAGGAGCAGGAGGGGAAGAAGCCATAGTATCGAATGCGGAATGGGGAATGACGAATTGTGGATCGGTCAGGGGATTTGCGGGAGTTTGGGCGCGAGAGGAGAGACGAGATCGTAGGGGCGGGGACCGACCGCTCGCTGGATTGAATCCGACGTGGATCGCGGGATGGGTCTCCGTGCGGAGTCATGACCTCTCCTGCAACAACGAGGTCGGGACCCGCCCGTACACGGCTTCAGTGCCCTTAAGGAGTTGATGATGACGACATTCTCGTATCCCCGCGCCCTGCGTTCCGCCGGGATTCTGGCGCTGCTCCTGATGGGCGGCGCCGTTCCGGTCCCGGCCCAGGACGTCCCGCCGCCGGCGAAGGGGGACGCCGACCTCCAGCGGAAGAAACTCCGCTTCAACTTCCAGGACACCGACATCAACACCGTCCTGGAATACGTCGGCAACGCCACCGGCACCATCATCGTGAAGGAGATGGCCGTCACCGGCAAGGTGCGGGCCATCGCCCCGAACGAGATGACCGTCGAGGAGGCCTTCGACTTCCTCAACACCGTGCTGAAGCCGCTCGGGGCCACCACCCTCCGGATGGAATCGGTGGTCAAGATCGTCTCGATCGACGAGGCGAAGCGGCGCAACATGGAGATCCGCATCGGCTCCGACCCCGAAGGGATCGAGATCTCCGACAAGGTCATCACCCAGATCATGCCCGTCCACTACGCCGACGCCCCGGAGATGCAGAAGGAGCTGGCCCCGATCCTGCCGAAGACGGCCGATCTCATCGTCAACGTCCGCTCGAACACGATGGTGATGACCGATACCTCCGCCAACATCCACCGGTTCGCCCGCATCGTGCAGGCGCTCGACCGCCAGATCTCGGATGTCTCGCGGCTCAAGGTCTACACTCTCAAGAATGCCGACGCGACCAACATCGCCGAGAGCATCACGGAGGTGTTCAAGAGCGGTCCCACGCAGGAACAGCAGCAGCCGCAGAACTTCGGCGGGCGTCTCATGAGGATGTTCGGGATGGGCGGCGGCGGGGGCGGGGAGGAGTCGTCGTCCCGGGGGACTCCCGTCACCCGGGCGGAAGTCAGGGCCACCCCCGATGAGCGCACCAACTCGGTCATCGTCACCGCCACCGAGGATCAGATGAAGCTGATCGACGAGCTGGTCACGCGGCTCGACGAAAACGAGTCGGAGCAGGAGGCGACGCTCGTCTATCCGCTCCGCAACGCGGCGGCCGACAACGTGGAGAAGACGCTCAAGGAACTCCTGACCGGGCAGAGCACCAGCACGGCGACCCCGGCGGGCGGACAGCAGGGACAGCAGGGAGGAGGTTTCCGCGGTTTCCTGGGCAACCTCATGGCGGGGCAGGGCGGGGCGGGCGGGGCGGGGTCGCAGACTGGCACGTCAGCCCCCGGGCTCATCGGCAGCACGAAGGTGAAATCGGACAAGGACACGAACAGCGTGATTCTCATCTCCTCGCCCCGGAACTTCGACACGCTGCGCCAGATCCTCGCCTCGCTGGACGCGCAGCGGGCGCAGGTCCTCGTGAAGGTGGTGATCGCCGAGGTCACGCTCGACAACGGCTACGAGTTCGGCGTCGAGGGGACGTGGGAGAACTCCTCGCGCCAGCAGACCGTGAACCAGAACTTCGATCTGGCCGCGAAGGCGCTCGGGTTCCGGTACCGGTTCGCGGGGGAGGAAATCGACGCCCAGCTGCACATGCTCCAGAAGGACGGGAAACTCAGGGTGATCTCGGCCCCGCGGATCCTCGCCCTGGACAACCAGGAGGCGACGATCAACGTCGGCCGGCGGGTGCCGTTCGTCCGGAACTCCCGGCTCACCGATCAGGGGACCACGCTGAACACGATCGAGTACGAGAACATCGGGATCATCCTGAAGGTGACGCCGCACGTGAACTCGGACGGCCTCGTGAAGATGACCGTGGCGCCGGAGGTGTCGCAGGTGGCGCCGGAGTCCGAATCGGTGCCGATCACGCAGGGGGTGACCTCGCCCACCTTCATCACGAACACCGCCTCGACCACCGTCGCCGTGCAGAACGGCCACACGGTGATCATCGGCGGCCTCATCCGCGACGAGGACAGCAAGACGACGAGCAAGACCCCGCTCTTCGGCGATCTGCCGCTCATCAACCTCCTGTTCCGGTTCCAGGACGACCGCCGCAAGCAGACGGAACTGATGATCTTCCTCACCCCGCACGTGGTGACCTCTTCGACGGAGCTTCAGAGCCTGTCGGACCTGGAGCAGTCGAAGCTGCGGCTCGTGGAGCCGGGGATGATCGAGAACGAACGGGCGCAGTGGCTGAAGCAGAGAAGGAAATGACGGGGGTCAGGGGTTGGGGGGCGGGGGACAGAGGATTGGGGACCCCCGGAGGGGGAGAGGGTAGGGTGAGGAGGCGGGAGTCGGCCCGGCCTCCTGCCTGACACTTGTTGTCCTACGACCCGGAGAACATCATGAACTTCCGTCTCACGCCCGTCGTCCTGGTCCTTCCGATGCTGGTCCTGTCCTCCTGCTTCGCCTCCCACAAGCCGCCGGAGCCGGACCCGGGGCGGGCGAAGAGGTACGTCGCCGCCGGGATGGTGAAACTCGAGGAGAAGATGCCGCGGGCGGCGCTGGAGGAGTTCGACGAGGCGGTGAAGTATGATCCCAACTCCTCCGAGGCGCACTATCAGCGCGGGAACGCCCTCGTGGACATGGGGAACCCCTCCGACGCGGTGCCGGCCTACGGGACGGCGATCTTTCTCGCCCCCTCCTTCGTGAACGCCCTCTTCAACCGCGCGCTCACCTATGCCGCGCTCGGCTCCTACAAGAACGCCGTGCGGGACTTTCTGGAGGTGATCCGCGTGGCGCCGGACGACCGCGAGACGCACCGCAACCTGGGCGTCCTCTACGACCGGTATTTCGAGGGGGAGAAGGAGAAGGCGATCGCTGCCTATCGCAAGTACCTCGAACTGGGCGGCCAGGACCCGGACATCCGGACCCGCATCGAGCAACTCGAGTCGGCCGGTCCCCGGGGCGCGCTCACGCCGGAGCAGATGGAGGCGTTGCGCCGCCAGGTGGAGGAGATGCAGGGAACGCAGGGGCCGCCGAGAAGGTAAGGCGCACGGCGCAGCGATCCATTCCGGAACCGGCGTTCGTCCGAAGGTACGAGGTTGCCGCCCCTGGCGTTGTCATCTTGAGCCCCGTAGCACGTGCTACGGGGCGAAGGATCACCAGCATTGGAGCGAACTTGACGTATGAGCTGGCGATCCTTCGCGTCCGCCTGCGGCGGACGCTCAGGATGACAATGCGGTAACCTCGTACGTTCGAAGAACGTCGAATGGGAACGGGCTGTTGCCCCACGGGCGACCACCGGTCCGTTTTGCGGAATCGGTCTCTTCTGACCCGAGATTCGCGCTTGACGCGCCAAGCCGCGCATGTCACACTCCGGGGTCGTCACGCGGGCGTGAGGCCCGCGACCCACCCCATCCTCATGGAGGAACCGGAATGGCAGCCCCCCCCCCCTCTGTGCCTTCATCGTGATCTCCGTGACGGTGCGCGCGGGCGCCGCGTCGGTGCGCCTTCGGGCCGTCGCGCTTGGGCTTCCGGCGCCATCTTTGGTTTCGCTCTTGTCGCCCTCTTCATCGTTTCATCCCCGTGCTCTGCGCAGCAGACGGATCACCACGTCTGGCGAGGCAGTCCAAGTGCGGGTGCTCCATACTCAACCTGGAATACCGCGTCGCACACTGTGGCGCCGGCGGTCGCGGCGGCGCAACCGGGCGAGACGGTCTTCATCGCCGCCGGGACCTACAACAGGGAGCCCGCGATGACCGTGCCGTCGGGGGTCCACATTCGAGCCGGAACCCTCACTCTGCCGGCCCAGACCTTCACCGACGGCACGTGCGCCACCACGATCATCGGAAGCAACGCGGGACCGATCTTCACCTGTCTCGGAGATGCGCAGATTTGCGGAGTCACCCTCACCTCCAACAAGATCCCGGGAGAAGGCGCGGGGGTCCGCGCCAACGCCGGGATCGTGGCCATCTCAAACTCCTGCCTGGAACACCTTGAGGCCAGGGATGGAGCGGCCGTTTTCGCCACAGGGACCACCCTTTCGCTGGCGAATACCATGGTCGTTGATTTCCGGATTCTCGACGCCCACTTCACCGGGAATACCGGCAAGTCTGACGAATTCTCTCGACTGCCGGTTGACGGCATTCTCGCCGTCAACCCGGGCCGCCAGTCGTCGTTTCCTCACTCGATGGCGGATAACGATCTTGCCGGTCCGGACAAGGCGGGACTTGCGATCGGCCTCTTCGAGGAGTCGCAGGAGGCTGAAACCGTGGATCTGGCGCGGAATATCATCACCCGGCACACGATCGGCGTCCACTGCAGCCTGGGAGACACCGACTTCGAGGGGAACGAGATCAGGGACATGAGGGACACGGGCATTCTGTTTTCGCACGCCACAGGACGTCTCTTCCAGGCGAACCACCTGATCCAGAACCGGGTCTATCAGGTTCAACTCCAGGAAGAATCCGATGTGGATATCGTCGAGACCCGATTGGATGGCGGCGGACTGAGTCGATTCGGGATCTCAGTGGACGCCACTTCAGACGCGTTCATCGGCATGAACGACATCTATGGCCACACCCGGTTCGGAGTCGAGAAACTCGGGGCAGGTCCGAGTGTCGTCACGCTGCAGGCGATCTTCAACTGGTGGGGTCACCCCTCCGGCGCCAACCCGCCGGGATCCGGAGACAAGATATCGGCGAACGTCAACGCCGCGTTCCCGCGTCCAGCCGCGTTTGGGTGGTAGGGGGGCCGTCATGAACCGGTACGTCGCACTATTCGGTGTGGGAGTTCTTCTTGTCCTCGGCGGTCTCCTGTGGATGTACCACCGGCGATCCGAGGACAGGCTCAAAGGGGATGGGGGGTGGGTTCGTGACGCCGAAGGCGAGTGGCAACGGGTTGTTCCCCTACCTCCGCCTCTCTCAGATCATCGGAGCTCGGAGAATGAGGCATACTCGCTAGATGCTCTGGAGGAATTGCACACGAGAGAGTGCGATCGGCTGATACGGGAACAGGCCGCGTGGGCTGAACGGCAGGAGCGCGTCAATCCCGACGATCCTTCACCGATGAGGGGGACGTCCGAGGAGGTGCGGATCAAGACAGAACGGTACAACCAGTTCGTCGGCCAAATCCGCCAGGCGGCCATGGAGATGAAGGACGATCTGGTGGAACGCCTGGTCTCAGAGGCGCAGCGATTGTTCAATCCCCACACGGAATCCTGGTGGATCGACCGACTCGAGGACGAAGGCTCCCGCGCGAAGATGGTCGCCCGCGGAGTGATCCCGGATTTCTCCGAGGATCCCGCCATTGCCCAGCGGCGCGTGCTCCGCACCCTGACCGCCAGGGAGTGGGTCCAGGCCGTGGGGCCCGTGCCGTACGTGCGGGACGGGATCGCGATCGACCCGTACGTGGCGGCGGACTACGTGGACTCGGAGGTGGCCAGGATTTCGCCCCGCGGCGTCTTCGGCGAAGAGGAGACGAAGTATCTGCTCAGTCTGCTTCCGGCCGACAACGAGGATCGGTTCCTCGCGATTGTCAAGATGCTCGGCCAGTCGAGTCACCGCAGCGCCTGGGACTTCGCCGTGCAGCAGGTGAGCCTCCTGGCTTCTCAACCGCCGCCCGAGCGACCGGATTTCGCGGCCGTGAACCCGCTCAAGGTTTGGTCCGGAATCCTCGTCCCCCTCGCCGAGCGTCCGGGGGTCCACGATTCCGGTTCCTGGAACGCGCTCGAACAGGCTTACCGTGCCATGGCCCGACTCGTGTCTGAGGAAAGAGGTTCGATCGACCCGCGCAGCGACCTCGTGGAGGCCATGCGGATCATCGCACCCAACGAGGCGCGTGGGTTCTTCCGAGACGTGGTGCGGTCCTATGAGGATAAGTCCGGTGCCACTCCGCCGTGGCGCGTCCGCAAGGCTCTCGAGGGCCTCTCCGGAATGGACCCGGCGGACTACTCGCTCCTCGTAGAAACTGTGGACTCGTCGAAGTACTTCAGCGATTTCATGGCCAGTCAAGCCATAGACCGACTCTTCGGCACGATCAAGCAAGAGCACCCGAACGACCCTCCTCCATCAGGCGAAGTGGTGTATGGATCTCCCGAACTGCTTCAGGACCTCGCGAATCAACTGCGGCGTTGGTCCGACGAACACCCCAGCCACAGGATCCGAATCCGGGCCGGCCGGAGCATTCACAGTTTCATCGACGACAACACGCTGGAGTGGTACGCCGAGGTTCGTCAAAGGGCCCAAAACGCCCGCGATCCCGAAGTGCGCGAGTGGATGGCGAAGTACCTCAAGACATGGGGGTACAAAGAGGAGCGCCTGCGCCGGATGATGATGGAGCAGCAGGCGGAAGTGCCGAAATAGTCAGCGGCAAGAAACACCCGGGGCCTGCCACCCGCGGCAGGCCCCGTTTCGCTCCTCACGTCCTTCCTCCGGCTTCCGTCCGCGCCGCGCGCGGCCGGGTCCGGGCGCCACACCCTACTGCGGGCTCTGACCCGGAGGGGTCCCGCTTTGCCCCGGGGCGTCCCCGCTCTGTCCCGGAGCCGAAGTCGTCGAGGAGGTGCTTCCCGCCCCCGGGTCCGGCGGAGAGTAGAGGCCCGTGCCGAAGCTCGTCGTCGCCGAGGTGGAGGACCAGGTCGGATCGCCTTCGTAGATCTGGCCCGGGTCGCCCGAGGTGTTCGGCGTGCCGGAGAGGGTGAAGGAGGTCTCGGTGATCTCGCGCCAGGCCAGGGTGCGGTAGCCCACGTCCAGGGGGTTCACATTCGGCAGCCGGCCGAGCACCGAACTCGAGAAGTTGATGTCCGAGTCGCCGTTTCCGAAGGCGTTCCCCGCCGCGCTCGTGGCGAAGGCGGCCAGGGCCCCGAGGATCTGCGTCCCCGAGTTCACGTGATCGATCCCGTCCGCGATGAAGAGCCCCTTGAACATCCCGTGCAGGTTTTTCGCCACCGCCGTGCTTCCCTCCTGATGGTGGACCAGGATCGAGGGCGGATCGTTGAAGGAGGAGCCGAACTCGGCGTCCGGGCCCCACGTCGGGAAGTCGAGATAGACCACCCGGCCGCCCGGGACCTTCCCGCCGTTCGCCGTCACCGCCGCGTCGAAGTCCGTCTCCGTCGTGAAGTACGTCCCGCTCGCCAGCGCCAGCGCCTTGAGCGTCCCCGGCGCCACCCCCACGAAGGCGTCCGGAGAAGCCGGGAAGTCGCTCGTGTCTTCATCGACCCGGCCGTCCCCGTCGTTGTCCACGCCGTCCGCCGCCTCCTCATCAACCCGGCCGTCGAGATCGTTGTCCTTGCCCGCGTAGGTGTAGTCGGCCTGGTTCGTGAGCGGGCTGTTCTGGAGCGGGGCCACGCCGTTTCCGCCGGAGCCCGAGGCGCCGCCGTTGTCGATCGACTGCGTGGCGGTGATGCCCCACGTGCCGGGGTCGCCGTTCAGGGCGTTGTTCTCGTCGTGGTCGCGGCCGTCGATGTTGATGTTCCCGAGCGTCTGGACCGGCCCGTCGGAGGTCACGGCCGCGAGGACGCTGAACGAGGGGGCCGAGAGAGGCACCCCGGTCACGATCGTCTGGATGCGCCGCGCGCGGCGGTCGCTGTCCGCGAGCGCCGCCTCGTCGGCCCGGTAGCCGGTCGAGATGACCGTCACCCGGCCGTCGGCCCGCTCCATCGCGCTCGTGGTGAAGTTCACCCCTCCCATCGCGCCGGTCACCACCGCCTTCACGCCCGAGCTATCCTCGTCGATCCGGCCGTCGCCGTCGTTGTCGACCCCGTCGGCGACCGCCCCTTCCTCATCCGTCGTCCCGTCGCCGTCCTCGTTCACCCCGGCGCTGCTCAGGGTGGAGATCGTGTATCCGCTCGACGCGATGCTCTGTCCGGCCACCAGCGGGAGCGGGAGCCTCCGGGCGTTCAGGGAGTCGATGATCACGGCGCTTCCCGCGTCCGCGGCGTACAGCTGTTGCGCGTACTCCGCAGTCCTCTGATTGGCCTTCGCCTCTGACACCGCCATCGCGATGTATCCCCCCGACAACCCCACGAGGAGCACGATCACGATGCTCGCCACCACCATCGCCGATCCCTGTTCCTGCCTCGTTCTGCGTTCCATGGCTTCCGTCCTTTCCTGTGCCCTTCCGGTTCCGTGTGGTTCCTTGCGCTCTCGCCGGATGGAATCGCAAAGAGGGTGCCGTCGAGACTTCTAATCGCAAGTGTATCACGCCAAATAACCTGCGACAAGGTCTGAATCTCGGGGGTCGGAAGCGTCCGCCTTGCAAAGCGCAAGGTGCAAGTGTCCTTCTTGGGAGTGCGGAGACCCTTAGTCCCACTACGCTGCTCTCGATTCGCAGCGCGCGGCATACGTGAGGCCGAGGTCCCGAGTAGCGCGCCGCAGCGCGCGTATCGAGGGACCGGCCCTGCGGAGGGGCGACACTTGTCAGGGCCCGTAGCACGTGCCACGGGTTACTCGTGGCTCCGGTGTTCCCTACATGAGTAATCCGGGCTCGGTCTTGTCGTTCCTCTCTCCCCTGGTTCCTCCCGCCTGCCCCCGACCATTTTCTTTCGAATTCCCCCTTGACCTCTCCGCCTCCGCAGGGTAGACTTCCCATATTCACATCTGAGCGGTCCTTCACACCGCGTCCCGGTCGCCTCTTTGGGAGGAGGAGCGCCGTGATCCACAGCCAGCCAGCCAGCCAGCCAGCCAGCCAGCCAGCCAGCCAGCCAGCCAGCCAGCCAGCCAGCCAGCCAGCCAGCCAGCCAGCCAGCCAGCCAGCCAGAGATCCGCGTCCTGACGTAGGGGCGGGGGCCGACCGGTCGCCGGAAGTCTCCGCGTCCTCGTTCGCGCCGGCGTCTCCCGGGATTCCACCGTCCTCTCCTGCAACGACGAGGTCGGGCCCCGTCCGTCGGCGGTCCTCGGGACCTGCCCGTTCCCGCGCCGGGGCCGCCTCGCTTCGGGTACTCGCCGTGACCGTCCTCGGACTGGCGCTCCTCGCGCTCTCCACCGCCCGGCGCTCCTGGTCCGACGACAACGAGAAGCCGGGAGGGAGCGGGGCGGGCAAGCCCAAGGTCGTCCTGCCCCGCTACCTCCAGCGCGGGAAGAGCGCCCCGATCTCGATTCAAGACGCCGCCATTGGAGTGCGTCGCGAAAACGACGCCTTCGCTTGGCGCGTCATCCGCGGCGAGGGCTGCGTCCTCCTCTCCGACCCTCCCGCGCCCCGGGGCTCGTTCAAGGCCGCCGAGGAGCCGCCCCCGCCCCTCTGGGATCTCTCCGCCCTCGAGGCCGGCGAGGTCACCGTCGTCGCCACGGAGCCCTCGACCGACACCGGCGGCGCCGCCGGCGACGTCATCTCCGACCCCGGGATCATCACCATTGTTTCGATTTCTCTCGCCCCCTTGGGAACCGTCACCGAGGGGGTGGAGTCCAATTACATGATGAGCGTCATCCCCGCCGATCTCCCCCTCTCGTATGCCGACTGGTCGCTCGCGGCGACGACAGGCGAGGTCTTCGCCAAGGGTCACCTGACCGCGGTCGACTTCATCCTCTCTGCGGACGGCACCTCCCGGATGGCGACTTTCGCCGCCACCCTCCCGGCCGGCACGGCCGGCCGCACCGATATCTCGATCCGCTCCACCCTCGCCATCGACGACGGCGTGACCGGCCTCACCTTCATGGAGACCCAGAGCGAGCCGTTCACGATCCTGCCCGGAGCGGTCGAACTGTCGTTCACGCTGGGCGTTTCGCCGGAGGTTCCCGCCGCGGGATCTCTCGTGACGGTGCTGGCGGAAGGCACGGCGCCGGACCCGTCCAGGGTCTCCCTCTCGTACCGCTTTCACGCGGCGGACGGGACGCAGCTCGACTCGGGGACGACAACCCCGATCGTCGTCGCCGGGAACTCGTGGTCGTTGACCTTCTCCTGGACGCCGCCCCTCACGATGGCCGGGGAGTCCCTCATCATCATGGCGACCGTCACCGACGGCGTTTCCTCCGTCGGCAGCACGGTGACCGTCCGTCTGCTGGAGCCCATCCCGGTGACCACTTTGGCTTTCATCTCCGTTCCGGCCACGGTGCAGGAGGGGACGCGGGCGTCGGGCGTCTGCTCGATCACCCCCGATAGTGTTCTGCCGGACATCGCGTGGGTGGCGGTCAAGGTCCGGATCCCTGCGGTGGGCTACTCCGCTTCCACTCAACTCGACCCGGCCTTGTTTCGTCCCGATTCCGGGATGCTGCTCGGGACGTACGAGATCTTCGTCCCAACGGGGACCGTGCCGGCCGTCGCGGAGGCGTTTGTGGATCTTCAGTTGCGTCTCTCCACCGGAGAGGTCATCTCCGCCGGCGAAGAGCCGTTCACCGTCGTTCCGCTGACCCCGACGGTGACGCCCCGGATCGACATCATCACCCCCTCGCCCATGGTGCGCCGGGAAGGACTCCCGATGGACGCGGCCTTCACGCTCTTCCCGAAGTCCGCCGCGGACACCCTCGTCGCCCTCACCGTCTCCATCTACGACGCGAAGAGCGGGGCGCAGATCATCCACTCGAATCTCGACACGGCGAGATGGCGTCCGACCGACGACCACGCGATGTTCGACATCGAGTTCACCGTCCCGGACGGCGCGGCGGCCATGAGCGAGGGGACGGGTGAAGGCGTTCTTGTGGTCGAGGCGTTCGATGCGACCGGGCGGATCGCCGGGAGCGCGGCATCCTTCACGGGGCGGCCCCGGGTGACCCTGACCGTGACGCCCTCGGGGGACGTTCTCGTGGAGGGCCAGGAGGAGGTCCTCGGCCTCGCGATCCAGCCGCCGGTGGATTCGCCCGCCGCCACCTTCGTCCTGTGGAATTCGTCGCGAACCGCGATCGCAAAATGGAGTGTCCCGTCCGCCGACTTCATCGCGGACTTCGATCCGTTCGGCCGGCCGATCCTCGTCGCTGTGACGCGCTTCACGGTCCCGCCGGGGACGGTGACGGCGGACACGACGGTGGTCCTCGAGGCCATCGCCACGGAGCGCGGGGGGCGGGTGATCGAGTCCGCGGTGCTCTGGAAGTACATCCTCCGCCCCGCGAGCGTATCGCGGGTGCCGGAGTTGCTCTCGGCGGCGCCCTCCTCGGCGCTGCCGCTGGAGGAGATCGTGCTGGCGGGCCGGAACTTCCGGTCGATCCCGGAGGAGAACACGGTGGTCTTCACGCGCCCGGAGTCCGGCGCGGAAACGTCCGTGGTGGTGGAGCTCTACCCGCTGTCGACGACCGCCGACGGGACCTCGCTCGTGGTGAGCGTCCCGCCGCGGATCGGCCAGGGGGCGTGCGAGGTGCGGGTCCGCACCGCCGACGGGGAGTCGAACGCGATCCCGTTCACGGTGCTGGGAAGCGCCTCGGCGGTGGGCGGTATGGAGGAGGGGATCGAGGCGGTGCTGGCGATCCCCGGGCTGAAGCCGCCCATCAAGCAGGCGCTCTCGGAGGCGCTGAAGTTCGTGAAGCGGTTCGCGTTGTTGGAGTCCGGCGCGGAAGCGCCGGCGCACGGGACGAGAGACCTCCAGAAGGAGGCGGCCACGCTCGGCCAGGCGCTGCGGCATCTGGCGATGTCGATCCGGGCCCTCGCCGGGAAGCCGGAGGCGGAGGCGTTGCTCGGGATCGGCCGTCAACTGGTACAATTGAGGGCGCTCGTCATCGGGAGTCCGATCCTGGAAGAGGAGACGACGGCGATCCTGGAGTTCCTGGCCCGGCCGGGTCTCCAGGGGCGCGCCGCCACGGCGCTTCTCTCGGCCTTGGGCGCCATCGACCGGGCGATCGACGCCTACCTCCTCGACTGGGAGGTGGGCGTGATGGACCGAATCCTCGATATGATGTACCGTCTCGAGGACGCCGAGCGGTCCGGCGTGGCCACGAAGGCGACGCGGAAGAAGACGACGCGGAAACTGATCTGGAAGTGGAATGAAATCCGGGACGGCTACGCGAGGGCAGGCGGGGCCGAAGTGCCCATGATCGAGAAGCTCACCGCAACAGTGGGGACTGCCACGAGCATACATGCCCAGTGCGGCTCGACCAAAGCCGTGGAGGAGATTCGGAGATTCGTCGGAGAGTTCTATGATCCGCACCCTCCGACGGTTCCGATTTCCGGTCCTCCCGGGCTGCCCGGCATGATGAAATCAAGATGTGTCATTTTTGAGGGCCAGGTTTATCCGGGATCTCCGATTGGAGAGGTCGAGGAATCGGTGAAGGTGCTCCTTGACCCCGCGTGCCATGTGCAGATTGCCTTCCAACTGGACGGAGTCGATCGCGATGACTGGGTTGTCGGGTGCGTCGGGTGCTTGCCTTCACCGAAGGAGCAGCCATGGTGGTTTCTGGAACCATATCTGTTCGCAGGATGTGTACAGAAGAAGATTGTACCGATCAGCGACTACGTATCCGTCGAGTTTGGTCTCAGCGGCCAGGGCACCCTTCGGTCGATCGGACCAAACTCAGCCATCTGGGACCCAGGGGTCATTGAGAAAGGGGCGAAGAAGACGGCCACGTTGGGAATCACCATCAAGGACGGCCGCAATCAATCCTCGGATTGGTACTTGATCGGATACGCGCTCGTTGCGAGGAATGACGGGGCTCCGGGCGGGGACGATTGGTACATGGCGAGCGCCACGCGAATCGACTTCGAGGAAGGGACCACCGTGCCGGGTCCGGAATTGCCCGGCTGTGGCTGCGATCTGCGCTTCGGTTGGGAGGTGCAGGAGCCCATGAACGGAACGCCGAAAGTGGATCTCCCTGTGAGCATGGGCGCCAACACCTCGACCGTGCTCACCGCTCCATCCGGGTCAGACGAAGACACGCTGGTCGTGATTTGCCACGGAAACAATGTCTGTCTGCCTTCGACGAAACGATTTCCGAAGGAGGACTCCGGACTTCGTTGGACCTGGAACGCCGCCCCAGGGACGCTTCTGGGTTCGGGTCGCGGACGGAGCGTAGTCTTCCTCGCAGACCGCGCGGGTCCCGTTACAGTGAGTGTTTCGCAGGATGATTCGAACGCACAGGGGGATGATTCTCCCGTTTCCGCATCCTCAAGCGGAATCGTATTTGGGACCGTGCTGCGGGAGGTGTCATTCGGCGGCGCGACGAGCGACTATCGCGATGTCACAAGAGACGACGGGAGCGGTGCCTTCACGGCCCCGCATTGGCCGGGAGACACGGGTTTTGGAGAACCGGTCTGTTACAGGAGCGGCTCGAAGATGATGGTGTCGGCGAAGTTCGAGGCAAGTCCTGCGCCCATTGGAACCCAGGTTCTCATTCGCGGCGATGGACCGGATTCGTTGGATTTCCCTGTGACTGCAGCCTCGCAGAACGGCTCCGAGCTCTCAATCGCGGGAGTGCAGTGCGAGAGCGCCTTTCGGGCGGACAAGATCGACATCTTCCATCCCGATGCAGGCACGGATCCGCTCGCGATCATCTGGAAGGTCTCGACGGACGGCGGGCACACTTGGGAGTGCGTGGGCAGGAGCGAGAATCCTGTCTACGTGACGCTGCATGCGCCGCTCACCACAGCGTGGCACACTTGCTTGCACATCGGGTGCAAGAACGCGAAGGGAATGGGAGGGTCGTCGGCGGCTGTGGCGAGAATCTGGGATGAGTTTACAGATCGGAGAGTTGCCAGGGTCGATGGAACGGTCATGATCTACTGGGGGCCCTTCAGCAGCGGTTCAGGCTACCCAGCCACTTCAGCCGGTGGCGCGTCGACAACCCGACTTCTGCTGGCCCAGGCTGACGGAAAGTGCGGAGATTGGAGCCTGTTCTTCGTGGATTGCATCAAGGTTCAGGGAGTGAGCGGCGCCATGCCGGGGGAAATCAGCGTGTCAAACGTCCCCCAGGCTGATGGGTCACTCATGAGAGGGCGCCAATTGCTAATAAAGAAGTGGGACATGTCTACCGTGCCCCCCCGAGAGATGCATGGAGTTGAAGGCGATCTCCCGGCTCAAGGGGAGAACAACGTGGATCCAACCAGTTTCTTCACCAACCATTGCGTAGTCAACTTCGGTGGAAAACTGTACGACCCATCGTACGGGGTTGGACCCTTTGATGCTCTCGGCGAATGGGAAAGCCTGGCCTGTGACGGGTTCCAGTACTGGGCCGACACGAACGGCGACGGTCGCGAAACCATTCGAGAGATATTCTACATCGACAACAACGATCCAGGAACGGATGCGGAGCCGGGACCTGCCGCAACCACCGATACGGAGATCCGTTATCCCTGAATACGGCCTCACGAGAGCCGGAACCTTCTTTGACCGGACCGCAGGCCGCTCATGTCAATGAAAGAATGATGGAGGTTCATGCATGTGCCCGAGCAGATACCCTGTGCTCATAGCAGTTTGCGCGATCTGGTGTTCAAACGCTGCTTCCATCGAGGCCCAGGAAACTCTTTCAGGGAAATGGTTTCAGCGTGACGGCAGCTTCGTTCTGGTGAGGAGAACGCATGAAGTTCGTCCCCCGCCTCCTGCTTCCGCCCCCAGTCCAGCTGTTCCAAAGGGTTTCAAGCAGTGGCTCTCGGAATACTGTGTTGACACGTATGCCCTAGTGCGGAAGGACCCTTCATCATCGGAAGAGTCGGATCTGTGGAGCTGCGTGATAGAGTACCCTGCTGCGGAGGCGGGCACGCAATCTCAGTCAGACCGGATGACAGTGCTGGACATTGTCGTAGAGGCAGACAAGGGGTACATGCTCTTTCTCGATCGATGGGGGGTCAAGAGCACGCTCGCTTCCCGTTCCGATGGCAAGTGGGCCGCGAGTGCTCCGTCGGCAGTTGTTGAGGTTGCAGCCGATTCAACAGTGTTCGATCGGACAGTGAAATCCGGCAGGTTGTTGCCCTCTTGTGCCGGAACGGCAGTCTGGTTGGAGTACGACTCGGGCAGAGTTGAACTCTGGCTTGTTACCCTGAAGGGAGCTGACCTGAAGTGGAGTGCTGAAATCTCGGGATCGCCCGCAGGTTCTACCGGACAGAGGCGATAGGGCGCGGCCCCAGTCGTATCACCTGCTCGGGAGCGTGTGGTCGGGATAGCGAGTCGCTAGTTTGCACACTTAACACTAACGCCGTTCAACGCGGCCCCAACCACGGGGCATCTGACAGCGTCCGGACCGGCTATCAACTGTTTACTGTCAGGGCCCGGTCCGTACGATGGGTTCTCGAAGAGTAGACAGTAAGACCGGTCGAGCGCTTGGAGCGATTGAGTGATGGCCCGGACCGCATGTCCGCCAACCTGGAGATTCGTATTCGGGACTGGGTCGAAGATCGGACGTTACTCTCCCATTTGTCGATTGCGTCTCCGGTGAAACTCGCTCCTCTTCGAGGCGGTCCGCGCCTTGGGGAAGCGGGGTCATAGAGTTCTCGGGAGATCGGATGATTCCTTTTTCGCAGATTGGATTCGGCTACGCGAGTGCAGAGGTGGAGTCTGCGCAGGCGCCGGCGTTGCTTACCGACGCATTCCTCGACCTGCATGAGACCGTCCGCGCGGCGATCGAAGGGCGGCGGTTTCTCATACTTGGTGTCAAGGGGTCCGGAAAGTCGTCCGTCGGACTGCACCTGTCCCTGGCTGCGAAGAGCCAGCCAGAGTTGTTTGTCACGCACCGGCTCCTGGGCGACTTCTCGTTTCACGCTCTGGGCGACTTGATCGAGGATGAGGCGGGCGCCGACCTACGGTACCTCCGGGGCTGGGCATGGCTGCTGCTGCTCGGACTCGCAAATTCTGTCCAGCGAGACGAAGGAGTCGTACACGAAGACGCCACACGATTCGACTCCGCCATGGGTGTGCTACGGGAACATGGTTTGCTCCCACTTACTGATCTCTCAGAGGCGGTCAGCAGGACGCTGGTGCGGAAGATCGAACTGAAGGCGTGGGGTGTGAAGGTTGCGGCTGCTTCGGACAAGACCGGTGGACGTGTGTCGCTGCCAGTCGCTTCGGACTACCTGCGCACCCTTTTGGGCGGCATCCACACGTCGTCAAGACACGTCTTCGTCATCGATGGATTGGACGACGTCCTTCTGGATGCGAACTACAAACTCGAAGCAGTCAGTGCGCTAATTCTTGAGGCGGCCAGGCTGAACCAGTATTTCCTGGAACAGAAGTGCCCTTTGAAGGTAGTCGTCCTCTGTCGTACTGACATCTATGATCGTCTGCCGGGCTCGAACCAGAACAAATTGCGCCAGGATCTGGCGCTCGAACTCAACTGGTTTGAGGAGGCCGCGGACCCGGCGTCGACCGGTCTAGTGAAGCTCGCGAATCTCCGTGCAAGGGTGTCGGACCCGTCGCTCGACGACATGTTCAAACGGTATCTTCCCGACCGTATCGAGCGTCGTTCAGCGGTGAAGTTCCTGCTGGATCACACCAGACATACGCCGAGAGATTTCCTGCAACTGTTGAAGCACATTCAGCTCTCCAGCCACGCGATTACGGTGGATCCTCGAGAGATACGGGCGGGGTTGCGGTCGTATTCGGAGAAGTACTTGCTGCCGGAAGTAAAGGATGGCCTGGAAGGGACGCTGCCGAGGGAGGACACGGAACGGCTTCTGGATTGCCTTCGTCAATTTCATAAGACGGAGTTTCGGCCCAGTGAGTTCGAGGAGTTCCTGCGCAAGGCGAGGCCGGACTGTCAGATCGATCTCGACAGGTCCTTTCGGGCGCTTTACCGTTGCGGTGCGATTGGCAACATGTACGAGCCGAGTGCGGGGAGACGGCGGTTCAGCTTCGAGTATCGCAATCCGGGTTCGGTTTATAATCGCTCCGACTCGGTGGTTATCCACCGGGGGCTTCGTCGAGCGCTCCAGGTGTTCTCTGCTGATGGATGATAGTGGTCTCCGGTGGGTGCGAATCTTGATCAATGATCAGCGATCACTCATCTCTTCCGTAAACGTGAGCCTCTTCGCTTTGAGGCAGCCCGGACGACGACTCCGGGAGGGCGCCCGCGGCCCCGAATTCGTTTTGGTCGCTGATCCAGCGACCATTCATGCGAAGGGTCGCCTTACGCTCGTCCCCGTGTTACGCCTCTATCGCGCGGGTCTGGACGATGCCGGTGCGAGAAGAGCGAAATTCACCGCGGGCGCCCTCCCCGTTTCCCAGCTGTTCCCCCTCGTTCGGTCGCCCTTATGAGCCTGTGGCTTGCCGATCCTCCACATGTCCTGAAAGCCCGCTTCCATGCCCTCCTCCGTCCCTTCGACATCGCGGCCCTCCTCGACGTCCCGTTCGGCGACTTCTTCTACTGGACCTACCGGGTCCCGCCGTCCAGGCGGTACACCACCTTTTACATCGAGAAGCACTCGGGTGCGCCTCGCCGGATCGACGCCCCCGAGTTGAACATCAAGATCCTCCAGCAGAAACTGAATCAGGTGCTGCGGGCCGTCTACGTTCCGAAGCGCTGTGTCCACGGCTTCGTCCCGGGAAGGAGTGTACTGACGAACGCGCAGGCCCACGCGGGACGGCGGCATGTGTTCAACATCGATCTCAGGGACTTCTTCCCGTCCATCAACTTCGGTCGCGTACGCGGGATGTTCATGGGAAAACCGTATCGTCTGCCCCCGAAGGTGGCCACCGTGCTGGCGAATCTGTGTTGCTTCGATCGACGTCTCCCCCAAGGGGCGCCCACTTCGCCCGTCGTCTCCAACATGATCTGTGCCCGGATGGACAGCCAGATCCTCGGCCTCGCGTATCGGCATCGCTGCACCTACACCCGATACGCCGACGACATGACCTTCTCGACATCCCGGCGCCCGTTCCCTGCCGAGATGGCCACGCTCAATGATCTGGGTCAGGTCGCGGTCGGGGCTGAGCTCCGCGGCATCATTGAAGGCAACGGATTCCGGGTTCACCCGGAGAAAATCTGGCTCCGGGGCCGGGACCGGCGCCAGGAGGTGACAGGACTCACCGTGAATGTGGAGCCAAACGTCCGGCGCCGGTACGTGAATCAGATCCGTGCGATGCTTCATGCGGCAGGCAAATACGGGCTTCCGTCCGCTCAGAGTGAACGCGAACAGCGATACGACCACAAACACCGGGCGCCTTGGAACGATCCGCCGTCTTTCGAGAGGGCGCTTCAGGGGAAGATCGAGTATCTCGGGATGGTGCGCGGACACGCCTGCCCGAAGTACCTGAAGATGCTCGACGATCTGGGGCGGCTCGCACCCCACCTATTCATAATCCGGGGAACGCCTCGGGAGCGGCTCCTGCGAAGATACAGGGCCCTGTTGACTTCGCCCAACCACCAGGCAAGGGGATACCAGTTGCAGGCGCTCTTCGAAGAAGGAGCGCGGCCAGGCCGAGCCGGTCGCGGCGGAATCTCCGCCACGCCCGACCGAGGAGGGATCTGTCCAGGGACGCCTTCCCTTCGAGGAAGGACACTCGCGCCCAGATTCCCCGCTTCGCACCCAACGACGGCGCGAGGCTCGGAAGGACATGTTCAAGCGCCGTACGAATCACATCCTCGTCCTCGGATCCAGCCACGCCACGGCCCCGTCGACGAGCAGGTTGAACGTCACGAGAAGCGCGCTGTACACCGCCACCCCGCCCGCGACGAGATAGTAGTCCCGGTTCATCACTCCCA